>CAITHK010000312.1 GCA_903892175.1 uncultured Burkholderiales bacterium | reverse complement strand
CTCTGATCCGCTCAAGACCCCCTTGCACATTGCACCGGTCTGGTACTTCACGCCTTTCTATTCCATGCTGCGTGCCATCACCAGCGAGATGATGTATGCCCTGATCGCTTGTGTCTTGGCGGGCGCTATTTTGGGCGTGACCCGTGCCAAGCTGTCAGGCTTGTTCAAGGGCGTGGTGCTCGGCGGCGCGGTGGCCCTGGTGCTGATGATGCTGTCAATTGACGCCAAGTTCTGGGGCGTGGTGGTGATGGGTGGTGCAGTGGTCATCTTGTTCTTTTTGCCTTGGTTGGACAACTGCGCTGTCAAGTCCATCCGTTACCGCCCCGATTGGCACAAGTACCTGTACGGTATCTTCGTCATCAACTTTGTGGTGCTGGCTTACTTGGGCGTACAACCGCCTTCGGCGATTGGCGAACGCGTGTCCCAAGTGGGCACCCTGTTCTACTTCGGTTTCTTCTTCTTGATGCCTTGGTGGAGTCGCCTCGGCCAGACCAAGCCGGTTCCTGACCGTGTGACGTTTGCCCCTCACTGAGATTCACGGAGCTCATTCACCATGAAAAAATTTATTCTTAGCTTGGCTCTGGTTCTCGGTGTGGTTACTGGTGCTCAGGCGTCGGGTGGCGACACCGTGGCTTGGGACAAAGCGCCCAACAAAACCAATGATTTGGCGGCTTTGCAGCACGGTGCCAAACTGTTTGTGAACCATTGCCTGAACTGTCACTCGGCCGCGTTCATGCGCTACAACCGCTTGACTGACATTGGTTTGACAGAGCAACAGATCAAAGACAACTTCTTGTTCACCACCGAAAAAGTCGGCGAGACCATGAAGGCCAACATTGATCCCAAGCAAGCCAAAGAGTGGTTTGGTGGTAACCCCCCCGACTTGACAGTGATTGCACGTTCGCGCGCTGGCCACGGTGGCACAGGTGCGGATTACCTCTACACCTACATGCGCACCTTCTACCGCGACGAAACCAAAGCCACTGGGTGGAATAACTTGGTTTACCCCAATGTGGGCATGCCCCATGTTTTGTGGGAAATGCAAGGGGTGCGTCGTCCCATCTACGAAGAGCACGAGGAACACGGTCATACAGTGCATGCCTTTAAAGGTTGGGAGCAAGTTACCCCCGGCACCATGACACCATTGCAATACGACCAAGCCATGGGTGACTTGGTGGGTTACTTGCAATGGATGGGCGAGCCTGCACAAAACACCCGTGTACGCGTGGGTGTTTGGGTCTTGTTGTTCTTGCTTGGATTCATGGTCATTGCTTGGCGTCTGAATGCTTCGTTCTGGAAAGACATCAAGTAAGCACAAAACTTCGGTGATAGGTTCACGCCTGTCATCACCTCACGGAGTGACAGGCCAGCCTGTCACTCTTTTTGATTTTTAGGAGCCGCCCATCATGATGGTGCTTTACTCGGGAACCACGTGTCCCTTTTCCCACCGCTGCCGTTTTGTCCTGTTTGAAAAGGGCATGGACTTTGAGATTCGTGATGTGGATCTCTACAACAAGCCCGAAGACATCAACGTGATGAACCCTTATGGGCAAGTTCCCATTTTGGTGGAGCGTGATTTGATCTTGTACGAATCCAACATCATCAACGAATACATCGATGAGCGTTTCCCGCATCCTCAACTGATGCCTGGTGACCCGGTGGATCGCGCCCGTGTGCGTTTGTTCTTGTTGAACTTTGAAAAAGAACTGTTTGCCAATGTCTTGACGCTGGAGTCACGCGTGGCCAAAGCCAATGACAAAGCCTTGGAAAAGGCTCGCGCCCACATCCGTGACCGCTTGACCCAATTGGCTCCTGTGTTCTTGAAAAACAAGTACATGTTGGGTGACAACTTTTCGATGCTTGACGTGGCCATTGCACCTCTGTTGTGGCGCTTAGATCACTATGGCATTGAGTTGTCAAAGAATGCTGCGCCGCTGTTGAAATATGCCGAGCGTATTTTTTCACGCCCTGCATACATCGAGGCGCTGACACCGTCTGAAAAAGTGATGCGCAAGTAATTGCCATGTTGAACACACCGGACGCCTCATCCACTCGACCCTATCTGCTGCGTGCTTTGCACGAGTGGTGCACGGACAACGGGTACACGCCTTATGTGGCTGTGTTGGTGGACGACACGGTGCAGGTTCCCATGGAGTACGTCAAGAACGGCGAGGTGGTCTTGAATGTTAGTTTCGATGCCACCAGCAGCTTGACTTTGGGTAATGAGTTCATTGAGTTCAAAGCCCGCTTTGCAGGCATTGCGCGTGAAATTGTGGTGCCAGTCAGCCGCGTGTTGGCAATCTACGCGCGTGAAAACGGACAAGGTATGGCCTTTCCTATGCCCGTGGCCAACTCGCCCGGTGCGAACACACCAGTCACTGCATCGCCGGCGCGCGCCGGATTGACGGCGGTCGAGACAGGGCATGTCGAGCCGTCCTCGGACAGCACGGACGTGCCTCCACCACCGACCTCGCCAACAGGCCGCCCCACACTCACCCGTGTGAAATAAAAAACCATCGTCTTCAAGGCTAAAATAACATCTACGCCGATTTAGCTCAGTTGGTAGAGCACCCGCCTTGTAAGCGGTAGGTCGTCAGTTCGAATCCGACAATCGGCACCACATGAAACCCCGCTGTGCGCAAGCACAGCGGGGTTTTTTTCAGGTGGGAGACTTCACTTTCACGCGAATGGTGGTGACATTCCAACCTTTGGTTCGCAAGTGTGCGCACAACGCCGGCAAGGTTTGACGCAGTTTGGCAGCGACGGCGCTGTTGGGGACCAGCAAGCACCACGTGTCACCTTCCACCGAGCCTGATTGCACCAAAGCACGCAACGACACGGGCAGCAAGGGAGAAATGGCACGCAACCTGTTTTGGTTGTCACGTGCGATGGCTGAGAGTTGCGCTAAGCCGGGCGCTGTGTGGACCACTTGTTCAAGGGTTTGAGCACGACCGCGCAAGATGGTCCGGGTCTTTGGGGGTGTGCTGTACCCCAGCGCGCGGTAAGCCGCTAGGGTGTCAGGATGCGCGGGTTCTCGGGTGGCCATGTGTCAATTATGGGGCTGTGGACGGTTAAAATCGACGCTTCTACCCAGCCTTTCACAAAGGATCAAGTGGCTTTCTGATTTGCATGAATCTAAGGCTGCTGCAGCGCTCGCATGGCTTTCAATTTTCTTACCCAAATTTTCGGTAGTCGCAATGAGCGCTTACTCAAGCAGTACCGTAAAACAGTCGCTCAAATCAACGCCTTAGAGTCCGACTTAGAGCAACTCAGTGATACAGCGTTGCAAGCCAAAACAGACGAATTCAAACAACGCGTAACGGCAGGTGAAACGCTGGAAGAGGTGCTGCCCGAGGCCTATGCCGTGGTACGTGAAGCATCCAAACGCGTGATGAAAATGCGCCACTTTGATGTGCAGTTGGTCGGGGGCATTGCCTTGCACCAAGGCAAGATTGCAGAGATGCGCACGGGCGAAGGCAAAACACTGACCGCTACCTTGCCGGTCTACCTCAATGCCTTGTCAGGTCAAGGCGTGCATGTGGTGACGGTGAACGATTACTTGGCCAGCCGTGATGCGCAATGGATGGCGCGCTTGTACAACTTCCTAGGGCTTACGGTGGGCATCAATTTGCCGAGCATGCCGCGCGAAGAAAAGCAAGCGGCCTATCGCGCTGACATCACCTACGGCACCAACAACGAATACGGCTTTGACTATTTGCGCGACAACATGGTCTACGAACCAGTCGATCGCGTGCAGCGCGGATTGAACTACGCCATCGTGGACGAGGTGGACTCGATCTTGATCGATGAGGCTCGCACCCCATTGATCATCAGTGGGCAAGCGGAAGATCACACCGAGTTGTATGTGGCGATCAACCAAGTGGTGCCGCTGCTGACGCGACAAATTGGCGAAGAGGATCCGCGCACCGGTGAGGGCATCATCACCCCAGGGGACTTCACCGTCGACGAGAAATCGCATCAAGTTTTCATGACTGAACAAGGGCATGAAAATGCGGAGCGAATTTTGGCCAGTCGCGGTCTATTGCCTGAAGGTGCGTCCTTGTATGACCCGGCCAACATCAGCCTCATGCACCACTTGTATGCGGCCCTGCGAGCCAACCACCTGTACCACCGCGATCAGCACTATGTGAACCAAGGTGGCGAGATTGTGATCGTTGATGAGTTCACAGGTCGTTTGATGTCGGGACGTCGCTGGAGCGAAGGCTTGCACCAAGCCGTCGAGGCCAAAGAGGGGGTTCAGATTCAAGCGGAAAACCAAACGCTGGCATCCATCACCTTCCAAAACTATTTCCGTCTCTACAACAAGCTGGGCGGCATGACCGGTACCGCCGACACCGAAGCCTATGAATTTCAAGAAATTTATGGACTCGAAACTTTGGTGGTGCCACCTAACCGCATCAGCCGCCGTGATGACCAACTGGACCGCGTCTACAAGACCACCGACGAAAAATACAAAGCGGCGATAGACGACATCCGTGATTGTTACGAGCGTGGGCAACCTGTCTTGGTGGGCACGACATCGATTGAGAACTCTGAGCTGATTGCCAACATGTTGGAGCAGGCCAAGTTGCCGCATCAAGTGCTCAATGCCAAACAGCATGCCCGTGAGGCCGACATCGTGGCGCAGGCTGGGCGCGCCAAGATGATCACCATTGCGACCAACATGGCCGGTCGTGGGACCGACATCGTGCTGGGTGGCAACGTCGAGAAGCTCATTGGTGAGGTCGAGGCAGATGGCAGCTTGGATGCTGCTGCCAAGCAAAAACAGATCGATGCATTGCGTGTGCAGTGGACCAAAGACCATGAAGCCGTGAAGTCGCTGGGTGGCCTGCGCATCATTGCCACAGAGCGCCATGAGTCGCGTCGCATTGACAACCAACTGCGAGGCCGTTCTGGACGACAAGGCGATCCAGGGTCATCGCGTTTTTACCTGAGCTTGGACGACGCTTTGATGCGCATCTTTGCCGGTGAACGTGTCAAGTCGATCATGGACCGTTTGAAGATGCCTGAAGGTGAAGCCATTGAGGCAGGCATCGTGACACGAAGCATTGAGAGTGCGCAGCGCAAAGTGGAAGCACGCAACTTTGACATTCGCAAGCAGTTGTTGGAATACGACGATGTGTCCAACGACCAACGTCGTGTAATTTATCAACAGCGCAACGACATTTTGGACGCCGCTGATTTAACCGCTCAAATTGCAGGCTTGCGTGAAGGGTGTTTTGTCGATTTGGTGCGTCAATTTGTGCCACATGAATCGGTCGAGGAACAGTGGGACATCGCCGGACTGCAGCGCGCCATGTTGCAAGAGTGGCAGTTGGACTTGCCTTTGGCACAAGACATTGAACAAGCCACAGCTATCACCGATGAGGACCTCGTGGCACGGGTGGTCTCCGCTGCCCATGCTGCGTTTCAAACCAAGTTGGACCGAGTGGGCATTGAGCAGTTCACGCCTTTCATGCGCGTGGTCTTGTTGCAAAACATAGACAGCCATTGGCGTGAACATTTGGCGGCGTTGGACTATTTGCGACAAGGCATTCATTTGCGCGGCTATGCCCAAAAGCAGCCCAAGCAAGAGTACAAGCGCGAAGCTTTCGAGTTGTTTGGTCAGTTGCTTGATGCCGTCAAAAACGAGGTCACACGCGTCCTCATGACCGTGAAGATCGAATCAACCGAACAAATCGAACAAGCCGCCAGTGCGCTCGAAGATCGCGCTGAAAGTTTGCACAACGTGACCTACACCGGCCCGAATGAATCGGGTCAGGCCGAAACCACGGCTGACCCGCTCACCTTTGCGGCTCAAGTACCCGCAGTGGGACGCAACGAGCCTTGCCCTTGCGGCAGCGGTAAAAAATACAAGCACTGCCACGGCCAACTGGCCTGATTGATATGTCCGTTCATTTGTTTCCTCCGCTTGCGTCTGATCTGCATCCCATTGCAGGCCTGCGTATAGGCGTCACCCAAGCTGGCATTCGCAAAGCCGACCGCAAAGACTTGACCGTGGTGTTGATCGATGAAGGTGCCTCGGTCAGCGGCGTCTTCACCCAAAACCGTTTTTGCGCTGCCCCAGTTCAAGTCTGTCGTGAACATTTGGCAGCGGGTCAGGGGATCCGTGCGATGCTGATCAACACAGGCAACGCCAACGCTGGCACAGGACAACCCGGGTTGATGCGAGCACGCGCCACGTGCGTGGCGATGGCCAAGGAACTCGACATTGCGCCAGAGCAAGTGTTGCCGTTTTCGACCGGTGTGATCATGGAGCCTTTGCCCCATGACCGCATCGTGGCAGGCTTACCTGCTGCCATCGCAGCAGCTGGACAAGCCGGTACTTCCCAGCAATGGCTAGATGCCTCTGAGGGCATCATGACCACAGACACCGTGCCTAAGGCTGCCAGCACCCAGTTGCAGCTGTTTGGCGTGACTGTCAGCATCACGGGCATCAGCAAGGGCGCAGGCATGATTCGTCCCAACATGGCCACCATGTTGGGCTTTTTGGCAACGGACGCATGCATCGCTCCAGAGTTGATGAAAGAGCTGTCGTTGGCTTTGGCGGAAGGCTCGTTCAACCGTGTGACGGTGGACGGTGACACGTCGACCAACGACTCGTTTGTGGTCATTGCCACCAACAAAGCATCACATGCACCAATCAACAGTCTGCAAAGTCCAGAAGGCCATGCCTTGTTTCAGGCCATGCTGCAGGTGGCGCGCCAGTTGGCACAAGCCATCGTGCGCGATGGCGAAGGCGCCACCAAGTTCATCACCATTCAGGTCGAAGGTGGTCGAGACAGCGCCGAATGCCGCCAGGTGGCTTATGCGATCGCACACTCCCCTTTGGTGAAAACGGCTTTCTACGCCAGCGACCCGAATTTGGGCCGCATCTTGGCGGCTGTCGGTTATGCCGGTGTCGCCGATCTCGACCAGACAGGCATTGACCTTTACTTGGACGATGTGCATGTGGCCATTCAGGGTGGCCGTCACCCAAGCTACCGCGAAGAAGACGGTCAGCGCGTGATGAAACAAACCGAAATCACGGTGCGTGTGGTGTTGGGTCGTGGCAACGCCACCGACACCGTGTGGACCTGTGACCTGAGCCACGAGTACGTGACCATCAATGCCGATTACCGCAGCTGACATGAACGATCTTTCACAACATCCACTCGAACGTTTGGTGCAACGCGCTGAAGCCCTGATGGCACGCATCGAGTCCGTGCTGCCACAACCTTTGTCTGCGCCTGATTGGTCGGCCAGTGTGGCGTTTCGCTACCGCAAGCGCAGCAGCGGCCATGGCAACTTGGAGCCCGTGCGTCATGTGGCAACCTTGGGGCTGAAAGATCTGCAAGAGATCGACGGGCAGAAAGAAAAAATACAGCGCAACACCGAGCAATTTGTCAACGGCTTGCCTGCCAACAATGTGCTGTTGACTGGCGCGCGGGGGACCGGCAAGTCGTCGCTGATCAAAGCTTGTTTGAATGAGTACGCGCCGCGTGGTTTGCGGCTGATCGAGGTGGACAAAGATGACTTGACGGATTTGCCCGACATCATCGATGTGGTGTCCACACGTCCTGAAAAGTTCATGATTTTTTGCGATGACCTCAGCTTTGAAGATGGTGAGCCGGGCTACAAAGCCCTCAAATCCATCTTGGATGGATCGGTGGCAGCTGCCACGCCCAATGTGTTGATTTATGCCACCAGCAACCGCCGCCATTTGTTGCCCGAATACATGAAAGAGAACCTCAGCTACAACCACACCGAAGACGGGGAGGTGCACCCAGGTGAGGGCGTCGAAGAGAAAATCTCACTCTCTGAGCGCTTTGGCTTGTGGGTCAGCTTTTATCCTTTCAGCCAGGATGAGTACCTCACCATCGTGGCCCAGTGG
>CAITHK010000311.1 GCA_903892175.1 uncultured Burkholderiales bacterium | reverse complement strand
GGTCGACCTGGGTGCGAACGACGGTGCGCATTTGCTCTGGCGTTTGGATGTCGTGCAATTGAACCAGCAGCTCATCGGTGGCGGGCATGTCGGTCACCACACCCACTTGGCAGCGGTCGTAGGCCAAACCTTCGTTGAGGATGTGCACAGGGGAGGTCTCAAACACCGCCGCATCCAAGGCACGGTTGATCAGCAAGCGCTCCGCCACGTCAAAGCTGCGGCCGTCTTGGGTGCCGACGTGGTGTTGGTCCATGTACAAGCCATCTTGGCATGCCAGTCCGGTACGTTTGCCTGACAGGTGCAACAGCCACGCCACCAATTGCGACAACTGGGTCGTTTGGTGCGTGCCCACAATGCCCACGACGGGAATACGGCCCGACTCGTTGGGGCCAAACAAGTGTTCCACGATGGCCTTGCCCACCGGGCGAGGCTGGCCGCTCGCGGGTTTGATGTGCATGAGCAAGCCGGGACCGGCATTGACTTCAATGATGGCACCACCCGTCTGCTCCAGGGGGCGGGTGATGTCTTGGGTGACGATGTCGATGCCCGCGATGTCCAGCCCGATGACGCGCGCTGCCAAGGTGGCCACGGCGGCAACGTCGGGGTGGACTTGGTCGGTCACGTCGATGTTCAAGTTGCCGTTGCGCTGCACCACCACGCTTTTGCCTGGTTCTGGCACGCTGTCAGGCTCGAAGCCTTGGCGTTGAATTTCCAGCAGAGACATTTCGCCGCGCGGGCTGCTCAGACGGATGGTGTCCAGGGGGAAACCCTCCGACTCACCTCGGCGCGGGTCTATGTTGACCTGAGACTCAATGAGCTGCTCCACCGTGGAAACACCGTCGCCAATGACACAAGCTGTTTCGCCACGGGTGGCCGCTACCACGCGGTCGCCCACCACCAAGACGCGGTGTTCGTCGCCGCGCACATAGCGCTCCACCAACACACTGCTGCCTTCTTTTTCAGCAGCAGTCCATGCGGCGCGCACACCGACCTCGGTGTTGACATCCAAGGACACGCCCCAGCCCCGGTTGCCGTCCAGTGGCTTGACCACCACGGGCAAGCCGATGTCTTGGGCCGCAGCCCATGCGGCATCCGCAGTTTCAACTTGCTGACCTTCGGGCACCGGGATACCGCATTGCGTCAACAAACGCTTGGTCAAGTCTTTGTCACTTGAAATGCTTTCAGCGATGGCACTGGTGCGGTCAGTTTCTGCTGTCCAAATGCGGCGTTGGCGAGCGCCATAACCGAGTTGTACCAAATTGCCCTCAGTCAGCCGGATGAACGGTGTCTTGCGCTCCACTGCTGCGTCGACGATGCACGCGGTGCTAGGGCCTAAGCAATGCTTGTCGGCCACTTGCTTGAGGCGTTGGATGGTGGCCGCCATGTCATGGGGCAGGTTGTTGGCTGCGGCCATGACGATTTCGCGGGCAGCCAAAAAGCTTTGGCGGCCCAGCTCTTCATGCTCGGTGCGAAACACCACTTTGTAGATGCCTCGCTTGCTGATCTCACGGGCTTTGCCAAACTCAGCACGCGCGCCAGCGAGCAACTGCAACTCGATCGAGACGTGCTCCATGATGTGGCCCATCCAAGTGCCGCCGACCAAACGGGTCAAAAAGCCGCCACGGTGGCCAACACCGCAATGGTGTTCCACCAGTCCCGGCAGCCAAGCGTTGAGTCGGTCGTTGAAGCCATCGATTTTGTTGGAAGGGTGGTCTTCCATTTCGCCCAAGTCGATCAGGGCTTCGATGATGGGTCGGTAGGTCCAGATGTTGGGCCCGCGCAAATAGTTCATGCGCAAAATTTGGATGTCTTGGAAGGCCATGGTTTCAGCGCAGGGTAGGGGGGACAAGACTGGCAGTGTTCGCCAAAGAGGCGGCGATACAATGAATTGCCAACGTGCTCGGGTGCAACAAAGTCTTGTCTCCTGATTCTATTTTTACCGTACGCCGGTGAATGTTCACCGAATCGGTACGGAAACTATCCAGAATGAATTCTTTTCTATCGGCTTTCGCCAATGTCGTCTTGCCTGATGGCTGGAAAGATCCAGCTTTAGCGCAACTGACTCCTGATGAAAACGTTCTAGCGTGGCTAGAGGTTGACTTAGACGGCCAATTGCATTTCACAAAACAGCTGTTGATTGTGACAGACCAGCGGGTGTTGTGGGCGCATCTAGAAGCGCAAACAGGCTTGCAATGGCAGTCTTGGCCCATTGAAAAGGGCTTGGTGCTGACACACACCGACCATGCGGGTGTGGGCACCCTGAGTTTGCTCAATGCCACGCAACGCTTGGCCAGTTGGCGCTTCACCTTGACCCACAACGTCACGGCCATGCGCTTGCAAGAAACCTTTGCCGCGCGTGTTGAGGTGATCACCCACGGCACCAGTTTGCAAACCCAGATCGATGCACGTTGCCCACAATGCAAACTGATGCTCGAACAAGCGGGCGATGAGTGCCCAGTGTGTCGCCGCGAAGAGCACGCCCCGCTGTCCACGTGGGGTTTGTTTCGCTTGTGGCGTTTTGCTCGTCCCTACCAATGGCGCTTGTTGGCAGGGTTCTTGTTGACTTTGGCGTCGACTGCGGCCACCTTGGTGCCGCCCTACATGACCATGCCTTTGATGGACCAGGTGCTGATTCCGTTTCAAAACGGCCAGCCGATCGACACCGAGTTGGTCACGCTGTACCTGGGGGGGCTGTTGGGTGCGGCCATGTTGGCCTGGTGCTTGGGTTGGGCCAAGACCTACATCTTGGCCTTGGTGTCTGAGCGCATTGGCGCTGACTTGCGCACCACCGCTTACGAACACCTGATGCGTTTGTCGTTGGAGTATTTTGGCGGGCGCCGCACCGGCGACCTGATGAACCGCATCGGTGCCGAGACCGACCGCATCTGCGTTTTCTTGTCATTGCATTTGCTCGACTTTGCCACCGATGTGCTGATGATTGTGATGACTGCCACCATCTTGATCAGCATTGACGCGCATTTGGCGGCTGCCACCTTGTTGCCGCTGCCCTTCATCGTGTGGCTCATCCACACTGTGCGCGACAAACTGCGTACCGGCTTTGAAAAAATCGACCGTGTGTGGTCGGAGTTGACCAACGTCTTGGCCGATACCATTCCCGGCATTCGCGTGGTTAAGGCCTTTGCGCAAGAAAAGCGTGAAGCCAACCGTTTTCGGGACGCCAACAAACACAACCTTGCAGTGAATGACCGCATCAACTTTGTCTGGTCGCTGTTCTCACCCACCGTCACGCTGATGACCGAGGTCGGCCTGCTGGTGGTGTGGGGCTTTGGCATCTGGTTGGTGTCGCAACACCAAATCACCGTTGGTGTGTTGACGGCCTTCTTGGCCTACATCGGGCGTTTTTACACCCGGCTCGATTCGATGAGTCGCATCGTCTCGCACACCCAAAAAGCGGCGGCAGGCGCCAAGCGTATTTTTGAAATTTTGGACCACGTCTCCAGCGTGCCCGAAGCCACGCAACCGCAAAAGTTGCCCACGCCGCTGCAAGGACGCATCGACATCCAAGACGCAGGCTTTCGTTACGGCAACCGGGCGGTGATTCGCAACCTCAACCTGAGCATTCGCCCCGGCGAGATGATTGGTTTGGTGGGGCAAAGTGGTTCTGGCAAAAGCACCTTGGTGAACCTGATTTGCCGCTTCTATGACCTGAGTGAAGGCGCCATCAAGGTCGATGGGCTCGACATCCGCAACATTGCGTTGTCGGATTACCGCAGCCACATTGGTTTGGTGTTGCAAGAGCCTTTCTTGTTTTTTGGCACCATCGCCGACAACATTGCTTACGGCAAACCCGACGCCACGCGTGAAGACATCGTGGCCGCAGCCCGAGCCGCCCACGCGCACGAATTCATTTTGCGTTTGCCCCAAGGGTATGACTCCTTGGTGGGCGAGCGCGGCCAAGGCTTGTCGGGCGGTGAGCGTCAGCGCATCTCCATCGCGCGCGCCTTGTTGATCAACCCCCGCATCTTGATCTTGGACGAAGCGACGGCTTCGGTCGACACCGAGACCGAACAAGAAATTCAAAAGGCCTTGGACAACCTGGTGCAAGGCCGCACCACCATTGCCATTGCGCACCGCTTGTCGACCTTGAACAAAGCCGACCGTTTGGTGGTGATGGAGCAAGGCGTGATGGTGGAAGAGGGCGATCACGACACCCTCATGGCCCGTCAAGGTGCCTACTGGCGCTTGTACGAGGCCCAAGCCAAGAACGCCGAAGCTGCGCAAGTCAAGCTGGGCAGTTCGCGTGAAGAGGAGATGCTATGAGTGTCGCGTTTCAACTCAGCCTGGACCCCTTTGGCAAACTCGTGTTGCGCCTGGATGATGGCAGCCAACATCTGGGCGTAGTGGTGGTGCGGGCCTTCCCAATTGCACAACCGCAGCGCAGCATTTCCATCTTGAGCCCAGAGGGCAAAGAATTGGTCTGGATCGATGACTTGGCGCAAGTGCCTGAGCACGACCGCACCCTGGTGGAGCAGGCTTTGCAGGGCCGAGAGTTCATGCCAGAGATCACGCGTTTGGATGGCGTGAACAGCTTTTCTACGCCCAGCATTTGGCGGGTTCAAACCAACCGCGGTGCGGCAGAGTTGGTGCTCAAAGGTGAGGAAGACATTCGCCGCTTGAGCCCCACCACATTGATCGTGGCCGACGCGCACGGCGTGCAGTTTTTGATCCGTGACTTACCCGCCTTAGATCGGCACACCCGCAAGCTGCTCGACCGTTTCTTGTGATCTTCAGCGCGCCCGGCAGGCGACAAAAATGTCGCGCTCAGCCAGGTACTCACGGGTCTGAACGGACATGACGCCCAAGACCGAGTGAAACAAATTGTCGTGCGAGAGTGGACGATCGCGTTGCTGTGTCAGGCACGCGGTGGACACGCCGCTCCAGCGCTCAAAGCTGGGCGACAACCAGCTGATCATGGCCACTTGCTTTTGCACCTCGGGCGCCATGCGAAACGGCAGACCATGCAGGTAGAGGTTGTTTTCCCCCAAAGACTCGCCATGGTCTGACACATAAAGCATGGCGGTTGCGTTGTTTTTTTCTTGGGCTTTGAGCCAGCCAATGAGCCGAGACAAAAAGTAATCGGTGAACACCAGGGTGTTGTCGTAGGCATTGATCAGCTGTTGTCGATCGCACGGGGACAGCGCGTTTTCTTGGCACTCCGGCTGAAATGTCTTGAACGCCTGCGGCGTTCTTTTGTGGTACGCCGGCCCGTGGCTGCCCATTTGGTGCATCACCACCACCACGCCACGGGCGCGTTGTTCGGGGGGCAGCTTGGCCAACTCAGCGTCAATGCGCGCCAACATCACCGTGTCTCGGCATTCGCCACCCTCGCACTCGCCGGCCAACTTCAAGGCCGAGGTGTTGACGTGTGGGATGCGATCACACAGGCCTTTGCAGCCCGATTGATTGTCCATCCAGAGCACGGCATAGCCCGAGCGTTGCAGCACATCCAACAGATTTTCTGACTCGTGTTGCCGTGAATTGAAGGCCTCGCGACCCAGTGGGGACAACATGCAAGGCAAGGACTCGGCGGTGCTGGTCCCACAGGCTGTGACCTGACGGAAGCTGACCACGTTTTCACGGGACAGCAAAGGGTTGGTCAGTCGCGGATAGCCATTGAGCGAGAAGTTGTTGCTGCGCGCTGTTTCGCCCAGCACCAGCACCAACAAGGGGGGCCTTGCTGCGGTACTGTCGGCGCGCGCCACCCGGTGAGCATCTTCTCCCAAGGGGAGCAAGGTGCCACTGCGTTGCTCTGGCGGAATCACCGTCAGATCCAGTAGTGCGTACAGCGTGTTGAGTGGGTTGATTTTGTAGCGAAGCTCAGGGTGATTGCGCATCACCGAGGCCAGGTCAGGGAACACCGCAAACGTCGAGGCGAGTGTCACCAACATAGCCACAAGGCACAGCTCTAAGTTGCGCAAAATTTGTTGGTTCCAGGGCAAGGGCTGCCAAGCTTGGCGCCATAGCCACCACAAAGGCCAAGCGGTGATTCCTGCCACCGTCAAGACCAGTGGAGGGCTGAGTTGTTCCAGCGCTTCGCGGCTGTCGGTGTGCAGCATGTTGACCAGCATGGGGGTGTCGACCACGATGGCATAACGCCACATGAAGTGGGTGGCAAAGCCGGCGCACAACAGCAAGCCACTGATGGCAAGTTTCAAGCTCCAGCGCCAAGCCAAGAGTGACAACACCACCGTCAACACGCTGGCAATGATCAGCGCCAGGGCCGCACCAAACACCCAACTCCGCCAGCCCGAAAGGTCTGACAGTTGCATCAAGCTGTGCCAGAGTGCGAAATTGCCGAACACCGCCAGCCACAGGCTTGAGAGCAACACCACATGGGTGGAGGATGGTGGCTTGCGCGGGGGGGTGTCTAAAAACAAGCGTCGCATGGCGTGCAGTCACAAGTCATCGGGGTGGGCGCCTTGGTTCAGGTTGGCCAGGTGCTGCCCAATTCGGGCACCAAGGCGCGCCATGTCAGGCCGCGTTCAATCTGCTGGCGCAAAGCGTCAGCCGCCTCGGGTTCTCCGTGCACCACGTACACCTGGTCAGGGGGTGTCTTCATATGGCGCAGCCAGTCCATCAATTGGCTGGCATCGGCATGGGCTGAGGAGGATTGAAGTTGCACCACCTCGGCTTGCGCCTGCACCTCTTGGCCGTGGATGCGCAGCGTGGCGCCGCCATTGGCCAGGGTTGCACCACGCGTGCCAGGGGCTTGGTAGCCTGTGAGAACCACCATGTTGCGTGGGTCTGGCAGGTAGTGAGCCAAGTGGTGCAATACCCGCCCTCCGGTGGCCATGCCACTGGCCGACAAGATCACCATGGGGCCATGGCGTTTGGCCAAAGCTTTGGATTGTTCGGGTGTCTCCACCATGGTGGCCACATGTTTCATGAGCTTGAGGGCTTGTGCGTCGAGCCGATGGGCATCTGGGTGACGGTGCATCAACTCGGTGGTGTGAACCGCCATCGGGCTGTCCAAAAAGATGGGCAAGTGCTGTGAAATCTCGCCGCGCTGTTTGAGGAGGGCGATGGCGTACAGCAAAGCCTGTGCGCGGCCCACCGCAAACACAGGAACCACCGCCACGCCGCCTCGGGCAGACACCTTGCTTAGCGCCGCACCCAGCTCTGCCAACAGGTTCTCGTGCGGATGTTCGCGGTTGCCGTAGGTTGATTCGATCAGCACCGTGTCCGCATTGGGCGGCGCATCGGGTGGGTTCATCAGCAAATCGTCGGGGCGTCCCACATCACCGCTGAACAGAATGCGACGCCCTGCCACTTCAAGCAACACACTGGCCGCCCCCAAAATGTGTCCGGCTGAGGAGAACGTGGCCTTCCAGCCCGGGATGGGCGAAAAGGTGTGTCCCAAGCGCTCTGCATGCAGCAGATCCAAACTCAGCATGGCATCGTGCTTGCTGTACAACGGCAGTGCCGGGCTGTGTTTGGACATGCCGTGGCGGTTCAAAAAGGCCGCGTCTTCTTCTTGGATGTGCCCGCTGTCGGGCAACAAGATGGCGCACAAATCACAGGTGGCTGGGGTGGCATGGACCCGCCCCCTGAAACCTTGACGTACCAGCAGCGGCAAATAGCCGCTGTGGTCCAAGTGGGCGTGGGTGAGGATGACCGCTTGCACATCGAGTGGCGCCACGGGCAGGGGCGTCCAATTGCGCAAGCGCAGTTGTTTGTAGCCTTGGAACAAACCGCAATCGACCAGCAGGCGTTGACCCGCATGCTCGACCAAGTACTTTGAACCGGTCACAGTGCCGGTTCCGCCCAAGAAAGTGATGGTGACGCTCATGCGTGAAGTATCACCTGAATGTGTGGCGATCCCTCACGTCTGGGGAGAGCGAAGAGGCGTTCCTTAGTTGAAAAAACGCTTGAGCTTGTCGGCCCAGCCGCCTTCGGCGGGCGAGTGTTTGTTGCCGCCTTTTTTCAGCGACTCGTCCAGTTCTTTGAGCAACTTGCGTTGGTGTTCGGTGAGCTTGACCGGTGTCTCGACCGTGATGTGGCAGTACAGGTCACCGGGGAAGCTGGAGCGCAAACCTTTGAGGCCTTTGCCACGCAAGCGGAACTGCTTGTCGTTTTGGGTGCCCTCAGGAATGTCAATCGCGGCTTCGCCAGCCAAGGTGGGCACACTGATTTCGCCGCCCAGTGCTGCGGTGGTGAAGCTGATGGGCACCGAGCAGTGCAGGTCGTCGCCATCGCGCTCAAAAATGTCGTGCTTTTTGATGCGAATTTCAATGAACAAATCGCCTGCCGGGCCGCCATTGGTGCCGGGCTCGCCATTGCCGGTGCTGCGGATGCGCATGCCGTCGTCAATGCCGGCTGGAATTTTGACTTCCAGGGTTTTCTGGCGCTTGATCTTGCCTTGCCCGTGGCAACTGGTGCAGGGGTCGGGAATGATCTTGCCGGTGCCGCGGCAATGCGGACAGGTTTGCTGAACGCTGAAGAAGCCTTGGCGCATTTGCACCTGGCCACTGCCGTGGCAGGTGCTACAAGTTTTGGGCGAGGTGCCTGGTTTGGCACCTGTGCCGTGGCAGGTGTCGCACTCGTCCCAACTGGGGATTTTGAGTTGCGCGTCTTTGCCGTTGGCGGCTTCTTCCAGCGTGATCTCCAGCGCATAGCTCAAGTCGTTGCCACGGTAGACCTGGCGCCCGCCTGCGCCGCGTCGGGCTTGTCCAAAGATGTCGCCAAAGATGTCGCCAAAGGCTTCGCCAAAACCACCGCCAAAGTCGGCCCCGCCAGGGCCGCCGCGCATGTTGGGGTCGACCCCTGCATGGCCGTGTTGGTCGTAGGCGGCGCGCTTTTGCGGGTCCGACATCATCTCGTAGGCCTCTTTGACCTCTTTGAATTGGGCTTCGGCCTCTTTGGCTTTGTCCCCCTGGTTGCGGTCAGGGTGGTACTTCATCGCCAATTTGCGATAAGCCTTTTTGATCTCGTCTTCGCTGGCGTTTTTAGGGACGCCGAGAACTTCGTAAAAATCGCGTTTGGACATGGTGCAGCGCTGTGAGGTGAGGGGCTGTATCTAACGACTTCGCCGCGTGTCCACCTTGGCAGGTGAAACGCGGCGAAATTCGTCTCAAAGAAAGAGCGAGGGCTTACCCCTTTTTGACTTCTTTCACTTCAGCGTCGACCACATTGTCGTCGGCTGGTTTGGCTTGCTCGGGCGCGCCTGTGGCACCCCCGGCAGCGGCTTGGTCGGCTTGCATGTCGGCGTAGACTTTTTCACCCAGCTTTTGAGCGGCGCTCATGAGCGCTTCGGTCTTGGCGTCGATCTCGGCCTTGTCTTCACCTTTCAAAGCTTCTTCCACCTCTTTGGCTGCGGCTTCGATCTTTTCTTTTTCGCCAGCGTCGAGCTTGTCGCCGTGCTCGGCCAAGCTCTTCTTGACGCTGTGCACCGCCGCATCGGCTTGGTTGCGCGCTTGCACGATTTCAAGTTTCTTCTTGTCTTCGGCGGCGTTCAACTCGGCGTCTTTCACCATTTGCTGGATCTCGGCTTCGGACAAACCGGAGTTGGCCTTGATGGTGATCTTGTTTTCTTTGCCGGTGGCTTTGTCTTTGGCGCCCACGTGCAAGATGCCGTTGGCGTCAATGTCAAACGACACCTCAATTTGTGGTGTGCCACGTGCTGCTGGCGCAATGCCTTCGAGGTTGAACTCGCCCAGCGACTTGTTGCCACTGGCCATTTCGCGCTCGCCTTGGTAGACCTTGATGGTCACCGCAGGCTGGTTGTCGTCGGCGGTGGAGAAGGTCTGTGCAAACTTGGTGGGGATGGTCGTGTTCTTGGTGATCATCTTGGTCATCACGCCGCCCAGGGTTTCGATGCCCAAAGACAAAGGCGTCACGTCCAGCAGCAACACGTCGGTGCGGTCACCCGACAACACCTGGCCTTGAATGGCGGCACCCACGGCCACGGCTTCGTCAGGGTTAACGTCACGGCGTGGCTCTTTGCCGAAGAACTCTTTGACCTTGTCTTGCACCTTGGGCATGCGGCTCATGCCGCCGACCAAGATCACGTCGTCGATGTCGCTCACCGACACGCCGGCATCTTTGATGGCCATGCGGCAAGGGGCGATGGTGCGCTCGATCAGCTCGTCCACCAGCTGCTCGAGCTTGGCGCGGTTGAGCTTGATGTTCAGGTGTTTGGGGCCTGAAGCATCGGCCGTGATGTAGGGCAGGTTGATGTCGGTCGAGGCCGAGCTGGACAACTCGATCTTGGCTTTTTCAGCGGCTTCTTTGAGGCGCTGCAAAGCCAGCACGTCTTTGGCCAGGTCGACACCGGATTCCTTTTTGAACTCGGTGATGATGAAGTCGATGATGCGTTGGTCAAAGTCTTCGCCACCCAAGAAAGTGTCGCCGTTGGTCGACAGCACTTCGAATTGTTTTTCACCATCGACGTCGGCGATCTCAATGATCGACACGTCAAAGGTGCCGCCGCCCAAGTCATACACCGCAATCTTGCGATCGCCTTTTTCGGTTTTGTCCAAACCAAAAGCCAAGGCCGCAGCTGTGGGTTCGTTGATGATGCGCTTGACGTCCAAACCCGCAATGCGGCCAGCGTCTTTGGTGGCTTGGCGCTGTGCGTCGTTGAAGTAAGCGGGCACGGTGATGACGGCCTCGGTCACTTCTTCGCCGAGGTAGTCTTCGGCGGTTTTCTTCATCTTGCGCAGAATTTCAGCGCTGATTTGCGGCGGGGCCAACTTGTTGCCACGCACTTCCACCCAAGCGTCGCCGTTGTCGGCTTTGCTGATGGTGTAGGGCATCAAGTCGATGTCTTTTTGAACTTCTTTTTCAGAAAACTTGCGTCCGATCAAGCGCTTGACGGCGTACAGCGTGTTGCGTGGGTTGGTCACGGCTTGGCGCTTGGCGGATGCGCCCACCAAGATTTCGCCGTCTTCTTGATACGCAATGATCGAGGGCGTGGTGCGGGCGCCCTCGGCGTTTTCGATCACCTTGGTGGTGTTGCCTTCCATGATGGCCACGCACGAGTTGGTGGTGCCCAAGTCAATCCCGATGATTCTTCCCATGTTCTTACTCCAGTGATTTTTAAAATTCAGATGAACGGTAGATGTGGATCACCCTGCCGTTTTCAAGTATTTATTTCGGTGCGGTCACCGTGACCAACGCTGGGCGCAGCACGCGCTCGGCGATCAGGTAGCCCTTTTGCAGCACCGCCACGATGGTGTTGGCCTCTTGCTCGGCCGGCACCACGCTGATGGCTTGGTGCTGGGCGGGGTCAAATTTGGTGCCCGCCGCGGGGTTGATGGCAATGACCTTGTTGCGCTCTAAGGCGCTGGTGAGTTGGCGCAAGGTGGCTTCGGCACCTTCGCGGATTTGATCGGGCGTGGCGGTTTTCACGGCCAAGCCAGCTTCTAGGCTGTCGACCACGGGCAGCAGGCTGTCGGCAAAACTCTCCAACGCAAACTTGCGGGCTTTGGACACCTCGTCGTCGGCACGGCGGCGGGCGTTTTGCACCTCGGCTTGGCCACGCACGTACTGGTCTTGCAGTTCCGCGGCTTTGGCTTGCAGGACGGCAATTTCCGCCTGCGCTGCAGCCAAAGGGTCCAGCGGCGCAGCGGGAGCCTCTGTGGGGGCGTCGGCTTGATTCAGAGGTGGTTGGGCCTCGTTGGCGGGCTCTGCAGGGTGTGGGGTAGGGTCTGACATGCTTGGAAAACTCTGAGTTTTTTGAGATGCAGCAAAGCTGAGGGTGCCCCGCCTAATTTCAAGAGGGGGTTTTAAAAAAGGGGCAAACGCTGATGCGCGCTGGCAGTTCAGGGACTGCCAGCTCTGACGGGCTCTGAAAGGCTTATTCCAGACCCAGCAGTTCGACGTCGAATTTGAGGGTCGCGTTGGGGGGGATCACACCGCCCGCGCCGCGCGCGCCGTAGCCCAAGCCTGGGGGAATGATCAGGGTGCGTTGGCCACCGATCTTCATGCCTTGGACGCCTTCGTCCCAGCCTTTGATGACCATGCCGCCACCCAGAGGGAAGTCAAACGGGTCATTGCGGTCGCGGCTGGAGTCGAACTTGGCCCC
>CAITHK010000310.1 GCA_903892175.1 uncultured Burkholderiales bacterium | reverse complement strand
CTGCGTTCTTGAGACCCGTGCTCGTGAACTCGCTGCCGTTCAAGCTAAGCGTTGAGCCGTAGGGCTTGGTTTGGTTGTTCGCTGTCACGGTCAAGGCCACGGGGGTCACCGTCAACGCGCCGTTGACGTAACTCAGCGTGTAGTTGCTGGCCGTGAAGGTGGTGCCTGTGGCCGAGGTGGGCGCCACGACATAGGGGCCTGGCGCCACCTGGGCAGTGGTTGCCGTGCCCGCACTGGTCAGCGTGACGGTGTCGATGGCGTCTGCGTTCTTGAGACCCGTGCTCGTGAACTCGCTGCCGTTCAAGCTAAGCGTTGAGCCGTAGGGCTTGGTTTGGTTGTTCGCTGTCACGGTCAAGGCCACGGGAGTGATGTCAGCTCTGGCTGTGCGCGTGCCTGCATCGAACAGTTCAAACCGCTGAAGGTTGGCCCCTTGGATGCTGTAGCCGCTGTAGCTCACTGCTTTGCCCAAGGCCGCATTTGGGTCGGCAAAACTGGCGCCCGAACCCGACAAGGAAACAGCGCCGGCAGAGTCTGCGTTCAGATCGCCGTTGAAGGACACGGATGCGTGGGTCAAACCATCGTAGGGTTTGGCGTCGCCTTTCAAGAAAACCCAGGCCCGTGCATCCAAAGCGCCTGTGACTTTGCCCACATAGCTGGCGATTTCGCTGCTCGTATTGACATAGCCGTCGGGGTTGAAACGGATCAGGGTGTTGGGCGCACTCACCAAACCCCCAACGCCAAACCGCACGGTGCCCCCCGCCATGCCTGGGCCCGTCCCATCTTGGTCTGCACGCAAGGTGACGGTTCCGCCGTCGGCAGTGACCGCCCCGTTGAGGGTCACATCTTGGTTGGCCTTCATCTGAATAGAACCTCCGGCATCGGCGGTGACCACCCCGGTGCTGATGGACCCTAAAGCAACCAGCGAAATTTGGGTGTTCGCTTCGCTGGCCGTCAAGGCCGCTGTGCTGGTGATGTTGCGACCGGCATGCATGCTGATCACCGAGCCCGCCCCGCTGGCGGTGATCACCGAGGAAACGTTGACATCGTTGCCCGCGATCAACACCAGGCCTGAGCCCGCCGTGCTGGCGGTCACCACGCCTTGAATCTTCACGTCGTGGCCTACATCCAAGGTGAGGGTTTGCGCGGTGCTCCACGTCAAGGCCTCGGCCACGGTGATGTCGTGCGTGGCCGCGATGCTGCGGTTGCTCGAAGCCAAACTGGTGCTCACTTGTGCGGGCGTCTCGTCGCCCAGCACGCCGCCAATCGCGTAATCGATGGGGTCGAGTAACCACCAACCGGTTTGTCCCAAAGGCGCCCGTGTGTCGATGCGCGCGCTGGGGGCTACCGATACGCGTTGGGCCGAGGTTTCCACCCACCCGCCGTTGCCACCCTGCGGCGCGCTGGCATCTAAGCTGCCATCCACCTGCACCACGCCGTGGCTCATGCCTGCCAACAGTTTGATGCTGCCATTCACGTTCGACCAGGTCTGCGCCTGAATGATGCCCTTGTTGTTGACCGCGTTGGCCAAACTGTCTGAAACGCTTTGTGTGGTCAACAGCACTTGACCCCCTTGGGCTTGCAACAAGCCGGCGTTGACCACCTGTGCATTGGCTTGGCCTTGTTGCACCACCACATGCAGCAAGGCGTCACCCAACACATCCAGCCACACCGACTGGCCCGCAGCCAAAGTCACCCGTCCTCGCGGGGCTGTGATGCGGCCTTCGTTGGTGACCCGCGCACCCAGCAGGGCCACCGAGCCTGCATCGGTGGTTTGAATCGTGCCTTGGTTCAACACTTCACCGGCTTGGGTGCCTGTGAAACGAAAGTCTTGGGCGATGAACTGCGCGTCTGTCAGTGGCAGCGTGGACGCGACCAAACCGCCCACACTCACCGACGACCCGGGTGCAAACACAATGCCCAGGGGGTTGATCAAAAACACCTGGCCATTGGCCAGCAGTTGGCCTGCGATCCAAGTGGGCTCGGCCCCAAGCACCCGGTTCAAGGCGATGGCAGTTCGACTGGGTTGCACAAACTGCACCACCTCTCCTTTGGGGATGTTGAAGCTTTGCCACTGCAGACTGGCGTTGGGCGTGGTTTGCGTGACCACCGTGAGGCCCGCCGTTCGGCTGATGCTGGCCTGACCCGAAGTCACCACCCCCAAGCTGGGTTGCGCTTGGCCGAGTTGCACCCAACAACACACGCAGGCCATGGCCACCGGTTTGAGGGGAAGCAAAAGCCAGCCCGAGAAGGCCGTGTGTGAGGGGGTCATGGTGTGGCGTCCTGGGGATTGCGGATTAAAAGAATTTGACGGTTTGAACCCAAAAACGGCCCGAACGGTCGGGGGCGGATTGCGCAGGGTCGGTGCCCAACTTGACGGCATAAAAAGCTTTCACCACGAGGTCGTTGGATGCGTCCCAATTCACGCCCACCCCCATGCCACTGAGTTGTCTTTGGTTGTTGCCCTCGCTCCATGGGTGTCGGTTGAGCTTGACTTGGCCCGCATCGACAAAAGCGATCAGGTGAACCACCGAAGCTTGCGTGGGGGCAGACCGAAGGCGCTTTCTCAATTCCAGGCTGAGGAAATAACCCATGTCGGCATAGGCCTCACCTTCTGGGTAAGCGCGTACGCCGTACATGCCGCCGAGCTGCATTTTTTCGGAGGCATTCAAATTCTTCGACGCGGTTTGACCGCTGGCAGACCCCAGCAACGACACGGTGGAGGTCAGCGCTTGTTGGCGTGAAACACTGACATTGAGCTTGTTGAAGTTGCCCTGCGTGTGGGCGGTGCTGGCATCGGTGCGCCACACATCGGGCGTTTGGATGTTGACGGCGCCCCACGCTGCGCCGACCGAAAACCGCGTGAGGCCCCCGCCTGCCCAAGGGTCGCGCTGGTCACCGTGCAAGGTGAGCGTCAACACATCGACCGCTTTGTCGGTGTCCAAGGCCACCTGGTCTTGGTGGTCGGACAAGAGCTTGTGGTCCAAGGCCAAGCTGAGGTATTGGTTGTAGGCCAACGAACGCACCATGGCGTGGGTACCCCAGAGCGACACCATGCGGGCAGACCCATGGGCTTGCAGCGACGCAAACTCTTGCCCCAACGCATAGCGCAACTCGCTGTACGCCAGGCCCATGCGCCAAGACCCGATGGGCCGCAAGTAGGCACCGCGAAAATAATTCAAACCAGCCCCTGAGCTCAAGGCTCTGAGCGACACCTGATCGGCCGAGCCTGTGGGGTTGTTCACATTCAAGGTGCCACCGAGGCGGTCAATGCCGGTGTAGCGACTGCCTGCGTTGTCAGCGTCCACACTGCCCGACACCGCAGCGGCGGGGGTGACATCCAGCCACAAGTCAGACGTACCCCACGCTGCCCCTGGCTGGAGCTTTGACTGAATCTGCACACCGGGCAAATCCGACAGTTCAAGCAAGCGGGTTTCCAAGGGTTGCTGTTGTATGGGGTCGCCAGCGTTCAAAACCGCCAACACGTCCGAGACAAGCTCAGGCCGAATGGAGGTGGTGTTTCGCACCACCACGCGTCCATAGTTGCCTTCCAAGACAACGATCTTGACCACGCCATCGCTCACGTCTTGGGCGGGAATGTAGGCCTGTGCCACCAAATATCCGTCGGCCCGATAGCGGCGGGTGATGCGCTCTGCCATGCCATACAAGATTTGTAAATTCATGGGCTGTCCGGGTGTGAATCCAGCCATCTGCAAAAGTTCGTGGGGTGCATAGGCACTGGCGCCTTCCAAAACCAAGCGCTGGGCGGTGAATGTTTTGGCATCGACGCGCACGCCAGACCCCGAGGCTTCACGTGTGACCTGCAACTGTGGCCCAGGCGCAGACCGCACTGGCGCTGGCGGCAGCTGCTGCAATTGCGCCCCTGCGTTGGGCAGCGTTTGTGCCGCAGCCAAGAGTTGCCACATGCCCGCCCCCATCAACACCCAGGATTTCTTCAACATCTTTTCTTTCGCGCAACCCACTCGCCGGGGGCCATGCCGAAGGATGTCTGGCTTTAGCGCATCTGTCGGTGCTCTAACGCACCTACTCCCCCATCACGCGTCCTGTGTGTATTCATTGACTTCGTACGTCAGCAGACAGACGCCCTGCGCGCGCAGCCCGAAACTTCACGCTGGTGCCAACACCGCGCACCTGACATTTTTTGAAAGACCTACATATGACCGAATTGATTCAACTCAGTGCCAAACAAATTTTGGCCATTTCTATGGCGCTGTTGACGGGTGCAGCTTGCGCGCAAGCCAGCCCAACCCTGTCGACGGATGCCAAGCAATTGCAATCTGACCAAACCACCTTGAAAACAGATCAACACCAACTCAAAACAGACAAAGCCAAATTGAAGGCCGACAAAAAATCTGGCGATGCACAGGCGATCTCCCCAGATGGCGAAAAAGTCATGCGCGACAAGAAAGCCATCAAGCAAGACAAAGCAGCCATTGCCAAAGACAAAGACAAAGACAAAGAGCAGATGAAGTCAGACGACAAGAAGTGATCGCAGAGCTTAAGACATCCCCTCCCACCTCCACGGACTTTTCATGAAAACCAACACCCAACTCCAACACGATGTCATGGCCGAATTGGCTTGTGACCCTGCATTTGAGGCATCTCACATCGGGGTGACAGTCGACCAAGGCATCGTCACCTTGACCGGGCACGTCAGCAGCTTCATAGAAAAGTGGGACGCCGAGCGTGCCGCCCAACGGGTGCATGGCATGAAAGCCTTGGTGGTCGAGTTGGATGTGAAGTTGCCCGCCCTGAGCCAACGCGATGACCAAGACATCGTGTTGTCGGCCAACCATGCCTTGCAGTGCATGACCGTGGGCATTCGTGATGCCGTCAAGGTGATGATCGACAACGGTTGGATTACCCTGTCGGGCCATGTCGACTGGCAATTTCAAAAATTGGCAGCGGCCGAAGCGCTGCGTCATCTGACAGGCTTGCGGGGTCTGAGCAATCTGATTGGCATCAAACCCCGTGTGATCGCCGCCACGGTTCGGCGCGACATCGAGGCGGCGCTGGAGCGCCACGCGAGCTTGAACGCCAAACGCATCCAAGTGCAGGTCAACGGCGGTGACGTGGTGTTGAGCGGATTTGCAGACACCTGGGGTGAGCGCCAAGCCGCACTGCATGCAGCTTGGGCCGTGCCAGGCGTGTACAGCGTGGTCGACAAAACCGTCCTCACCGTCTGAGCACACCGCTCGCGCCAGGCAGAAAGAGGCACCTCGGGCGCGGGTGTTGTTTTTCAACCTATTTCTTTGTATGTGCGATAACGAACATACAGAGCAAGCTCAAGGCACTACATTTACTCTGGTCAAAAGGGTAACTATGTCAATTGCGGTCAGTCAATCCAGTAACCATCTGCTGGCCGCCTTGCCTGCTCAAGAGTGGGCACGCTGGTTACCCAAGCTGGAGTTGGTCGACTTGAGGTTGGGCCAAGTGCTGTACGAGTCCGGCGGAAAAATGAACCATGTTTACTTTCCTGTGAACGCCATCGTGTCGTTGTTGTACGTGCTGGAAGACGGGTCTTCTGCCGAAATTGCCATGGTGGGCAACGAGGGCATCGTGGGTGTTTCCTTGTTCATGGGCGGGCAGACCACCCCCAGCCGCGCCGTGGTGCAAAGCGCGGGCAAGTGCGTTCGCCTGAGTGCAGCCAAGCTCATGAAGGAATTCAATGGTTCGATGCCAGTGTTGCATTTGCTGCTGCGCTACACCCAAGCCCTCATCACCCAAATGACGCAAACCGCGGTCTGCAACCGCCACCATTCGCTCGACCAACAACTTTGCCGCTGGCTGTTGCTGAGTTTGGACCGACTCGACGGCAACCACGTGAACATGACACAAGAGTTGATCGCCAACATGCTGGGTGTCAGGCGCGAAGGCGTGACCGAGGCGGCAGGCCGCTTGCAAAAAGCCGGACTGATCAGCTACGCCCGTGGGAAAATTGAAGTGCTCGACCGACCTGGCATCGAGCAACGCACCTGCGAGTGCTACCAAGTGGTCAAAGCGGAATACGACCGTTTGTTGCCTGATCTGGTGGCGTTTTGAGCGTCACGCGCTCAGGGCCAGAGGCGGGCGGTGCTGCGGCTGGCAAGAAATGCTGAACGCAACGCTGCAACACACTCACCCACACCGGCTCGTGTGAAGCAGCCGCCAAGGCATGGCACTCACCGCCAAGCGCTGCTTGACGGTGAGTGCAAGAGGCAATTCGGAGGTGCGCTTCATTTGGCAGGTGATTGGCAAATGGTCAACATGTCTAATTTGAGTTGTTGCTGGATGTCCTCAAAGACAGGGTCGCTGGCGTGGCGTTTGGCGCCCAAGAAGCAGGCTGCGCCGGCCATCAGCAACAGCACGGGCAAGGCCACCAAGACCCAGGCATGTTCGGTGTTGAGCACCGGCAAAGCGGCCCACAGCAGCAACGCAACGGCACTGCTGGCAAGCCCCAGCGCCAAACAAGCCGCCGCCAAGGCATACAGAAACAAACGCCACTTCCAAGCGGTCACGGCGTGTTGCACACCCTCTGACACTAGTTCTGCGTAGTTTTGAATGTGTGTGAGCAGCAGCTGCGGCTGCATGACGACGAGTTTGAGCAACACGCGCAACATCAGTGTGAATGTGGGTGGGGATGTGGACGGGACATCACACCGATCAAAGCCACCACGGCAGCGCCGACGCCTGCTGCAATCAACATCGCCTTGAAGGGCTCATGGCGAATCATGTGTGCCGCATGGTCTGACAGATCATGTGCTTGGTTCTGCATCTCGCGTTTGCCACTGCACGCTGCGTCCACACCGTGCTGTGCCATTTCGCTCACGCGTTCGGTCATGCGATCGGTGGCTTGGTGCAGCATGGGCCGGGCTTCCCGCATGAGGTCATGCACGGTGTCGCTCAGGCCCACGCCCAAGGCGTCTACTTTGTCGCTCACAGATTTACGGTCGGTCATATCAAGGCTTCTTTCTGAATGGTGAATGGAGACAAACCCGAGAGTAAGACGCTTCGCGCGAGCAGTCTGTCTGATATCGCACAAAGTGTCTGGCCGCACAGACCAACCCAGCGCTCCAGCCTATGTTGAGGGGGTTCGCATGACGCGAACACACTTCACCCACCCATGAAAGAGGCTTGCTATGCATCACTTTGAACGAACTCTCACCTCCAGCTTTACGGCTTTATTTTTGGTCGCCCTCACGGGCTGTGCGGGCATGTCGGCGCAAGACAAATCCACCGCAGTTGGCGCAGGCGCCGGTGCCATCGGCGGCTCGATCTTGACCGGCGGCAGCACCGCAGGCACCTTGGGCGGCGCAGCCGTGGGGGGTTACCTGGGACACGAGATCAACAAAGCCAAGTGACATGAAAAAAGCCCCGTGCAGTGAACTGCAACGGGGCCATGGCAACGAGCCTTGGCTATTTAAGGACGAACCATCAAATCATTCTTGACGCTTTTGACGCCTTTGACCTTGAGGGCGATGCTTTCAG
>CAITHK010000309.1 GCA_903892175.1 uncultured Burkholderiales bacterium | reverse complement strand
TTCTCAGGACAAGGCCAAAACGCAGGCTTGGCCTTCGTCACCCTCAAAGACTGGGCAGAACGCTCTGGGCCCATGCAGTCGGCGCAAGCCCTGGCAGGACGTGCGTTTGGTGCGCTCATGGGCGTGCGTGATGCCTTCATCTTTCCATTGAGCCCTCCGCCTATTCCCGAACTGGGCACGGCCTCAGGCTTTACTTTCCGCTTGCAAGACCGGGGTGGCAAGGGCCACGACGCATTGGTGGCGGCTCGTAACCAGCTGCTTGGTCTGGCTTCGAAGAGCCCTGTGTTGACGCAAATCCGTCCCGATGGTCTGGAAGATGCGCCGCAATTGCAAATCGACATTGACCGCGACAAAGCCAACGCCTTGGGTGTCAACTTTGATGCCATCAACACCGCCATTTCAACCGCCTTGGGTTCGGCCTACATCAACGACTTTCCGAACCAGGGCCGCTTGCAGCGTGTGGTGGTGCAAGCGGACACCTCGGCGCGCATGCAACCGCACGAGTTGATGAGCCTGACAGTACCCAATGCGCAAGGCAAACCGGTGCCCCTGTCGGCATTCGCCAGCACGCGCTGGATCAAGGGCGCCATGCAAACCGTGCGTTACAACGGTTATCCGGCCATGCGCATTGGCGGCTCAGCTGCTCCAGGTTACAGCTCCGGTGCTGCCATGGATGAAATGGAGCGGCTCATGACCCAACTGCCTGAAGGCTTTGCCTTTGAGTGGACAGGGCAATCGCGCGAAGAAAAGTTGGCCGGTTCACAGGCCGTCATCCTGTATGGCTTTGCCGTGTTGGCCGTGTTCTTGTGTTTGGCAGCTTTGTACGAGAGTTGGTCCATTCCCCTGTCGGTGATATTGGTGGTGCCCTTGGGGGTGTTGGGGGTGGTGTTGGCCACATGGATGCGCGGCTATGCCAACGACGTGTACTTCCAGGTTGGATTGATCACCATCATTGGCTTGTCCGCCAAAAATGCCATCTTGATCATTGAGTTTGCCAAAGACCTGCACGCACAGGGACACAGCTTGGTGGACGCAGCCCTGGCTGCTGCCCACATGCGGTTTCGTCCCATCTTGATGACCTCCATGGCGTTCATGTTGGGTGTGTTGCCTCTGGCCATTGCCAGCGGGGCGGGCTCTGCCAGCCAACGTGCGATCGGTACAGGGGTCATTGGTGGCAGCTTGTTGGGCACCGTATTGGCCGTGTTCTTTGTACCCGTCTTTTTCGTGGTGGTGCGCAGTCTCTTCAAAGGCAGCGAGCGT
The DNA here is from genome assembly GCA_903892175.1 of uncultured Burkholderiales bacterium. GTDB lineage: Bacteria > Pseudomonadota > Gammaproteobacteria > Burkholderiales > Burkholderiaceae_C > Limnohabitans. Next base: position 28,803 of record CAITHK010000309.1, on the reverse strand, counting down.
CAACACCGATTCGATGCGGAACATGGCCATCAAATTGGAGTCGACAAGCATGACTGATCAGACCTTGCGACGCCTACCTCTTTTGTTATGGGCTAGCGGTGTCATCGCCCTTTGGGGCTTGGCGGGGTGTAGCCTGACCCCCAACTATGAGCGACCTGAGGCCCCCGTGCCTGCTCAATTTTCCGATGCGCCCGCACGTGCTTCGATCAGCTCAAGTGCGGCCGCAGCTGACGTCGCTTGGCAAGATTTTTTCAACGATGCACGACTCAAGCATTTGATAGACCTGGCCTTGCGCAACAACCGTGACTTGCGGATTGCGGTGCTCAACATCGAGCAGACACGGGCTTTATGGCAAATCAAGCGCGCCGACGAATTGCCCAGTGTCAGCGCAGGTGTCAACGGCTCACGCTTGCCCAATGCACAAGGCACCATCACCAGCACCTACACCACCGGCTTGAGCGTGACCTCTTACGAGGTCGATCTGTGGGGACGTGTGCGCGCACTCAGCCAGTCGGCTCAGTCCCAGTATTTGGCTACCGAAGAGGCCCGCAAAACGGTGCACATTGCCTTGGTAGCCTCTGTGGCCAATGCCTACGTGAACTTGATGGCCGATGACGCGTTGCTGCAAATCGCGCGAGACACGCTGGCTTCTCGCCAAACCTCGCTGCAACTGATCCAACTCAAGTTCGACCACCAAGCGGCATCCCAACTTGAGCTGAGCTTGGCACAGTCTTTGTGGGAAGGCGCTAAAGTCAGCTTGGCGCAACTTAGCCGTCAGCGAGCGCAAGACCTCAATGCCTTAGAGCTGCTGCTGGGTCAAGCCATTCCTTCTGATTTGCCGCAAGGACTCCCCCTGTCCGATTGGGCTTTGCTGCCCGATTTACCTGCCGGCACCCCAGCCGATTTGCTGCTGAGACGCCCCGATGTTCGCCAAGCCGAACTACTGCTGTTGGCCAACAACGCCAACATCGGTGCTGCCCGTGCTGCATTTTTTCCGCGCATCAGTTTGACTGGCAGTGCGGGCTTGGTGAGTGGCGACATGAGCGCCTTGTTCAACAACGGCAACGGTGCATGGTCTTTCACACCCCAACTCCTTTTGCCGATCTTTGACGCAGGTCGCAACCAAGCCAACTTAGAGGCCGCAAAAATTGGCCGCGACATTGCCTTGGCGCAGTACGAAAAAACTATTCAAGTGGGGTTTCGTGAGGTGTCTGATGCCTTGATGGCGCGCGACACTTACGAGCGACAAGTGCAGGCGCAAAACGCCCAACTCGCGGCAGAGCGCACACGCTTGCAACTCACAGATCTGCGTTACACCCAGGGCGCCTCCAATGCGCTGGAGTTGCTCGATGCCAAACGCACCTTGTTCGCCACTGAACAAGCCGCTGTGCTGGCGCAAGCCCAGCAGGTACAAAGCTTGGTCAACCTCTACAAGGTGTTGGGGGGCGGTTGGACGGCAAAATAAGGGCATGACCGAAGTCTTGTTTGTTGTCTATTTCGTTGTCTTGTTGGTGACGCTGGTTGTCAAAACCCCAACCGTCAAAGGCCCGTGGCTGTTTTTGTTGCGCGCGTTCTTTCCCAATTGGAAGTTTTTTCACGCAGTTGGGCATGTTCCCCTGTTGTTTGCACGTGCATCCACGTTCACCGCAACCGGTGCCTGCGCGTGGTCGGATTGGGTGTTGATTTATCCCCGTCGTACCCGACGGTGGTTTCATCTGCTTCACAACCCCGACACCAATTTAGGACTGGCGCAACAAAACTTGGTCGACCACTTGTGGGCCGATCTGTATGACTTGCCCGAAGACGCCGATCCCCGAGGGCTCGTCACCTATGCCATGGTGGCTCGCTTAACGCTGCACGAGATGCGGGCGCTTCACCCAGGCATGCGTGAGTACCAGTTTGAGTTGCGCATGGTCTTGTCCGACCGTCACCACGTGGTGGACTCTCAGGTCATGATGACCGCGCCGGTGATGTCATGCTGACCGACACCCCCATGTTGCTGGCCATTCGGGCCTTGGAAATTTTGTTTGCCTGGAGTCTGGCCATACAAACCCTGGAGTTTCTGCGCATGGGCGCTGCAACTTCGCCCGATGGCCTTTGGTCATGGGCCCTGCAACGAGGTGACATACCGCGGCTGTGGATGCAGCGTGTGCTCGATGTGGCATTCATCCCTGGTTTACATCGGGTGCATCTCTTACTCCGCTTGGTCGGCGCATTGTGGCTGGCCCTTCACGGCAGCTCTTTGGGTCTGATTTCGGGTCTGTTCGTGAGCAACATCTTGGTGCTGATCCGTTGGCGTGGCGCTTTCAATGGGGGCAGCGACTTTTTAACCTTGGTGGTGTTGACGGGCTTGTTGATGTCTCAGCTCATCGGGGCTTGGGGACATGTGGTGTTGGGTTGGCAAGCAGGGCTGTGGTACATCACCATCCAAGCCCTCACCTCATACTTCATGTCCGGATGGGTCAAACTGATGCGACGCGAATGGCGCAGTGGGGCGGCCATGACCATCTTTTTGAACGCCGCCATTTATGGGCCTTTGTCGCCCCGACATCCGCTGCGAAACCGGGCATTGGCTGGGCTGGGTTCTTGGGCCTTCATCGTCTGGGAATGCTGCGCCCCTTTGGCCTTGGTCAGTCCAGAATTCGCCGCGCTGTTTTGCACAGTGGCCGCGGTGTTTCATTTTCTGGTCTTCTGGTTCTTTGGGTTGAATCGATTTTTCTGGGCTTGGTTGGCGTCTTTCCCCGCCATTGTGTGGAGTGCCACACAGTTTCAGTGAACCACGCTCTCGAGTTGCTCCATGGCTTCGGTCAGCTCCAGCCAGCGCAGCTCCAGTGACGCCAATTCGTCTTCGACCGTCTTGAGCCGTTTGCCAGCCTCGGCAATTTCGGCAGGTGCCAGGGGAGAGGCCAGTTTGTCGTGCAGACTTTGTTTTTCTGCCTCCAACGTGGCCATGCTTTTTTCAATGCCGTCTTGTTCTTTTTTCAAGGGACGTTTTTTCTCGTTGATCTCTTTGCGCTGCTGCGCATCGTCTTTGCGTTGGTCGCGCGAAACGATCGGTGCTTTGGCCTGAGGCGCGGCCACGGGCGCCGCCACAGGGGCGGACACGGCCACAGAGACAGGTGTTTTTGCGGCCAAGTTGGCCGCAGCCGTGGCCTCAGCGCGCAAGCGCTTGGCTTCGTCCAGCAAGTAGCGCTGGTAGTCGTCCAAGTCGCCATCAAACGGCGCCACACCACCGCGTGACACCATCCAGAACTCGTCGCATACCGCGCGCAACAAGGCGCGGTCATGGCTGACCAACATCACCGTGCCTTCGAACTCATTGAGCGCCATGCTCAAGGCCTCGCGGGTGGCCAAGTCCAAGTGGTTGGTTGGCTCGTCCATCAGCAACAGGTTGGGGCGCTGCCACACCAACATGCACAGCACCAAGCGGGCTTTCTCGCCCCCGCTCATGCTGCCCACGGCTTGCTTGACCATGTCGCCGCTGAAATTGAATTGACCCAAAAAGCTGCGCAGGTCTTGCTCGCGGGTGGCTTGACCCGCGATCTTGCCTTCGCTGGTGAGCTTCTTGACCAAATCAATCATGTGCTGCAGCGGCGTGTCCGCCGGGCGCAGCACATCGAGTTCTTGTTGCGCAAAGTAACCAATGTTCAGGCCCTTGCCCTCGGTGACTTCACCGCCCAGGGCAGCCAAGTCACGCGCAATGGTTTTGACCAAGGTCGACTTGCCCTGACCGTTGGCACCCAAGATGCCAATGCGTTGCCCCGCCAGCACCGAGCGGCTGACGTTTTGCACAATCACTGTGGGCGGCGTGCCCGCAGGCGCATCGTCGGGTGCTGGGTAGCCAAAGCTCACGCCCTGCATGGACAGCATGGGGTTGGGCAGGTTGGCGGGTTCTTTGAATTCAAAGTTGAAGTCCGCATCGGCCAGCAGTGGCGCAATTTTCTCCATCCGGTCGAGCGCTTTGACGCGGCTTTGCGCCTGCTTGGCTTTGCTGGCTTTGGCCTTGAAGCGCGCAATGAACTTTTGCAAATGGGCAATCTTGTCTTGCTGTTTGGAAAACGCGTTTTGTTGCAGCTCCATTTGCTCAGCGCGCATGTCTTCGAACTTGCTGTAGTTGCCACCGTAGCGCACCAGCTTGGCCGCGTCGATGTGCAAGGTCACGTTCGTCACCGCATCCAAGAATTCACGGTCGTGGCTGATCACCACCATCGTGCCTTCGTAGCGCTTGAGCCAGGCTTCCAGCCACACCAGGGCATCCAAGTCCAAGTGGTTGGTGGGTTCGTCCAGCAACAGCAAATCGCTCGGGCACATCAAAGCACGCGCGAGTTGCAAGCGCATGCGCCAACCGCCCGAAAAGCTGTTGACCGGGTTGTTCAACTCGGTGGTTTTGAAGCCCAACCCCAAAATCAAGGCTTGCGCGCGCGAGGCGGCGTCGTGTTCGCCCGCGTCGTACAGCGCCATGTAGGCGTGTCCCATGCGGTCGCCGTCGCCCGAGGCTTCGGCTGCGGCCACTTCGGTGCGCGCATCCGTGAGCACGGTGTCGCCTTCGATCACAAACTCGGTGGCGCTTTGGTCGGTCTCGGGCATGTCTTGGGCCACCTGGCCCATGCGCCACTGGCTGGGAATGTAGTACTCGCCCGCATCCTCGTGCAAGCCCCCGTTGAGCAAGGCAAACAGAGACGACTTGCCTGCGCCGTTGCGGCCTACCAAGCCCACTTTTTCTCCGGGGTTGAGGGTGACCGAGGCACTGTCGAGCAACACCTTGGCGCTGCGGCGCAAGGTGACATTTTTCAAAGTAATCATTGGGGGAGAGCGCCTTGCGTTAACGCGGTGTGTGTGAGGAGTAAGACCTGGTCGTCACCAGCACTGGTCGATAGCCACACGACATCTAAATGGGGAAAGGCTGCTTCAAAGTAATCGCGCTCGTGGCCAATTTCAAGCACCAAGACTGCGTGTTCGCTCATGTGTGCGGGCGCGTCGCGCAGCAATTGACGGATGAAATCCATGCCGTCGTCGCCACCGGCCAGCGCGAGGGCAGGCTCAGCCTTGAACTCAGCGGGCAGGCTGGCCATGCTTTGGCTGTTCACATAAGGCGGATTGCACAAAATCAAATCAAACATACCCTCGGCCTGATGCAGTCCATCCGACACGGCCAACGTCATGCGCGCTTGCAAGCCATGGCGTTCGATGTTGATGCGCGCCACATCCAGCGCGTCTTGTGACAAGTCCAAACCCACCACAGTGATGTCTGGAAACGCCAAGGCAGCCAAGATGCCCAGGCTGCCGTTGCCAGTGCACAGGTCAAGCACGCGCGTGGTGTGGGGAGGCAACCAGGGGTCGATGCTGCCCTCAGCCAAGACCTCGGCAATGAGTGAGCGCGGCACGATGGTGCGCTCGTCGATGTAGAACGACACACCTTGCAACCAAGCCTCTTGCGTGAGGTAGGCGGCGGGTTGGCGCGAGTCGATGCGGTGTTGGAGCAGCGCTTGCACGTGCTCGATTTGTTCGGGCGATAAGGGGGCATCAGAGGCTGGGTCGCTCACATCGGTGTCCAGTGGCAAACCCAATCGCCACAACACCAGCCACGCGGCTTCGTCATCGGCGTTCGTGGTGCCTTGGCCGAAGCTTAGCTGACCCGCCGCATGGGCAGTCTCTAGCTGTTGCGCGCTGTGGGCTACCAGCGCACTGAGGGTGAGGGCAGCAGCCATCAGGCGGGAGCGCCAGAGGCCAAGCCGTTGAGCTGCTCCAGAACGCGGCGGTAAATGTTTTTCAAAGGTTCGATGTCGGCCACGGCCACGCATTCGTCGATTTTGTGGATGGTGGCATTGCAGGGGCCCAGCTCAATCACCTGCGGGCACACCTGGGCAATGAAGCGACCATCGCTGGTGCCACCCGTGGTGGACAGTTCGGTCTCGATGCCGGTTTCGTCCCGAATGGCGGCTTGCACCGCGCCCACCAAGTCGCCTGGGGTGGTGAGAAAGGGCAGGCCGCTGATGGTCCAGTTCAGCTCGTACTGCAAGCCATGTTGATCTAGCACTGCGCACAGGCGCTGCTGCAACTGCTCGGGGGTGGACTCGGTGCAAAAGCGGAAGTTGAAGTCGACCACGCACGTGCCTGGAATCACGTTGCCCGCGCCTGTTCCTGCGTGGATGTTGCTGACTTGCCAACTGGTGGGCTGGAAAAAAGCGTTGCCCCGGTCCCACTCGATGGCCACCAAATCGGCCAAAGCAGGCGCAAAGGCATGGATCGGGTTATTCGCCAACTGTGGGTAGGCGATATGGCCTTGCACACCTTGCACCGTGAGTTTGCCGCTCATGCTGCCGCGGCGCCCGTTTTTGATCATGTCACCCGTGCGTTGCACCGAGGTGGGTTCACCCACGATGCACCAATCCAACTTTTCGCCACGGGCTTTCAAGGCCTCACAGACCTTGACCGTGCCATCCAAGGCGGGGCCTTCTTCGTCGCTGGTGAGCAAGAAAGCAATGTTGATCTTGGCTTGCGCTTGGCTGGAGGCAAACTCTTCGCACGCCACCACCATGGCAGCCAGAGATGTCTTCATGTCACTGCTGCCACGGCCATACAGCATGCCGTTGCGGTGGGTGGGGGTGAAGGGGTCATGGGTCCACTGTTCGATGGGGCCGGTGGGCACCACGTCCGTGTGTCCGGCAAACACCAGAGTTTTGGCTTGTGGGTGAGCACTGCGGCGAATGGCCCACAGGTTGCTGACCCGAAAGCTCTCGGGCCCGCTGTCGATGCGCTCACAAGCGAAACCCAAAGGATTCAGCCGTGCGGCAATCAGGTCCAAGCATCCGGCGTCCTCGGGCGTGACCGAGGGGCGAGAGATGAGTTGCTCAGTGAGTTGCAGCGTGCGAGACATCGGGGGCTTTGTGCGTGGGCGCGCTCAATCGCGCAACAAGTCGTTGATGCTGGTCTTGGAGCGGGTTTGTGCGTCCACGCGCTTGACCACGATGGCGGCATACATGCTGTAAGGCGCACCGTTGGCGGCTGTTTTAGGCAAATTGCCGCTGACCACCACCGAACCGCTGGCGACACGCCCGTAGCTGATTTCGCCGGTTGCACGGTCAAAGATGGGGGTGCTTTGACCGATGAACACGCCCATGCCGAGCACCGAGTTTTCTTCGATGATGACGCCTTCCACCACTTCCGAGCGCGCGCCGATGAAGCAGTTGTCTTCAATGATGGTGGGGTTGGCCTGCAGGGGTTCGAGCACGCCGCCAATGCCAACGCCACCCGACAGGTGCACGTTCTTGCCGATTTGTGCGCAAGAACCCACGGTGGCCCAGGTGTCAACCATGGTGCCCGAGTCCACATAGGCGCCAATGTTCACGTAAGAGGGCATCAAGATCGCACCCGAGGCAATGAAGCTGCCACGGCGTGCCACAGCAGGAGGCACCACGCGCACGCCAGCGGCCTTCATGTCTTCGTCGCTGAGGTGAGAGAACTTGGTTTTGACTTTGTCATAAAAGCCCAATTCGCCCGCCTTGATGATTTCGTTGTCGTTCAAGCGAAAGCTCAACAACACGGCTTTTTTGAGCCATTGGTGTGTGGTCCATTGGCCCACGCCATCGCGGGTTGCCACGCGCAGGCGACCGGCATTGAGTTCGGCAATGACGTGATCGACCGCTTCGCGCACTTCGTGGGTGGCATTGGTGGCGTTGATGTTGGCGCGGTTGTCCCAAGCGTTGTCGATGATGTGTTGGATTTGGTGTTGAGCCATGGTTGTCTTCTCTTAATAGGATGAGGGGTTGGAATTTCGGATGAACGCCACAATGCGTTGCGCAGCTTCCAGGCATTCGGCGGTTTCGGCCACCAGGGCCATGCGGATTCGCCCGGCGCCGGGGTTGAAGCCCTTGGCATCGCCAATGAAGTGACCCTCACGCGCCAAGTAGCTGCCCGGCAAAACGGTGACATTGTATTGAGCCAGCAAATCCCGTGCGAAAGCCACGTCATCGCCTCCGGGCACCGACGCCCACAGGTAAAAGCCCGCATCGGGCAAGCGCACGTCCATCACCTCGGCCAACAAGGGGGTGACGGCGGCAAATTTCTCGCGGTACATGGCCCGGTTGGCCACCACATGGGCCTCGTCGTTCCAAGCCGCGACGCTGGCGGCTTGCACCATGCCACTCATGGCACTGCCGTGGTAGGTGCGGTAGAGCAAAAACTGTTTCAAGATGTTGGCGTCACCCGCCACAAAACCGCTGCGCATGCCAGGCACATTGCTGCGCTTGGACAAACTGGTGAAGGCCACCAGATTTTTGAAATCGTGACGCCCTAACTGGATAGCGGCTTCCAAGCCCCCTAAAGGGGGCTCATCGCGGAAGTAAATCTCGCTGTAACACTCGTCGCTTGCGATCACAAAACCGTGGCGGTCGCTCAGAGCAAACAGTTTTTCCCAATCCGACAAGGGCATGACAGCCCCTGTGGGGTTGCCGGGGGAGCAGACGAACAACAACTGGGTGTTGGCCCACACGCTGTCAGGCACGCTGTCCCAGTTGACGTTGAAATTAAGGGCAGGGTCGCTCGGCGCGTAATAAGGTGTGGCCCCAGCCAGCAAGGCGGCACCTTCGTAGATTTGATAGAACGGGTTGGGGCACACCACCGTGGCTTGCGTGCGGGTCGGGTCAATCACCGTCTGGGCGAAGGCAAACAGGGCTTCGCGCGAGCCATTCACCGGCAACACCTGGGTGGCGGCGTTCAGGGCCACGCCATATCGGCGTTGCACCCAGCCTACGCAGGCTTCACGCAAGGCCGGCAGTCCAGCGGTGGCGGGGTAGGCGGCCAAAGCTTGTGTGGCATGGGCCAACGCATCCAACACCAAGGGCGGCGTGGCATGGCGCGGCTCACCGATGCCTAGGCTGATGGGCGTGAAGGCTGGGTTAGGTTGGATGGGGGCAAACAACTGTTTCAGCCGCTCAAAAGGATAGGGCTGGAGGCGAGAAAGCAAGGGATTCATGGCTGCTATTATCTCTGCCCCGTCTATGAACTCCTTCAACACCCCCCCTTTTATCTGGCTTGATTTGAGCGGCGCCCAAGAGTTTGCCGCCGATGACGGCCAGATGCGCGAATTGATGGCTACCTTTGAACAAAGTCTGTCTCAAGAGGTTGTCAGTATTCAGGCGAACTTAGCGGCCAACAACGGTTCGAACGCGGAGCTTTCTTTGCACGCCCTCAAAGGGTTTATGTCACTGTTTTCCGCACCCGCTCTGGCCCAAGCTGTCGCAGATCTGTACCAACACAGCCGCCAGCAGCCATTAGAGGCCACACGTGAAGGATTCCAATCGATCCTGCCCAATTTAGAGGCACTGTTGGCCGAGGTTCGCGTCTGGTCCAGCCGTTTATGATCACCCCTCTCCCTCAAGAGGTCTTTCGGTGCGTCTGAATTCCATCAAGTTATCGGGTTTCAAGTCCTTCGCGGAACCCACCAATTTCCTGTTGCCCGGCCAGTTGGTCGGTGTGGTGGGCCCCAACGGTTGCGGCAAATCCAACATCATGGACGCCGTGCGCTGGGTGCTGGGCGAGAGCCGCGCCAGCGAGCTGCGCGGCGAGTCCATGCAAGACGTCATTTTCAACGGCACCACCACCCGCAAAGCGGCCAGCCGCTCCAGCGTGGAACTGGTGTTTGACAATGCCGACCACCGCGCCGGCGGCCAGTGGAGCCAGTTTGCCGAAATCGCGGTCAAGCGCGTGCTCACCCGCGACGGCACCAGCAGCTACTACATCAACAACCAGCCGGTACGCCGTCGCGACGTGCAAGACGTGTTTCTGGGAACAGGCCTGGGCCCCCGTGCCTACGCCATCATTGGCCAGGGCACCATCAGCCGCATCATCGAATCCAAGCCCGAAGAACTGCGCCTGTTTTTGGAAGAAGCCGCAGGCGTGTCCAAATACAAAGAGCGCCGCCGAGAGACCGAAAACCGCCTGAGCGACACGCGTGAAAACCTGACCCGGGTGGAAGACATCCTGCGCGAACTCAACGCGAACCTTGAAAAGCTGGAAAAGCAAGCCGAAGTGGCCAACCGTTACCACGCCCTGCAAGCCGACGTGACCTTGAAGCAGCAACAGCTGTGGTTCTTGCGCCGTGCCGAGGCCGAAGCCGACCAACAGGGCCTCAAAACCCAAGCCGACAAAGCCGTCAACGATCTGGAGTCACGCATTGCCGATTTGCGCCACATCGAGGCTGACTTGGAGACCGTGCGTCAAGCCCATTACGCGGCCGGCGACCATGTCAACCAAGCCCAAGGCGCTTTGTACGAGGCCAGCGCGGAAGTCGGGCGCTTGGAAGCGGAGATCCGCTTCGTGGTGGAAGGGCGCCAACGTGCTGAAGCACGCTTGGTGCAAATCAAAGAACAAACCGCGCATTGGGCCCAGCAAAGCGAGCAAGCGCAGCAAGAAATCGAAACCCTGGCAGAACACGCCCTGAACGGTGAAGAGCAAGCCATGCTCTTGGCCGCGCAGGTGGAAGAACAAGCCATGCAACTGCCCGAGCTGGAAGAGGCCCTGCGCACCGCTCAGCACCGCAGCAACGAGCAGCGTGGCAGTGTGGTTCAGGTCCAGCAGCAAATTCAGGTGTTGGCGGCTGACCAGCGCAACATCGAAGAGCAGTCACGCGCGCTCAACGCCCGCCACGAGCGTTTGAGTGCCGACCGCAATGCCTTGGCTGCTCCTGATGAAGCTCGCCTCATCAATTTGCAGGCCCAACTGCAAGAAGCGCAATCTCAGGCCGATGTGACGGCAGCCCAACTTGAAGAATTACAGGCCAGCGTGCCTCAGTTGGACGACGCCCGTCGCCAAGCGCAGCATGCCGTGAACGCCGAGCAAGCCAAGCAAGCCGATATTTCGGCACGTTTGGAGGCCCTCAAAGCACTGCAAGAAAAAGTGCAAACCAATGACCAGCTCAAGCCTTGGCTGTCCAAACACGGCCTGGACGGCCTGCAAGCGCTGTGGAGCCGCATCCACATTGACACGGGTTGGGAAAACGCATTGGAAGCTGCCTTGCGCGAACGCATGGCTTCACTCGAAGTCAGTCGATTGGACATGGTGCGTTCTTTCAGCAATGACGCGCCGCCCGCCAAACTGGCCTTCTACACCCCCCCATTGGCGGCGGTGCCCGAAGCCACTGCGTCTTTGCCGCGTTTGTCTGACCTGCTGCGCCTCAACGACGCCGGTCAAAAAGCGCTGCTGACCGACTGGCTCACAGGCTGCTTCACGGCCCCCACCCTGGACGAAGCAATGGCCAAGCGCAGCAGCTTGCAACCCGGCCAGGTGATCTATGTGCCCACGGGCCACGCCATCAGCGCCCACAGCGTGAGTTTTTACGCGCAAGACAGCGAACAATCGGGCTTGCTCGCGCGTGCGCAAGAAATTGAAAACCTCGACAAGAGCACCAAGGCCCAAGCCCTGATCAGGGATGAAGCTCGCCACGCCCTGGTGCGTGCCGAAGCCGCTTACAGCGAGGCCTCGCAACGGCTGGTGAGCATCCGCAACGAAGCCTCGGCCGCACAAACCAACGCCCATGCCTTGCAGGTGGAGACCTTGCGTTTGTCGCAACTGGCTGAACAAACCCGTGCCCGCAGCGAGCAAATCAGCGGTGACTTGGATGAAGTCGAAGCCCAACTGGCCGACATGCAAGAGCGCCGCGTGGACGCCGAAGCACGCTTTGAAGAACTCGACATGCAATTGGCCGACAGCCAAGAGCGCCATGCCCAGTTGGACGAGGCGGTCATCCATGCCGAACGCCGTTTGAACGACAGCCGAGAACAACAACGCAGTCTGGAACGCCAGGCCCAAGAAGCCCAATTCACGCAGCGCAGCCTGGCCACGCGCGAGGCCGAACTCAAACGCCTCATCGACACAGCCACCCAACAGGCAGCCAATGTGGCGGTGGAAGAGCAACGCGTGCAAGAAGACCTCACGCGCTTGACCGACGCTGCGGCACAAGCGGGCTTGCAAAACGCCTTGAACATCAAGCTCGAACGCGAAGCCGCCTTGGGTGCCAAACGCAGCGAATATGACGACTTGACCACCAAACTGCGAGCCAGCGACGAACGCCGTTTGCAGCTCGAACGTGAACTGGAGCCTTTGCGCCAGCGCATCAGCGACCTTCAACTCAAAGAACAAGCGGCGCGTTTGGGGCTGGAGCAGTACACCCAGTTGCTGGCCGATGCGCAAGCCGACTTGGAGGCCGTGGCCGCATCCATCGAACTCAACCACGTGCGTTTGGGCGGCTTGCAATCCGAGATCGACCGTCTGCAACGTGAGGTGGTGGCCTTGGGCGCTGTCAACTTGGCAGCCTTGGACGAGTTGGCCACAGCCTCAGAGCGCAAGACGTTTTTGGACGCTCAGTCGGCCGACCTGAACGAGGCCATGAACACCTTGGAGGACGCGATCCGCAAGATCGACGGCGAAACCCGCGAACTGCTGGGCGGCACCTTCAAGATCGTCAACGAGCACTTTGGCAAGATGTTCCCCGAGTTGTTTGGTGGCGGCAATGCGCGCTTGGTGATGACGGGTGAAGAAATTCTGGATTCAGGCGTGCAAGTCATGGCCCAACCGCCAGGCAAGAAAAATCAGACCATCCACTTGCTGTCGGGTGGTGAAAAAGCCCTGACCGCCATTGCCCTGGTGTTTGCGATTTTTCAACTCAACCCAGCCCCGTTTTGCTTGCTCGACGAGGTGGATGCGCCGCTGGACGACGCCAACACCGAACGCTATGCCAAGTTGGTCTCGAGCATGTCCAAAGAAACCCAGTTTCTGTTTATTTCGCACAACAAAATCGCCATGGAAATGGCCGAACAACTCATCGGTGTGACCATGCAAGAGCAAGGCGTTTCTCGCATCGTGGCCGTTGACATGGAGTCGGCCGTGTCCATGGTCGAACCCGCTTGACATCAAAGTAACCCATGAGCAGTTTACAAATTGGTTTAGCCATCGCCGGGGGCCTGGTGTTGGCAGGTGTGGTGGCTCACAGCACCTGGACTTCGCGCAAAAACAAACCGCGCCAGGCAGAGCCCTTGGCCGATCAGGCGCCCCACACCTCGCAGCATGCAGGTCCGGCAGATCAGCCTCAAGAGCCCACCTTCGACGACAGTCTCCACGCCGCGCAAGCGCCTGTCCAAGCTCTGTCGTCGTCACACAGTGACGATCCGGTGGCGGACATGGCGCGTGTGATGATGCAACAAGCGACCCAGCACGCGCAACGTGTGCCAGACGAAGCAGAGTTGCAGCGCTTGGCGGCTGAAAAAGCCGCTGAACGTGCAGCCGAAGCCCGGGTGAGCGCACAGCGTGCCCTGCAGCACACGGCAGATAGCCACGACCATGGCATGGCGCCGATGATTGCCAAAGTCATGGACGATGCCTCCTCCATGGCTTTGCCGATTGAAAAACGCCCCAGTCTTGATGCCCTGATCGATGTGTTGGCAGCCGTTGAAATTGACAGCCCCATCTCTGGTGAAGCCACGCTGGCAGCCTTACCACCCAGCCGACGTGTGGGCAACAAACTCTTCACCGTGGAGGGTTTGAATGCTGAGTCTGGTTTATGGGAACAGCCCCGACCCAACCAGCGCTACAGCGCGTTCCAAGCTGGCGTTCAATTGGCCAACCGCATGGGCGCGCTCAATGAGATTGAGTTCTCTGAGTTTGTGGTCAAAACCCAAAGCTTTGCCGACGCCATCAATGCAGCCCCTGAGTTTCCGGACATGCTCGAAGAAGTGGCGCGTGCGCGTGAGCTGGACAGTTTTGCCAGTGCCCACGATGCCCAACTGAGCTTCACCCTCAAAGCCACCAAAGCGGCCTGGAGCCCGGGCTATGTGCAACAAAATGCAGCGCGTTTGGGCTTTGTCGCTGGCGTCATTCCGGGGCGCATGGTGGTACCCGCGCCTGCGGTGGGCTTGCCTCCTGTGCTGGGTTTGATGTTCGACTCCCAAGCGGCCATGGCCGAAGACCCGGCCCAGTCGGCCATCCGCGAACTCACCTTGTCCTTGGATGTTCCTCAAGTGGACCGCCATGAAGAACCGTTTGCACGGATGGTTCAAACCGCCCACGAACTGGCCCGTGTGATGGATGGCACGGTGACGGACGACAACGGCCAGCGCTTGTCAGAAGCTGCCATTGGGGGCATTGCCCGAGACTTGCTGGCCTTGTATGACACGCTGGATGCGCGCGACTTATCGGCCGGTTCGCCGCAGGCGCGGCGCTTATTCAGTTAAGCCCGCAGCGGGCCTATGACGACCACCTCCCCCGCTGCCCGAGTTGCGCAACTGCGAGCGCAGTTGCACCACCACGGCCATCAGTACTACGTGCTGGATGCACCCACTATTCCTGACGCCGAGTACGACCGCCTGTTCAAAGAGCTGCAAGCGCTTGAAGCGGCTCATCCAGAGCTGAACAGCCCCGACTCGCCCACACAACGCGTGGGCGGCAAGCCTTTGGATGCGTTTGTCAGCGTGCGTCATGCCATGCCCATGCTGAGCATTCGCACCGAGACCGACACCGAAGCCTCTGGGGCCCAAGCCTTTGACGCACGCATTCGCAAAGAGCTGTCCCTCACCGAGTCAGACCCCTTGGTCGACTATGTGGCCGAGTTGAAGTTTGACGGCCTGGCCATGAGCCTTCGCTACGAGCAGGGCGTGCTGGTGCAGGCGGCCACGCGCGGCGACGGCGAGATGGGCGAGGATGTGACGCAAAACATCCGCACCATTGGACAAATTCCGCTCAAGCTGCACACCCCGCCACCCAGTGATTCATTGTTTGACGATGTGGATTTGCGAGTCCCTGATGTGCTGGAAGTGCGTGGCGAGGTCTACATGGCCCGGGCCGACTTTGAGGCCCTGAACGAGCGCCAACGCGCACGCATTGCCCAAGGCATGAAAGGTGAAAAAACCTTTGTCAACCCACGCAATGCCGCAGCCGGTGCCGTGCGTCAGCTGGACCCAGCCATTGCCGCTGAGCGGCCTTTGAGCTTTTTCGCCTATGGACTGGGCGAAGTGACGCCCGAGTCCCAAGGTGGCCCGCACTTTGACACCCACTACGAGTTACTGATGGCCCTGCGTGACTGGGGCTTTCCGGTGGCCGAACAAACCAGCACGGTGCAGGGTGCGCCAGGCCTGGTGGCGTTTCACCAGCGCATGGGACAAGCGCGGGACGCGCTGCCATTCGACATCGATGGCGTGGTCTACAAGGTCAACCGGCTCGACTGGCAGCGCCAGTTGGGCTTTGTCACCCGCGAACCGCGTTGGGCCGTTGCCCACAAATACCCGGCGCAAGAACAACTCACCACCGTGCAAGCCATTGAGGTGCAAGTCGGGCGAACCGGCAAACTCACCCCCGTGGCCAAGTTGGCCCCGGTGTTTGTGGGTGGCGTCACTGTGACCAATGCCACCTTGCACAACGAGACCGAAGCCCGCCGCAAAGATGTGCGGGTGGGCGACACCGTGGTGGTTCGCCGTGCCGGGGACGTGATTCCGGAGGTGGTGTCTGTCCTGGCCGAAAAGCGCTTGCACGAAGCGCAAATTTTCACCATGCCCACCACCTGCCCGGTCTGCGGCAGCGCTGCCGTGCGCGAAGAAGATGAGGCCGACCACCGCTGCAGCGGGGGTTTGTTTTGCAGCGCACAACGCAAGCAAGCCATCTTGCACTTTGCCCACCGGCGCGCGGTAGAAATTGAAGACCTGGGCGACAAACTGGTGGAGCAATTGGTCGATGCTGGGGTGGTTAACACCTTGCCCGACCTCTACCGTTTGGGCTTCACCGCCTTGGCGAGCTTGGACCGCATGGCGGAAAAATCGGCCAACAACGTGCTGGCCAGCATCCAGAAATCCAAGCAGACCACGCTGGCGCGCTTTTTGTTTGGTTTGGGCATTCGCCACGTGGGTGAAGCCACAGCCAAAGAACTGGTGCGTCACTTTGGCAAGCTCGACGCCATCATGGATGCCACGCTCGATCAACTGCTGCAAGTGGCCGATGTTGGGCCGGTCGTCGCGCAAAGCTTGCGCACCTTCTTTGACCAAGCGCACAACCGCGAAGTGGTGGAGCAACTGCGCGCCTGTGGCGTGCACTGGGAGGAGGGTGAGGCCACGGCGGGTGCCAGTTTGCCGTTGGCAGGCCAGACCTTTGTGCTGACCGGCACCTTGCCAACCCTCAGCCGCGACCAAGCCAAAGACATGCTCGAAACGCTGGGCGCTAAAGTCGCAGGCAGCGTGAGCAAAAAAACCCACTGCGTGGTGGCGGGTGCCGAAGCGGGCAGCAAATTGGACAAAGCGCAAGAACTCGGCATCAAGGTGCTGGACGAAGCGGGCTTGTTGGCACTGGTTACTCAGCATGCGGGTCAAGTCAGCGACCCGAAGCAAACGCTGCCTTGAGGGGCTCGACACAAGGGGAACACACATGGCGGTCCGCACAATTTTAAAAATGGGGGATGCGCGGCTGTTGCGCGTGGCGCAGCCCGTGACTCAGTTTGACACAGCACAACTGCATGCCTTGATCCAAGACCTGGAGGACACCATGCAGGCCGCCGACGGCGCTGGCCTGGCCGCACCGCAAATTGGCGTGGATGTTCAGGTGGTGATGTTTGGCTCTGGCGCGTTCAACCCACGCTACCCCGATGCCCCCGTGGTACCACGCACGGTGTTGATCAATCCGGTGCTCACCCCTCTGGGCGACGCGCTGGAGGACGGCTGGGAAGGCTGCTTGTCGGTCCCCGGCCTGCGTGGCGTGGTGCCTCGTTTTCAGCGTCTGCGTTACCAAGGGTATGACCCCTTGGGTCAAGCCATCGACCGCTGCGTTGAGGGCTTTCATGCCCGCGTGGTGCAGCACGAGTGCGACCACCTGATGGGCATGCTCTACCCCATGAGGGTGCGCGACTTTTCGCGCTTTGGGTTCACCGAGGTCTTGTTTCCAGGACTCGACAGCGCTGACGACTGACGCACTCGAGCTTTCGAAAGCATCTCGAATCAGAGAGCAACGCGCTCAAGTCTGCTGCAGCGCGTCCAACAACTCCGTCTCAATGGCCAGCTGTGATTTGTTGTGTTGCAAGGCCGGGCCATCGATCAAAAAGGTGTCTTCCACCCGTTCACCCAAGGTGCTGACCTTGGCCAAGAACAAGTTGACCTTATGGTTGGCCAAGACCCGCGCCACGCTGTAGAGCAAGCCCGCGCGGTCGCTGGCTGAAATGCTGAGCAGCCATTTTTGGGCCCGCTCGTCGGGTTGCAGTGAAACGCGTGGCGCAATTGGAAAGCTCTTGACCCGACGCGACACGCGGCCTCGGCTGGGTGCGGGCAACGGGGCAGCCGCATCGATGGTCTGAGCCAAGCCCGTCTCCACCATGTTGATGAGATCGCGGTAATGCTCTTCCAAACGCGAGGCCACCACTTGGAAGGTGTCGATGGCATAGCCATTGCTAGCCGTGTGGACCTTGGCATCCAAGATGTTGAAACCGGCTTGGTCAAAGTAGCCACAGATGCGGGCAAACAAGTCGGCTTGGTCTGGGGCGTAGACCATCACCTGCAGGCCTTCACCCACAGGCGACATGCGGGCACGCACCATGACCCCCACAGATTTTTCTTGGGTTTTTGCTTGCGCCAAACTGCGTGACAACTGACGGGTGTGCCAAGCAATGTCAGATGCGTCGTGGCGCATGAAATAGCCCACGTCCAAGGTGTCCCAGAGCGCTTTGTGGGCTTCAAATGGCAGGGCGTAAAGAGCCAACATGTGGAGCGCTTCGCGTTTGCGCGCTTCCACTTCGGCATCGGGGTCAGGCGCTCTGCCACCCAGGGCACGCAAGGTGTAACGGTACAAGTCTTCCAGCAGCTTGCTCTTCCAAGCGTTCCAGACTTTGGGACTGGTGCCTCGGATGTCGGCCACTGTCAGCAGGTAGAGCGCTGTCAGGTTGCGCTCGTTGCCCACTCGATTGGCGAAACTTTGGATCACCTCCGAATCGCTCAAATCTTGCTTTTGGGCGATATGGCTCATGGTGAGGTGCTCGGACACCAAAAATTCCACCAAGTCGGCATCGTCTTTGTCGATGCGATGGTCTTTGCAAAAACGGCGCACTTCGGCACGCCCGAGCTGGGAATGGTCACCCCCACGACCTTTGGCAATGTCGTGGAACAAGGCCCCTGCATACAAGATCCAAGGTTTGTCCCAGCCTGCCGCGAGTTGCGAGCAAAAAGGGTACTCATGGGCGTGCTCGGCCATGAAAAAACGCCTGACATTGCGCAGCACCATCAAGATGTGCTGATCCACCGTGTAGACGTGGAACAGGTCGTGCTGCATTTGACCCACGATGCGGCGAAACACCCACAAATAGCGTCCCAACACCGAAGTCTGGTTCATCAAACGCATGGCGTGCGTGATGCCTTCTGGGGCTTGCAAAATCTTCAAGAACGTGGCCCGGTTGACCGGGTCGGCGCGAAACGCTGCATTCATCACGCTGCGCGCGTTGTACAGCGCGCGCAAGGTGCGCGCTGACAAGCCCTTGATGCCCAAGGTGGATTCATACAGCCAGAAGGTTTCCAAAATCGCATGGGGATGGCGCAGGTACAAATCGTCGCTGGTGACTTCCAGCATCCCCGCTTTGTCTGCGAACCGTTCATTGATGGGGCGCAGCAACTGGGTGTCGCCATTGAGGCGCTCTTCGATGTTGAGCAGCAAAATTTGGTTCAACTGTGTCACCGCTTTGGCGGCCCAGTAATAGCGCTTCATCAACGCTTCGCTGGCTGCCCTCGCGTCCAAGGAACCATCTTCTTGCAAGCCCAGCCCAATGCTTTGTGCCACCGCGTGTTGCAAGTCAAACACCAGCCGGTCTTCCCGTCGCTTGGCGGCCATGTGCAAGCGGGTGCGAATCAACGCCAAGGTGTCTTCGTTGCGCTGCATCTGGCGTGCCTCGAGCGGGGTCGCCAAGCCCGATTGGGCCAACGCGTTCCAGCTGTTGCCAAAGCCTGCGGCTTGGGCCACCCACAAAATCACCTGCAGATCGCGCAAGCCGCCAGGAGACTCTTTGCAGTTGGGCTCCAGCGAATAAGGCGTGTTTTCAAACTTGGTGTGCCGTTGGCGCAACTCCAGCGTCTTGGCCACAAAGAAGGCCTTGGGATCCATCGCTGCATCAAAGCGCTGCTGAAAGTGCTCAAACAACGCAGCACTGCCCACCACCAAGCGTGCTTCGAGCAACGAAGTTTGGACGGTGATGTCAGCACATGATTCTTGAATGCATTCGTCCACACTGCGCACGCTGGAGCCGATTTCCAAACCGGTGTCCCAGCAACTGCCAATGAAGGTTTCAATTTGGCTCCTGAGCTGGGCATCGCTGTCGGGCGAGCGCCCCTCAGGCAACAACAGCAGCACGTCCACATCGGAGCAGGGGTAAAGCTCACCGCGGCCAAAACCACCGACCGCCACCAGCGCCAAGTCGCCCGCAAAGCCAGCGTTGCGCCAAAGTTCGACCAAGGTGCGGTCGGTCAAATGGCTCAAATTTTGTAAAACACTGCGCACACCCCGCGTGGCAGCTGGGCGCATGGAGAGGGTCTGCAGCAAGGCAGCCTTGTGCGTTCGGTAGCGCTGGGCCAAGGCGTTCATGGCACAGACCTCAACAGCGGGTGGTGGTCACGAAGTCGGGCAGGGCGGGACTGCCTTCGGACAGGGTCAACACCTCAAACCCTGTGTCGGTGACCAACACTGTGTGCTCCCATTGGGCCGACAGCGAGTGGTCACGCGTGACGATGGTCCAGCCGTCGCCCAGTTCTTTGATGTCTTTGCGACCCGCGTTGATCATGGGCTCGATGGTGAAGGTCATGCCGGTTTTGAGCTCTTCCCCCGTGCCGGGCTTGCCGTAGTGCAGAACCTGCGGCTCTTCGTGGAACACCTGGCCAATGCCATGGCCACAAAACTCACGCACCACCGAAAAGCCGTTGCTCTCGGCGAAACGTTGGATGGCAAAACCAATATCACCCAAACGCACACCGGGCTTGACTTTGACAATGCCATGCCACATGGCCTCGTAAGTCAATTTGCACAAACGCTTGGCGGCGATGGATGACTCGCCCACCAAAAACATGCGGCTGGTGTCGCCGTGCCAGCCGTCTTTGATCACCGTGATGTCGATGTTGACGATGTCGGCTTTCTTGAGCGGCTTGTCGTTGGGGATGCCGTGGCAAACCTGGTGGTTGATAGAGGTGCAGATCGACTTGGGGTAGGGGTTGGTGCCGCTGGGGTTGTAGTTCAGCGGAGCAGGAATGGCGCCTTGCACCTGGGTGATGTAGTCATAAGCCAGTTTGTCCAACTGGTTGGTGGTGACTCCAGCCACCACGTGCGGGGTCAGGAAGTCCAAAACTTCGGAGGCCAGTTTGCCTGCGATACGCATGCCCTCAATACCTTGGGCGTCTTTGTAGGTGATCGTCATTCTGAGATTATCCCATTGGGGCTCGTGCCCCTGAAAGCTTGCACTTTTAAAGGCCACACCCCGATCACCTGAAGCCGTGATTGTGTACAAACCACCCCATTCGCACACGTAAAATTGCGCCATTGCCGACCAGCCCCAGTCAGCGGCCCGGCGCAACGATTTCCCTGTCTTTATCTCAAGGCCATCCGTGTCCCTGCACCTCAGCATTTTCGAAGGCGGAAACGCCCTCAGCGACTTCCGCGTTCAACAACTCTTGCCGCGTCTCGCCGCGATTGCACCCCAGATCAAAGCTTTGAGTGCACGGTTTGTTCACCTGGCTGCCAGCGAAGCAGCCTTGAATGCCAAGCAGCAGCAGACCCTGACGGCCCTGTTGACCTACGGCGAACCTGCGCACGCAGGGCAAGACGGTTTAGCGCTGGTGGTCACGCCGCGTTTTGGCACGGTGTCGCCCTGGGCCTCCAAAGCCACGGACATTGCGCACAACTGCGGCTTAGGGTTAAAGCGCATTGAGCGCATCACCGAATTTCGCATCCTCCTCAAAGACGGATTGCTGAGCAAAGCCAGCCTGAGCCCTGAGCAATTGGCTCAGGTGGCCGATGTGCTGCATGACCGCATGACCGAGTCGGTGATGCGCACCCGCGATGAAGCCTTGAGCCTGTTCACCGAACTGCATCCAGCCCCCATGGAGCATGTCGATGTGCTGACCGGAGGACGCGCCGCGCTGGAAGACGCCAACACGCGTTGGGGCCTGGCTTTGGCCGATGACGAGATGGACTACTTGGTGGCCGCTTTCGAGCAGCTTCAACGCAACCCCACCGATGTGGAGTTGATGATGTTTGCGCAAGCCAACAGCGAGCACTGCCGCCACAAAATCTTCAACGCCGACTTCACCATCGACGGCGTGGCGCAGCCGCACAGCCTGTTTGGCATGATTCGCCACACCCACAAGACCCACCCGCAGTACACCGTGGTGGCTTACTCGGACAACGCTTCCATCATGCAAGGCCATGCGGTGGAACGCTTTGTGGCCACGAACAACGGCACCGACTTACCCCACTACGACAAAGTGGCTGCGACCCACCATGTGTTGATGAAGGTGGAAACCCACAACCACCCCACCGCCATTTCGCCGTACCCGGGTGCCTCCACCGGCAACGGGGGCGAAATTCGCGACGAGGGGGCCACCGGACGTGGCTCCAAGCCCAAAGCAGGCATGTCGGGTTTTACCGTCTCCAAGCTGTGGGGCAGCCCCTTGGGTCGGCCCTCCCACATGGCCAGCCCACTGCAAATCATGACCGAAGGCCCCCTGGGTGGCGCGGCCTTCAACAACGAGTTTGGCCGTCCCAACCTGTTGGGCTATTTTCGCGAGTACGAGCAAGAGGTGGCGGGCGTGACACGTGGCTATCACAAGCCCATCATGATCGCCGGTGGTTTGGGCGTGATTGACAGCACGCAAACCCACAAGATCGAATTTCCTGCGGGCACCTTGCTGATTCAGCTGGGTGGCCCCGGCATGCGCATTGGCATGGGCGGCGGTGCCGCCAGCTCCATGGCCAGTGGCACCAACGCGGCGGAGCTGGACTTCGATTCGGTGCAGCGCGGCAACCCCGAGATCGAGCGCCGGGCTCAAGAGGTGATCAACCATTGCTGGACGCAGGGCAAGAACAATCCGATCCTGGCCATCCACGACGTGGGGGCAGGGGGCTTGTCCAACGCGTTCCCTGAGTTGACCAATGACGCTGGACGCGGTGCCCGCTTTGATTTGCGTGCCGTGCCGCTCGAAGAGTCGGGCCTGGCCCCAAAAGAGATTTGGTCTAACGAAAGCCAGGAACGCTATGTGCTGGCTATTGCGCCGGAGTCGCTGGCGCAATTCAAAGCCTTTTGTGAGCGTGAGCGTTGTCCCTTTGCCGTCGTCGGCGTGGCCACCGAAGAACGCCACCTCATCGTGGCCAACGAAGACGCTGCGATCACCGCACAGCCCCCTACCGCCAGCGTCGATCGCGCCGTGGACATGCCCATGAACGTGCTGTTGGGCAAGCCGCCCAAGATGCACCGTGACGTGCAACGCGTGCAGCGCGTCAGCCCCGCGATGGATTTGACCGGTGTGCGCCTGCAAGACGCGGTGATCCAGGTGCTGAGCCACCCCACCGTGGCGAGCAAACGCTTCTTGGTCACCATCGGCGACCGCGCTGTGGGTGGCCTGACCCACCGTGACCAGATGGTCGGTCCTTGGCAAGTGCCGGTGGCCGACTGCGCGGTGACCTTGGCCGACTACCAAGGCTTCAAAGGCGAAGCCATGAGCATGGGCGAACGCACGCCCTTGGCCGCTTTGCATGGACCCGCTTCCGGTCGCATGGCCGTAGCAGAAGCCATCACCAACTTGTTGGCCGCCCCCATCGAGTTGCCCCGCGTCAAGCTCAGTGCCAATTGGATGGCCGCCTGTGGCGAGCCCGGAGAAGACGCGGCGCTTTATGACACCGTGCAAGCCGTGGGGCTGGAGTTGTGCCCCGCCTTGGGCATCTCGATCCCGGTGGGCAAAGACAGCTTGTCCATGCGCACCCAGTGGCGCGAAGGCGAGGCCACCCACAAAGTCACCTCACCGGTGAGCTTGATCGTCAGCGCGTTTGCATCGATCGCCGATGTGCGTGGCACGCTCACGCCCCAACTCAACGCCAGCGAAGAAGACACGACCCTGGTGCTGGTGGACCTGGGCCGAGGCCAGCATCGCATGGCGGGCAGCATCTTGGGCCAAGTGCTGGGCCAAGCGGGCGACACCGTGCCCGATCTGGACCACGCCCAAGACTTGGTGCAACTGGTCCACGCGGTCAACGACTTGCGTGGACAAGGCAAAATTTTGGCCTACCACGACCGCAGCGATGGCGGCTTGATGGCCGCCGCCTGTGAAATGGCCTTTGCCGGCCAAGTGGGCGTGGCGTTGAATGTGGACATGCTGATCACTGAGGGCGATGGCATCACCGACAGCCGTGCGGAATACGGCGACACCAAAAACTGGACCGCTCAGGTCAGCGCGCGGCGCGAAGAGTTGACGCTCAAGGCCTTGTTCAACGAGGAACTGGGCGTGTTGCTGCAAGTGCGCACGTCCGAGCGCAACGCGGTCATGCAAACGCTGCGCGCGCATGGACTGTCCAAGCACAGCCACTTTGTGGGCAAGACGCGTCCTGCGTCGTCGGCCATCGCCAAGGGCCAAGGCGAGGTCAGTGTCTGGCGCGATGCCAAAGAGGTGTTCAGCGCCAAACTGGCCGACCTGCACCAGGTGTGGGACAGCGTGAGCTGGAAGATTTGCCAGCAACGCGACAACCCCATCTGTGCCGACGCGGAGCACGCCAGTGTGGGCGATCCGCTCAATCCCGGACTGCATGTGCATCTGTCTGTGGGTGTCTGCGACAACGTGGCGGCACCGTTCATCCACAGTGCCAAACCCAAAGTGGCTGTGTTGCGTGAGCAGGGCGTCAACTCGCACGTGGAGATGGCCTATGCCTTCAACGAAGCGGGCTTTGAGGCCTACGACGTGCACATGACCGATCTGCAAACCGGCCGCGCCAAGCTGCAAGACTTTCAGGGGCTGGTGGCCTGCGGTGGTTTCAGTTACGGCGACACCTTGGGCGCGGGCATCGGTTGGGCACGTTCCATCACCTTCAACCCGGCTTTGTCCGAGCAGTTCCAGCAGTTCTTTGGACGCTCCGACACCTTTGGTTTGGGCGTGTGCAACGGCTGCCAAATGTTTGCCGAATTGGCAGACATCATCCCGGGCACTGCGGCATGGCCGCGCTTTACCACCAACCAGAGCGAACGTTTTGAAGCACGTTTGTCGATGGTGGCGGTGTTGCCATCGCCCAGCCTGTTTTTGCAAGGCATGGCGGGCACGCGTTTGCCCATTGCGGTGGCGCACGGCGAGGGTTATGCCAACTTCAGCCAACGCGGCGATGCGGCCAGCGTCATCCCCGCCATGCGGTTTGTCGACAACTTCGGTTCAGCGACAGAAACCTACCCCTTCAACCCCAATGGCAGCGCGGGTGGCCTGACCGCCGTGACCACCGCCGATGGCCGCTTCACCGCCATGATGCCCCACCCTGAGCGCGTGTTTCGCAATGTCCAAATGAGCTGGACCGATTTGGCCGCCACAGGGGGCGTCGACGCCTTCAGCCCCTGGATGCGCATCTGGCGCAATGCGCGCCGGTGGGTGGGGTGATGTTTTAAGATGGTCCGATGATGAAAAAAATCTTCTCTTTCTTGTTGCTTGTCTCTTGTACGCTGGGCCTCACGACAGCCCAAGCGCAAACTCCGACAGCCGCTTACCCGTCTAAACCCATTCGGCTCATCGTGCCTTTCCCTCCGGGTGGCGGCACCGACATTTTGTCGCGCTTGGTCGCGACCAAATTGACCGAACAACTCAAGTGGACCGTGATTGCCGACAACCGAGCCGGCGCAGGCGGCACCATTGGCATTTCCGAAGCCGTCAAAGCAGCCCCCACGGGCTACGAGCTGGTGATGGGACAAAAAGACAATCTGGTGATCGGCCCATGGCTGTACAAAAACCTGCCCTGGGACCCGACACGCGATTTGGTGGCTGTGGCCCACATCGCATACACCCCGGTGGTGATTGCCACCAGTGCCAATTCCAAATTCAAAACCCTGGCCGATGTGGTCCTTGCCGCGCGCGCTGCACCCGGCAAGGTCAGTTATGGCTCACCGGGCAACGGCACCTCCATCCACTTGGCGGGTGAGTTGTTTGAAAAAGCCGCCAACATTGAGCTCAGCCACGTGCCCTACAAAGGCTCGAACCCTGCCATGATGGATGCACTGGCTGGCAATATCGATTTGTTGGTGTCTTCAGTGCCGTCGGCCATGGCGCAAATCAAGTCTGGCAAGTTGAGGCCTCTGGCGGTGACCTCCGCCAAGCGAAGCTCCTCGATGCCTGAAGTACCCACCGTGGCCGAATCGGGGTTCAAAGATTTCGATGTGAGCACTTGGTATGGCTTGCTTGCTCCGGCTGGCACCCCTGCTCAGGTGGTCAGCCTCCTCAACGCCGAAGTGAACAAGCTGTTGGCGAGTCAAGAGTTGCGTGAGGCCATCCATGCCCAGGGCGCGGAGCCCGAGGCGATGACGCCTGCCAAGTTTTCCAATTTGCTCAAAACCGACTACGCCAAGTGGAAGGGCATCGTCGAAGCCTCAGGCGCCAAGATCGATTGAGGGTCTTGGCTCAACGTGCGTTGGCGCTGGGGCGGGTTTTATAAAAGGTCATCGGTGTTTCAGCCATCTCGCGCACGCGTTGGTTGAGCACCGTTTTCTTCATGTGGCCCACCACATGCATTTCGCAGGGTTTGCAGTCAAAGCGCAGCGTGAGTTTTTCGCTGCCATTGATCAGCGTGAGTGGCTCTGCTTTCACCGTGCCTTGCACGCCGGTCACGCCCTTGGCTTGTTTGGGGCATAAGCTCATGCTGAAACGCACGCAGTGCTTGGTGATCATCAGGCTGACCTCACCCAACTCCTCGTGGCTCTCGTACGCGGCGGCTACCAAGCGCACGCCATGCTTGGCGTAAAAACCTCTGGCTTTGTCGTTGTATACATTGGCCAGATAGGTCAGGGTGTCTTCGGGGTAGTTCACCGGTGGCTCCACTGGACAGGAGCGGGTAGGGCGCTGATACCCGGCTTCACGCGTTTGCTCCAAGATTTGGATGGCTTCGCGGCGCAAGGCATTGAGCGATGAAGCGGGCACAAACCAAGGCTGGCTCAGGGTGATCTGTGTGTGAAGCACCGAAAAGATGGAGCCCCCGAACTTTCCCAAGTGTTCACGCAGATTGGCATCGTGACGCACCGTGTCTTTGGCCAGTTCCTTGTCACAGCTCAAGTTGGCGGTGGCACTGTGCCCCTCTTCATCGGTCAAGGTGAGGGAGAAACCTTGCGCGTTGTCGGCAAATGCCAGCCAAACACCGATGCGACGTTCACTCGATGTTTTGTCCAAGCCCCGAACCCAGTCCATGTCGCGGTTGCGGTTGAGCGTTGTGCCCGCGCGCAAATCTTTGAAGCCGGACATCGGGTCTTTGGGGAACACCCGCCACACGCCTTTTTTTGCAGTGGACTCAGCGCGGTTGATCGCGACGCCAACCAACTCTTTCTGAAGGTCGTAGTAGCACAGGCCATCGCCGTTGTGCAGCACAGTGGCTTTGTCAAAGGGTTGCAACTCAATCCAGTTGGGGCCTGTAGCCAGCACCTCGCCCAAGGCGATGCCCGGATTTTTGGGAGAGTCAAAAGCCCCGATGTCTTGTTGGCGTCCTTGGACAAAGTAGTCGGTGAATTCGCGGTTGAAGTTCTGGTTCGGGTCGGGCGTGAAAAACAACGTGGTCTGACCGCTGGAGGCGCGTGCCAAGGGTGGCCGCGTCGGGTTGGTTGAATGCTCTCGTGCTTCTAACAACGCATCGATCAACACCCGGTAGTGCGCGGTGATGTTTTTGACATAGGCCATGTCTTTGTAGCGGCCTTCAATTTTGAAGCTTCGCACGCCTGCATCGATGAGAGCCTCTAAGTTCTCACTCTGGTTGTTGTCCTTCATTGACAACACATGCTTGTCGTGCGCAATGAAGCGGCCTTGGCTGTCGGTCACGTGGTAGGGCAAACGGCAAGCTTGGCTGCAATCCCCCCGGTTGGCGCTGCGGCCTGTGTGGGCGTGGCTGATGTAACACTGGCCGCTGTAGGCCACGCACAAGGCTCCGTGCACAAAGAACTCCAGCTTGCAGCGCTCAGCGTCCAAGGCTTGGTGGATGTCATGGATTTGCGGCAAGGTCAGCTCACGTGCCAACACGATTTGTGAGAACCCCACATCTTGTAAAAAACGAGCTTTTTCAGGTGTTCGAATGTCGGTTTGGGTGCTGGCGTGCAACTGGATGGGGGGCAGGTCGATGTCCAACAATCCCATGTCTTGCACGATCAACACATCGGCACCGGCGTTGTAGACATCCCAAGCCATTTGGCGGGCGCCTTCTAGCTCATCGTCCCGCAAGATGGTGTTGAGGGTGATGAAGATACGGCTGTTGAAACGGTGGGCTTCGCGACACAGCCGTTCAATGTCGCGCACAGTGTTGGTTGCGCTGGCTCGTGCGCCAAAAGCTGGCGCACCGATGTACACCGCATCGGCCCCATGATGGATGGCAGCGATGCCAATGTCCGCGTCACGGGCGGGGGCCAGTAGTTCAATTTGATGAGACAACAGTGACATGAACAGGTCCATTAAAAAAAGCGGCCCGCAGGCCGCTTTGTGGTCAGAAAAGTGCGTGGTTACTCAACTTTGGCCTTGGCACGCATGTCTTGTTGGAACGTGGCCATGCGTTGCTGTTGCATTTGTTGCACGATTTGGGGCTTGACCTCGTCGATTTTTGGCAACTGGGCTTCACGCACATCGTCCAAACGGATGATGTGAAAACCGAATTGGCTCTTCACCGCTTTGGCCGTGGTTTCGCCTTTTTTCAGGGCCGCCATGGCATCCGAGAATTCTTTGACAAAGTTGCCGGGCGCTGCCCAATCCAAGTCACCCCCTTTGGCGCCCGATCCAGGATCTTTGGATTGCTTCTTGGCCAGGTCTTCAAATTTGGCACCTTTTTTCAAGCTGGCCAAAATGGCATTGGCTTGTGCCTCTGTCTCGACCAAGATATGACGTGAACGGTACTCTTTGCCACCGTTGGCGGCCACAAACTTGTCGTATTCGGCTTGGACATCGGCGTCGGTCACCTCTGCTGTCTTTTGGAATTCTGTAAACAGTTCGCGGATCAGAATAGTTTGACGCGCCAACTCCAACTGAGTTTTGTAGTTGTCCGTGGCATCCAAGCCACGTTTTTGAGCTTCCTGCATGAAGATTTCACGGGCAATGACTTCTTCTTTGATTTGGGCTTCGACATCGGGTGTGATGGGACGGCCCGAACGCGCCACTTGCTCAGCCAGCGCTTCGGCACGTGCTTTGGGAACGGCTTTGCCATTGACGATGGCAATGTTTTGTGCCGACACCTGGATGCTCAATGAGGCCAACACAGCGGCTGCCACCATGCTCCAAACCATTTGTTTTTTCATGAAAAATCTCTCGATGGGGTTTCTACAACTTCGATGGCCAAGGCGTGAAGTCCTTGGTCTATGTATGTCTGCAGTGCATCATACACAAGGCGATGGCGCGCCACTCTGGACATGCCGGTGAACTGTGGGCTGCTCAATCGCACCCGAAAGTGCGTGCCTTGCCCGGTGTCGTTCGCACCAACATGCCCTGCATGCGCTGCACTCTCGTCGAACACTTCCAACAAGGTGGGAGACAACTGATCTTGCAAGCGCGCTTGCAGCGACTCTGCGGTGATGGACATCAGGTTTCTTCCTTGTCTTCTTGGATAAAACGG
>CAITHK010000308.1 GCA_903892175.1 uncultured Burkholderiales bacterium | reverse complement strand
GTTGACGCGCAGGCCGATCATGGTGAAGTGGCCGTTGGAGAAACGCAGCGCTGTGTCGCGCGTGGTGGTGAAGCTGAACAAGCGCTCGGTCCAGTGGTGAACCGTCAACACTTCTTCTTCGTGGAATGCACTCATGTGAAGTTAAAAATTTTTAATCAAGGTCCAAGTGTAGGTGAGACCTTCTAACGTCTGGCTATATCCATATGCTTTGGCGCGCACCAGTGATGCCGACGTTGTCTGGCCTGGTGATAGCATCATTGGTCATACTTTTTCCATTCTTTTGGGATGTGACTGCCAACGCCATGTCTTCTTTTGTCGCTGTTTCTCTGCCCCTGTCGGAATTGCCTGGTCATTACATCCGGCGTTTGCAACAAATTGCTGTGGGCGTGTTCATGGACGAGACACAGGCCTTTGGCTTGACGCCGGTGCAATTTGCGGCCCTCAATGCCGTGATGGCGCAACCCGGGATGGACCAACGCACTTTGGCGGCAGGGATTGGTTTCGACACCTCAACCATCGGCGGTGTGGTCGATCGTTTGGAGGCGCGTGGTTGGGTGGTGCGCCAGGTCTCTCCTGAGGATCGACGAGCGCGTTTGCTGCGTGTGACGCCACAAGGTCAGCAGCTATTGGCCGATGTGAATGACGCCGTGCTCAAAACCCAGGAGCGAATCCTCAAGCCTTTGCCTGTCGCGCAGCAGCAAGAATTTTTGCGCATGTTGAAGGTGTTGGTGGACGCCAACAACGAGGCCAGCCGAGCCCCACGCAGCTTGGACTGATGTGCTGACCGAATACCTCATCACCGACCCTTTCTTTTATCTGGTGGCCGCCCCTGCTGTGGTGTTGTTGGGCATCAGCAAAAGTGGCTTTGGCGCTGGGTTCGGTTCTTTGGCCGTGCCTTTGATGGCCATGGCGGTGACAGTTCCCCAAGCTGCAGCGATTTTGATGCCCTTGTTGTTGGTGATCGATGTGCTGGGCATTGCAGCCTATCGGAGTGACTTCGATCTCACGTTGTTGAAGTTCTTGGTGCCTTGGGGTTTGGTGGGGACGTTGGTGGGGTACCTGATATTCAGTCGCTTGGAGACCCACTGGGTGTCCGGTTTGGTGGGTTTCTTCACCCTGCTGTTTCTGGCGCAACGTTTGATATTCCCCCCTTCGGCTCAAGGCACAGCGCCGCCACGTTGGTTGGGGGCGATCTTGACCACGCTGTCTGGCTTTACCAGTTTCATCGCGCACACGGGGGCTCCTCCGGTGAATGCCTATTTGCTGCCCATGCGTTTGCACCCTGTCAAGTTTGCAGCCACTTTGTCGGTGTATTTTTTCTTCATGAATTTCGCCAAATGGGTGCCGTATGCCGCCTTGGGTTTGTTGGACTGGCGCAACCTAGGCACGGCCATGGTGTTGATGCCCTTGGTTCCGCTGGGAGTGTGGTCTGGCGTGCGTATTGCGCGCCGCATCAAACCCCAGCTGTTTTATCAAATGGTGTATCTGGGCATGTTTCTCACGGGAAGCAAGTTGCTGTGGGACGCATGCCATTGAAGAAAGGTGAACGATGAAGGTATTTGAATCTTTGCAGCAAGTACAAGCCTGGGTGGGGCAAGCTGAGTTGCTGGGCGAATGGCTCCCTGTGACGCAAGCGCACATCAACCAGTTCGCCCAGGCCACGGGGGATGAGCAGTGGATCCATGTGGACGAGGAGCGCGCTCGGTCAGGACCCTTTGGTACGCCGATTGCGCATGGCTTTCTCACCCTGTCGTTGCTGCCCAAACTTTGTGCTTCGGCATTCCAAATCCAAGGTGTGCGTCTGGGGGTGAATTACGGCTTGAACAAAGTACGCTTCACCGCGCCGGTGCCAGTCAACAGCCGACTCCGCGCCCGCTTGTTGCTCAAAGCATGCGACCCCATTGAGGGGGATGGGATGCAACTCACATGGCTCACAACGGTCGAGCGTGAGGGCGCTGAGAAACCAGTGTGCGTGGCGGAGTCGCTCACGCGCTGGTATGCGTAGCAAATTTGTTTTGACGCCAAGCTTCAAAGACCAAGACGGCCACGGCGTTGGACAGATTCAAACTGCGTTGCCCGTCGCGCATAGGCAGTCGCAGCCGTTTTGCCGTTGGAAAGCTGTCGCGCACCTCAGCGGGCAAGCCGCTGGTTTCTGAGCCAAAAACAAACCAATCACCGGGTTGATATGTCACATCATGCGCAGCACCAGAGCCTTTGGTGGTCAGCGCAAACATGCGTGAGGGCTCGGGTTGTTGGTCGATCAAAAATTGCGCCCAGCTGCCATGACGGTGTACCGGTGCGTATTCGTGGTAATCCAAACCGGCGCGGCGCATGTGTTTGTCATCCATGGAAAAACCAAGCGGCTCGATCAGGTGAAGCGCACAGCCCGTGTTGGCTGCAAGACGGATGACATTGCCCGTGTTGGGTGGAATTTCGGGATGGACCAGAACAATATTGAACATGGGCGCATTGTCCAGCAATGCGCAGAGCACGCGGACCAGAGGCTGCTTGATTTACTCAGTTGGTCGCGGTGTCCGGGCAAAGACCAGTCCGGTGATGTGCGCGGCCCCAGCCGCTCTTAAGGCGCGTGCCGCCTCAAACAAAGACGCTCCGGTGGTCATGACATCGTCGACCACCACCACGTGTCGTCCACACACCGAGTGAATGTGGTCGGGGTGGACCCAAAAACTGCCCTGCACATTGGCGAAGCGATCGGTACGATTTTTCCCCACTTGCTGCAAGGCTTGCTCACGCCGCATCAAGATGTGGGCCTGTATTTTTTGTGGGCATAGGTGTCGTGCCAATTCAAGGGCTTGGTTGAAGCCGCGCTCGCGCAGGCCCACCACAGACAAAGGCATGGGCACGACGAGGTGCGCAGCCTCCAGTTTGGGTTCGACCCAGGGTGTGTGGCGCATCAGGTGTGCCAAGTGACGCCCAAGTCCAGGATCGGCTTGAAATTTGAAACGTGTGATGGCGTTGATCCAAGGGTCGGCATAGTCGACAGCACACAGGCAAGCGTCCAAGGTGGGGGGAGATTGCAAGCAGCTTGAGCAGTCAGGGCCTTACAAGGCTTTGACGCAACTGAGGCAGCGACGCATCGGTTGAGCAAAACGCTGAACGCACGCATCACAAAAAGGCGCACTAGGCCAGGCATGACAGATGTGACACAGGCTGGGCCATCGTTGGGGTGCGAGCCAATCCGGCCATTGCAGCTGAGAAAAAACGGGTGACGCGGTGCCATCCGCATGGGCTCAATATACTGCTGACCTCATGTCTGAAAACCTTGCCTCAGAGCGCCCCCCATCACTTGACCCTGCGGCCAGTCATCGTTGGAGCGCCTGGCACCATCTGCAATCACCTTGGTTGAACGAAGAAATTGCACGCCGCATGCAAGAGCGCTTGGCATGGATTCGTTTGCAACCGAAAAGCTGGATCGACTGGGCACCTTTGAGTGGCGGCTTGCAGGCCCACGCCTTGGTGAGGGGGCGTTATCCCAAGGCTCGGTGTGAAGTGGTGGACGCCCATGAGGGACGATTGGCTTTGACGCAACGTGCTTTGCAAAAACCTTGGTGGCGTCGTTGGGGCTTGTCTTCAAGCCTCACCTTTGGCGCTCGTGCGACCGCGGGTGCCGAGATGGTGTGGGCCAACATGGCCTTGCATTTGAGCGAGCAGCCTCAAGCTTTGTTGCGTCAGTGGCACCAAGCTTTGGCGGTGGACGGTTTTTTGATGTTTTCTTGTCTCGGACCGGACACTTTGAGCGAATTGCATGCGCTTTACCAGCAGCAGGGTTGGCCGGCTCCTAGCCATGACTTCACGGACATGCACGACTGGGGCGACATGTTGGTGGCTGCTGGCTTTGCCGAGCCCGTGATGGACATGGAGCGCATCACCCTGACCTATCCCCATGGTGAGGCCTTGCTGGCTGAGTTGCGGCAATTGGGTCGCAACCTCCATGTGGCGCGCTTTTCGGGCTTACGTGGTCGTGCATGGCGCCGTCAGTTGGTGCAAGGCTTGATGGCCTTGGCCAAACCAGAACACGGCGGGCGTTTGAGCTTGACGGTGGAAGTTATTTATGGCCATGCCCTCAAGCCTGTCCCAAAGCTCAAGATGGCGGAACAAAGTTCTGTTTCTCTTCAAGATATGCGAACCATATTGCAAGGGTCTAAGACGAAATAGCCTTGCTAGAATGCGTGCTGGTTACTTATAGGGCAAACCATTAGTTGGGACATTGAGATAAAGCAGTGTTTCGCCAGGTTTGCGCTTCTGAAGTCTAAACATTAAGGCAATCGAAAGTGATGAAGAACAATCTTTTCCAGAAGCTGGCTTCTGGTTTGCTGTTCGCCGCGTCCTGGGCGAGCACAGCGGCTTGGGCGGTGAATGACTTACCTGGCGGTCCTGGTGTACGCCAACTCAATCTACAAGCTGGTGCGACCAAAATTGCCCAAGAGCAAGGTTGGTTGCACTGGTTCATGCTGATCATTTGTACGGTGATTTTCATTGCCGTGTTTGGTGTGATGTTTTATTCCATCTGGAAGCACCGCAAATCTGTGGGCCACAAATCGGCCAACTTCCATGAGTCGGTGAAAGTAGAGATTGCTTGGACGGTCATTCCTTTCATCATCGTGATCTTGATGGCGCTGCCTGCCACCAAAGCGGTGGTGGCTCAGAAAGACACCTCCAACGCAGACCTGACCATCAAGGCCACGGGTTACCAGTGGAAATGGGGCTACGACTACATCAAGGGCGAGGGCGAGGGCATTGCTTTCATCTCGACTTTGGACAATGCGCAGCGCGAAATGTCCAACAACGGAGCCAAAGGCGTAGACATCGATGATTACTTGTTGAAAGTGGACAACCCCTTGGTGGTTCCCGTCAACAAGAAAGTTCGCATCATCACCACCGCCAATGACGTGATCCACGCCTTTGCGGTGCCTTCACTGGGCGTCAAGCAAGACGCCATTCCTGGCTTTGTGCGCGACACCTGGTTCCGCGCCGAGCAAGTGGGTGACTACCACGGTCAGTGCCAAGAGTTGTGTGGCAAAGAACACGCATACATGCCCATCCATGTGAAGGTGCTGAGCGCTGAAGACTATGCCGCTTGGGTCGCCACCGAGCAAAAGAAAATGGCCGCCAAGCAAGACGACCCCAGCAAGGTCTG
The DNA here is from genome assembly GCA_903892175.1 of uncultured Burkholderiales bacterium. Taxonomy (GTDB): domain Bacteria; phylum Pseudomonadota; class Gammaproteobacteria; order Burkholderiales; family Burkholderiaceae_C; genus Limnohabitans. The sequence goes on along the minus strand of CAITHK010000308.1, from coordinate 16,472 downwards.
GACGCTCGACGACATCATCAAGCGTGGCGAAAAAGTGTATGCGGCCAACTGTGCGGCTTGCCACCAACCCAATGGCAAAGGTGCTGGACCAATCAAGCCATTGGACGGTGCTGCCGTGGTGTTGGATGCTGACAAGTCCAAGCAAATCAAAGTGCTGTTGAATGGTCAAAACAACTTGGCGATGCCCAGCTGGAAACAGTTGAGTGACACCGACATTGCAGCTGTGATCAGCTACACCAAAAACAATTGGTCCAACAAGACCGGCCAGCTGGTTCAGCCTGCCGATGTCAAGGCCGCACGTTAATTCGGCCAGCGTTTAGAAGGAACACATCATGAGCGCAGTACTCGATCCACACGGCCACGCCGCAGGCGACCACGGCCACGACGACCACCACGGTGCCCCACACGGCTGGCGCCGCTGGGTGTACGCCACCAACCACAAAGACATCGGTACTTTGTACCTGTTGTTTGCATTCACCATGTTGATCATTGGCGGCGTTTTGGCCCTGTTGATCCGCGCCGAGCTGTTTCAGCCCGGCTTGCAACTGGTCAACCCTGAACTGTTCAACCAACTCACCACCATGCACGGTCTGATCATGGTGTTTGGCGCCATCATGCCGGCCTTCGTGGGTTTTGCGAACTGGATGATCCCGTTGCAAATTGGTGCATCTGACATGGCCTTTGCGCGCATGAACAACTTCAGCTTCTGGCTGATGATTCCTGCTGCGGCCACGTTGGCTGGCTCGTTCTTCATGCCTGGCGGCGCTCCTGCTGCTGGCTGGACCTTGTATGCCCCTCTGACCCTGCAAATGGGGCCCTCGATGGACGCTGGTATTTTTGCCATGCATATTTTGGGTGCTTCGTCGATCATGGGCTCGATCAACATCATCGTCACCATCTTGAACATGCGCGCCCCTGGCATGACGCTGATGAAAATGCCGATGTTTGTTTGGACTTGGTTGATCACGGCCTATCTGCTGATTGCTGTGATGCCTGTCTTGGCAGGTGCGATCACCATGACGTTGACCGACCGCCACTTTGGCACCACCTTCTTCAACCCTGCTGGCGGTGGTGACCCCATCATGTACCAGCACATCTTCTGGTTCTTTGGTCACCCTGAGGTGTACATCATGATCTTGCCGGCATTCGGCATCATCAGCCACATCGTGCCAGCGTTTGCGCGCAAAAAGCTGTTCGGTTACGCCTCGATGGTGTATGCCACCTCTTCGATCGCGATCTTGTCTTTCATCGTCTGGGCGCACCACATGTACGCCACGGGCATGCCTGTGACAGGTCAGCTGTTCTTCATGTACGCCACGATGTTGATCTCTGTGCCCACCGGCGTGAAGGTGTTCAACTGGATCGCCACCATGTGGAAGGGCTCGATGACCTTCGAGACCCCCATGTTGTTTGCAGTCGGCTTCATCTTCGTGTTCACCATGGGTGGCTTCACGGGCTTGATTTTGTCGATGGCTCCGATTGACACCCAAGTGCAAGACACCTATTACGTGGTGGCCCACTTCCACTACGTGTTGGTGGCGGGTTCGTTGTTTGCCATGTTTGCCGGCTTCTATTACTGGTGCCCCAAGTGGACCGGTGTGATGTACAACGAGACACGTGGCAAGATCCACTTCTGGTGGACCCTGATTTCTTTCAACGTCACCTTCTTCCCCATGCACTTTTTGGGGTTGGCCGGTATGCCACGTCGCTATGCCGACTACCCGATGCAGTTTGCCGACTTCAATGCATTGGCTTCAGTGGGCGCGTTCTTCTTTGGTTTTGCCCAGGTCTTCTTCTTCTTCTTTGTCGTGTTGCCCGCCATGCGCGGTCACGGCGAAAAAGCCAGTGCCAAGCCTTGGGAAGCCGCAGAAGGTTTGGAGTGGGAAGTGCCTTCGCCTGCCCCGTTCCATACCTTTGAGACACCTCCTAAGCTGGACGCCACCGCAACCCGCGTGATTGGTTGAAGCTGATGACGCCTGAACAACGCAAGCAAAACCTCCGCCTGGGCCTGATTCTGGCCTCGGTGGCGGTGGTTTTCTTTGTGGGTTTTTTCATCAAAGTCATTCTGCTCAACCGCTGATCCTCATGGTGAACATGCGCAACAACCTCCTCATGCTGAGAAAGCTGCTCATCGTGGCCGCTGGCATGTTTGCGTTTGGCTATGCGCTGGTGCCGATGTACAAAGCCATTTGTGAATTCACGGGCATCAACATCTTGGCCTTGGGGGAGCGTGAGATACCAGGCACCGGCAGTGCACGCGCCAAGCTCACCAACACCCAAGTCGACACATCGCGCACCATCACGGTCGAGTTTGATGCCAATGCCCGTGGGCCCTGGCTGTTCAAGCCCGCGCAAAGTTCACTGCAAGTGCATCCGGGTGAAATGACCACGGTGATGTATGAGTTTCAAAACGTACAAGACCGTGTCATGTCAGCCCAAGCCATCCCCAGCTATGCACCGCGCCAAGCCGCAGCGCATTTCAACAAGCTGGAGTGTTTTTGTTTCAATCAGTACACCTTGGCCCCTGGTGAGAAAAAACAGTGGCCTGTGGTGTTCGTGATCGATCCCAAGCTGTCCAAGAACGTGACCACCATCACGCTGTCTTACACCTTCTTTGAGGTGGGCTCTAAGACGCCTGCTGCGCCAACTGCTGCGTTGGATGTACCGCACAAAGGGGCGGGTGCATGAGCCGAAAGACCTCGTTGATGCGCTCGGTCACTGCTGTGGCTTGGTCGTTTTTGGGAATTCGCAAAAGCAGCGAATTCCAACAAGATATTGAAAAGATCTCCCCCTTGCACATTTTGGGCGTCGGGTTGGTCGCAGGTTTGTTATTTGTGGTCGGGCTGATCGTCTTGGTCAACCTGGTCGTCGCGAAATAAAGAAGGAGTGGAAATGAGTAGCACCGCACATGGCGCAACGCCCTATTACTACGTGCCCCATGCGTCACGTCATCCCGCGATGGCGGCGTTGGGTTTGTTTTTTGTCATCCTTGGCGCAGGTCAATGGGTCAATGGCGCAGACTGGGGCAAGTACTCCTTGTTCTTTGGCCTGGTCTTTTGGTTGGGGGTCTTGTACCAGTGGTTTGGTGATGCGATTTCTGAGAGCCAGAGCGGACAGTACGGTCACAAAATTGATTTGTCTTACCGCTGGAGCATGAGCTGGTTCATCTTCTCGGAGGTGATGTTCTTTGGCGCCTTCTTCTCTGCCTTGTGGTGGGCCCGTTCACACTCGGTGCCCATGCTGGGCAGCTTGGACAACGCACTGCTGTGGCCCGACTTCAAAGCCGTTTGGCCGACCATGGCTGCAGGTGCGACAGCATCTCCCGCGGGCATCATCGAGCCATTCCAGACCATGACGCCATTTTGGTTGCCCACCATCAACACTGCTTTGCTGCTGAGCTCTGGCGTGACCTTGACCGTAGCGCACCACGCATTGCGTGAGAACGACCGTTCAACCACCATCAAGTTCATGTGGTTGACCGTGTTGCTGGGTGTGGTGTTCTTGGCGGTGCAAGGTTACGAGTACTTCCACGCTTACCATGAGATGAACCTCAAGCTCAGCTCTGGTGTGTACGGTTCAACCTTCTTCATGTTGACAGGCTTCCATGGCTTTCACGTGTTCTTGGGCATGTTGATGTTGTTGGTCATCACTTTGCGTTTGCAAAAAGGCCACTTCACGGCAGACAAGCATTTCGGTTTTGAAGGTGCCGCATGGTATTGGCACTTTGTGGACGTGGTGTGGTTGGGCTTGTACATCTTGGTGTACTGGATGTAACGCGCCTGCCTGTCAAAGCAAAGGCCGCCTGTGCGGCCTTTGTTGTTTTGGCTTGTTTATTGGCCGGGGGCAATGCCGGTGGGTTGGATGTAACCCAGCTTCCATCCAATCAAAATACAGAGAAACAACAGGATCGAGAATCCGACCCGCATCGCCAAAGCTTTGACCATCTTGTTCGATTTGGGTTGGCCATTGCGGCCATCACGCATCATGAAGACCAGAGCCGAGATCAGGCTCCCCAAAATGGCCATAAAGGCAATTGCAACAATGAATTTCATACGCACGATTATCGCCATGCCGCGCGAGCGCCATGTGGTGTGGGTGACGCTTGCCATGTGCGTGGGCGTTGCCTTGACCGTGCGCTTGGGTCTTTGGCAAGTTTCACGTGCCGAGGAAAAGCAAACCCGACATGACGCCATTCAAGCCCAAATGGACAAGCCCGTGCTGGACACGGCGCAATTGCTTGAACAACCCGATGAGTTCCAGCAGCTGCATCGGCGCGTCAGCTTGCTTGGATTTTGGTTGCCTGAGCACACCGTGTATTTGGACAATCGACCCATGAATGGTCGGGCAGGGTTTTGGGTCCTCACCCCGCTGGCCTTGGATGGTGACCATTGGGTGTTGGTGCAACGCGGCTGGGTACCGCGTCATCAACAAGATCGCACGTTGCTGGCGCCCATTCAGACGCCGCAAGGCGTGGTTCACCTGCAAGGACGCATCGCTTTGCCGCCGTCGGACCTGTTGCATTTGGGTTCGGGTGACGCAACACCAGCGCCCGAATCAGGGGCAAGCGCAATTCGGCAAAATCTAGACTTGGCGCAATACACCCAGTCCCTGCATGGCGAGGTCATGGCGGTGGTGCTTCAAACAGACCCGGCCTCTGACGGCCTGTTGCGTGAGTGGCCTGAAATTTCTGCAGGTGTTGAAAAACACCTGGCTTATGCCTTCCAATGGTTTGCGCTGGCTGCTCTGCAGTTGGGGCTCTATCTTTGGTTTCAATGGATCAAACCTTACCGCTATGTCCGACACACAACGTCCTGAATCCGACCACCCTTTGGGCTTGACGGTGTACGACTTGCCATCCCCCCAAGATGTGGCCCAAGCAGACGCCAAGCGCACGGCCATGGGCCGCTTGCGCATGGTGATTGTTTTGTTGGTGTGTGCGGCACCCGTGGTGGCCTCGTATTTCACGTATTACGTGGTGCGCCCGGAAGGTCGGCGTAATTTTGGCGAGTTGATTGAGCCTACGCGCGCGCTGCCTGCCATCACCGCGCAGACCTTGACCGGTGAGTCTGTGGCCTTGCCTGACCTCAAAGGCCAGTGGCTGTTGGTCAGCGTGTCTGGCGGCGCCTGCACGCAAGACTGCCAGACCCGTTTGTATTTGCAGCGGCAAGTACTCACAGGCCTGGGCAAAGACCGCCCGCGTACAGAGTGGGTCTGGTTGATCGATGACGCAGAGCCGGTTCCTGCCGAGTTGTTGCCCGGCCTCAAAGAAGCCACGGTGCTGCGTGTTGACGCCACTGCACTGCACCAATGGTTGGCGCCTGCGAGCGGGCAGGCGCTGTCGGACCATTTGTATCTGGTGGATCCCCATGGCCAATGGATGATGCGTTTTCCGCCCCAGCTTTCAGCAGAAGGCGCCCTCAAGGCCAAGCGTGACATCGAGCGGTTGTTGCGCGCAGCCGCTTCCTGGGATGAAGCTGGACGCTGACATGCAACTCGACAGTTTGTACAACTTGGGCCCCGTGCTCCACCTGCTGGCCATGGGCGCTTTGGTAGCCATGTTGCCCCTGTGTTGGGTGTGGCTGCGCAACCCTCGTGCGTCAACGGCACATCGCGTGCAGCTGCTCACGGCGATCACTTTGTTTGTAACCTTTGATTTGGTGCTGTTTGGTGCCTTCACCCGCTTGACCGATTCAGGTCTGGGTTGCCCGGACTGGCCGGGTTGCTACGGACACGCCAGCCCGGTGGGGGCACAAACGGCGATTGAATTGGCCCAAAGCCAAATGCCCACAGGGCCTGTTACCCACACCAAGGCTTGGATTGAAATGGTCCACCGTTACATGGCCATGGCCGTGGGGGGGCTGATCCTCACCTTGACGGCATTTGCCTGGGTGCGACGCTTGCGTGGCGATGAGCGTGCTCAGGTGGTGTTGCCAACGCTGACCTTGGTGTGGGTCTGCTTGCAAGGGGCGTTCGGAGCGCTCACGGTCACCATGAAGTTGTTTCCCTTGGTGGTGACCTTGCACCTCGTGGGTGGTTTGATGTTGCTGGCCTTGTTGACCTTGCAAGTGCAGCGTCAACGTCAGTCAGCGGGCGTGCTCAAGCGTCTTGCCATGGGCACCTCGCTGCGTGTTGGCCTGTGCCTAGGCTTGTTTATGCTGATCGTGCAAGTGCTCATGGGTGGTTGGGTCAGTACCAACTACGCGGTGTTGGCTTGCAACACCTTTCCCCAATGTCAAAACAGTTGGTGGCCTTTGATGGACTTTGCGCAGGGCTTCACCCTGTGGCGCCCCTTGGGATTGGATGCACATGGCCAAGTCTTGCGTTTCGAGTCCCTCACGGCCATTCACTATACCCATCGACTGGCGGCCTACGTGGTGTTGACCTACCTGGGTGGTTTGGCTTGGCGTTTGCATCGTGTAGCTGCACTGCGTACCTCAGTGATTGGGTTGTGGGCCTTGCTGGGGCTGCAACTGTTGACGGGCTTGTCCAACGTGGTGTTGGACTGGCCTTTGTTCACGGCCGTGCTGCATACCGGTGGCGCTGCGGCCCTGATGGTGCTGCTGGTGGGTTTGTTGGCGGGAACGCGTGCCACGCGTGACGCTTTGAATTGATGTTGTGAGTTTTATGCCATGAGCGATGTTCGTCCTTCCCTCTCCCGCTGGCGTCAGTTCAATGCTCTGACCAAACCCCGCGTGATCCAGCTCATCGTGTTTTGCGCTTTGATCGGCATGGTGCTGGCCGTGCCTGGCCTGCCTTCGTGGGCAGAAGTCAAGCTGGCTGCCTTGGCTTGTTTGGGCATTTGGTTTGTGTCTGGGGCTGCCGCCGCGTTCAACTGTTTGGTTGAAAAAGGCATCGACTCGCGGATGAAGCGCACCGCATGGCGACCTACCGCCAAAGGCGAGTTGAGCGACCGCGATACCTTGATGTTTTCTACCGCCATGTGCTCGGTCGGCTCGTGGATTCTGTATGTCTGGGTCAACCCCCTCACCATGTGGCTGACCTTCGCCACCTTTGTGGGTTATGCCGTGGTCTACACCGTGATCTTGAAGCCCTTGACGCCGCAAAACATCGTCATCGGCGGAGCCTCGGGCGCCATGCCGCCCGTGCTCGGTTGGGCGGCTATGACGGGGGACGTGGGGCCTGAAGCGCTGATCTTGTTTTTGATCATCTTCTTGTGGACCCCGCCTCATTTTTGGGCCTTGGCCCTTTACCGTGTCGAGGACTACCGCAAGTCCGGCTTGCCCATGTTGCCGGTCACGCACGGCAATGCGTTCACGCGTTTGCAAATCGTCCTCTACACCTGGGTCTTGTTTGCCGCATGTTTGATGCCTTTCATCTACCGCATGAGCGGTTGGGTGTACTTGGGTGGTGCTGTGATCCTGAGTATTGGCTTTTGCGCTTATGGCTGGGCCCTGTGGCGCAATTACTCCGATGCGTTGGCCCGCAAAACCTTTCGCTTTTCACTCATTCATTTGAGCCTGCTGTTTGCCGTGCTCTTGATCGACCATTACCTGTGATGACCATGCTCAACCGACGGACTCTTTGGCGTGTTTGTGGCATCTTTTTGAGTGCCACCTTGGTGGCTTGCAGCCCTGACAAGCCCAGCTTCAAAGCGATCGACATCACAGGGGCTGACTATGCGCGTGGCTTCACGCTGAGCGACCACCAGGGCCAAACCCGCAGCCTGTCCGACTTCAAAGGCAAGGTGGTGGTGGTGTTCTTTGGCTACACCCAGTGTCCGGATGTGTGCCCCACCTCGATGACCGAGTTGGCCGAGGTCAAGCGTTTGCTTGGTGCTGAGGGTGACAAACTGCAAGGCGTGTTTGTGACGGTGGACCCCGCGCGCGACACGGCACAGATGCTCAAGGCCTACATGGCCAACTTTGATCCGAGCTTTGTCGCCTTCATTCCTACGCCAGAGCAGTTGGCGGTCGTGGCCAAAGATTACAAGGTGTATTACAAAAAGGTCGATGGCAAAACAGCCACCAGCTACACCATGGACCACTCTGCTGGCAGCTACGTCTACGACCCCCAAGGAAACCTGCGCCTGTTCAGCCGCTATGGCAGCGGGCCACAGGCTTTGGTGCAAGACATTCAGACCTTGCTGAAATGAAAAAGGCCGCTCGGTGACCTCACACCTTGAAGCGGCCTTTGGGCGATGCAGCGCCTGGCTTTAAGCGTATTGGGCCAAAGCAGCTTTCATCTTTTTCATCGCTGCCACCTCAATTTGGCGAATGCGTTCGGCGCTCACACCAAACTCAGCCGCCAAGTCATGCAGGGTCATCCCGCCTGAACCGTTGTCTTCGACCTTCAACCAGCGCTCTTCCACAATCCGGCGGCTGCGTTCGTCCAACACGTTCAGAGCGGCGGCAATGCCGTCAGACGCCAGCACATCGCGTTGGTGCGCAGCAATCATGGCGGTGGGTTCGTGGTTGGCGTCGGTCAAATAAGCGATGGGGCCAAACGCGTCTTCGTTGTCATCGCTGGAGGTGGGGTCGAGCAACACATCGCCGCCGGCCATGCGCATTTCCATCTCCACCACTTCCTCGGCTTTGACGTTGAGTTTGTGCGCCACAGCCTCCACCTCTTGGGGGTTCAAGGTGTTGCGGTGGGTGTCGCTGTCCATGGCCGAAGCATCGGCCTTGAAGCCTTGCTTCATCGAGCGCAAATTGAAAAACAGTTTGCGCTGTGCCTTGGTGGTGGCCACTTTGACCATGCGCCAGTTTTTGAGGATGTACTCGTGAATCTCGGCCTTGATCCAGTGCATGGCATAGCTCACCAAACGCACGCCTTGGTCCGGGTCGAAGCGCTTGACGGCTTTCATCAAACCCACATTGCCTTCTTGAATCAAGTCAGCGTGGGGCAGTCCATAGCCCAGGTATTGACGCGACACGGAGACCACCAAACGCAGGTGCGACAGCACCAGTTTTCCGGCGGCTTCCAAGTCGTTGTTGTCGCGCAATTGGCGAGCGAACTCTTGCTCTTGTTCGAGCGTAAGCATGGGCAGGCGGTTGGCTGCGGAGATGTAGGCATCTAGGTTGCCAAGCGGAGGGACCAGCGACCAAGGGTTCGCGACGGTCAGTGCCGAGTGTGTGAGAGTTGTCATGTGTAGCCCTTTCGGTTACCAATGGATGAATATTAGCACTCTTCGGTTGGGAGTGCCAAATTACCGCGGGTTTACCCTTTGCTACCCCGCGCGAAGCACCTTCTGAGCCCGTGCCCAGCCAAGCGGGGGGGGCATGCATGGCCGCCGGTCGCTTCAGAGACAACCGCGTCCACCCACCATTTTTTCAAAGGGAAAATCAGCCCCCATTCCGTGTTTCACCCTGAGGAGTCATCTGCATGTCCCAAGCCACCAACACGCTGGTTTTCCCCACCACCCCCGACACCGTTTTGCCCTTGGTCCTGGAGGTCATGAACCGCACGCCCGACCCGCGCCTGCGCCAACTGCTGTGTTCGCTAAGCACCCACATGCACCAGTTCGTGATCGACAACCAAGTCACCGAAAAAGAGTTTGAACGGGCTGTCAAATTCTTGGTGGGCATTGGCCAAGAAACTGGCGAAACCAAAAACGAAGTCATCTTGGCGTTTGACCTGTTCGGCGTGTCCACCTTGGTGGCCATGCTCAACAACCCACCGGGCAAAGAAGACGAGTCGTCCAAGGCCGGCTTGTTGGGGCCGTTCTGGCGTGCCAACGCGCCGGTGTGCCAACCGGGTGACAACATCGTGCGATCAGACACTCCCGGCATCACCATGGAAGTGCGCGGCGTGGTCTACGACGCCCAAGGCAAGCCTTTGCCCAATGCCAAAGTCGATGTGTGGCAAGCCTCGCCCGTGGGCTTGTACGAAAACCAAGACCCCAACCAAGCCGACATGAATTTGCGCGGGCTATTTACCACCGACGCGCAAGGGGCTTACTTCATGCGCACCGTCTGCCCCTCGGGCTACCCCGTGCCCACCGATGGGCCGTGTGGCGAGTTGCTCGATGCCCAGCTGCGCCACCCCAACCGCCCCGCCCATTTGCACTTCATGATCTCCAGCCCCGGCCACAAGGTGTTGATCACCCAGGTGTTTGCCGACGACGACGTCAACTTGACCAGTGACCCGGTGTTCGGGGTCACCGCCCCCTTGGTCGGTCACTTTGAAAAACACAGCGTCGAGGGACAAACCGTGGCCTACCTCACACAAGACTTCCACTTGGTGCCCGGCGAGATGGTGTTCCCACACCCACCGATTCCTTGAGTGGATGCGTACTGTCTCAACCCACCCGTTCACCTCCATCTATCAATTTTCATGACCACCACTTTTGAACCCACCGAGTCTTTGGCCGGCCGCGTCGCTGTCATCACCGGCGGCACCGGCGGCATTGGCTTGGCCAGCGCACGCCGCTTGGCCAAACTGGGCGCGCGTTGCGTGCTGCTCTACAACAGCGCTGCTCCTGAGGTTGCAGCGGCCCACGCCGCTTCGCTGCCCGGCAGCGGGCACCTTTGCTTTCAAGCGCAAGTCACCGACAGTGCGTCACTGAAAGCCGTGGCCGAGCAAGTGGGGGCCCAGTGCGGCGCGGTGCATATCTTGGTCAACAGCGCGGGCTACACCAAAGCCGTGCCAGCAGCCGACTTGGAAGCCTTGAGCGACGAGCTGATCGACGACATCTTGAAGGTCAACTTCCGTGGCGTCATCGCCACCATCCGTGCGTTCATGCCCTTGCTCAAGCAGTCGCAAGACGGTTTGATCGTCAACATCTCCTCCATCGCAGGCTTCACCGGCACCGGCAGCAACCTGGCCTATGTGGCCGCCAAGGCCAGCATCGACGTGGTGGGGGACGCCTTGGCTAAAGCCTTTGCGCCCCATGTGCGGGTGATCTCGGTCTCGCCAGGTGTGGTCGACTCCAGCTTTGTCCCTGGGCGCGGTGCCGACTTCAACGACAAAGCCGCTGCCACCATCCCGCTGCGCCGCATTGGCACCGTCGACGACGTGGCCGCCGCCGTGCAAGCCTGTGCCACCACCTTGCGTTACGTCACCGGCACCCGCTTGGTGGTGGACGGTGGTCGACATCTTTGATCGAAAGAACTCCCATGGCTTCTAAAACTTTATTGACCTGTGCCGTCACCGGCAACATCACCACCCCAGACCAAACGCCCCATCTGCCCATCACGCCCACGCAAATTGCCAACGAGTGTTTGGCTGCCGCCGAAGCGGGGGCAGCTGCTGTGCACATCCATGTGCGCGACCCGCAAACAGGCAAACCGTCCATGGAGGTGGAGCTCTACCGCGAGGTGATGGAGCAGGTGCGTCGTGGCAACCCTGAACTCATCATCAACCTCACCACGGGCCCGGGCGGGCGCTTCATCCCCAGCCACGACGACCCGCGTGTGGCCGCACCGGGCTCGACCCTGGTGCAGCCCGAAAAACGTGTCGAGCACGTGCGCGTGCTGCGCCCCGACATTTGCTCGCTGGATTTGAACACCATGAACTCCGGGCCTGACGTGGTCATTAACACGCCCCGCAACGTGCGCATCATGGCCAAAATCATGCGCGAAGCGGGTGTCAAACCCGAGCTTGAAATTTTTGACTCTGGCGACATCCATCTGGCGCGCGACCTGATCGCCGATGGCACCTTGGAAGGCCCCGGCATGTGGACCTTTGTCACGGGCGTGAAGTACGGTTTTTCGTCCTCGCCCGAGACCTTGATGTACGCCCGCAGCCTGCTGCCTGCGGGTGCCATTTGGTCGGCCTTTGGCATTGGCCGTTTCGAGTTTCCTTATGTCGCCCTGGCCTACCTCAACGGCGGCCATGTGCGGGTGGGCATGGAAGACAACATCTACCTTGAGAAAGGCGTGTTGGCCAAGAGCAATGCCGAGCTGGTGCTCAAAGCCAAACGCATCGTGCAAGACCTGGGTGGCGAATTGGCCAACCCCCGTGAAGCACGTGCCATGCTCAACCTGCCCGCGCGTGCCTGAATGACCGAAAGAAACAAGATGACGATGGATAAAAATTCCCTGCACGCGGTGCGCGTGAACACCAAGGTCACGGCCATTGCCGACTTGGTCACCAGCCTTGAGGTGCAAGCACCACCCGCTTTGCAAGTCGGCCAAGCCTTGGTGCGCGTGCGCAGTGCGGGCGTCAACCCCAGCGATGTGAAAGCGGCCATTGGCATCATGCCCCAAGCCGTTTTTCCGCGTTCGCCCGGTCGCGACTACGCCGGTGTGGTGGTCGAAGGCCCAAGCGCTTGGGTGGGCAAAGAGGTCTGGGGCTCCGGGGGCGATTTGGGCATCACGCGTGACGGCTCTCATGCCGGTTGGTTGGTGTTGCCCGAAGCTGCCTTGCGCGAAAAACCCAGCCGCTTGAATTTTGACCAAGCAGGCTCTGTGGGCGTGCCGTTTGTCACCGCCTACGAGGGCTTTCGCCGCAGCGGCATGCCCCAAGCCGGGCAAACCGTGGTGGTGATGGGCGCCAACGGCAAGGTCGGCCAAGCCGCGGTGCAACTCGCTGCACAAGCTGGTGCACAGGTGATTGCCGTTCGCCGCCAAGCCGGCCCTTGGGAGGGCCCCTCAGGCCCCGGCGTGCACAGCATCGACGCACGCAGCGAAGACGTGGCCGCACGCATCCGCGAACTCAGCAACGGCAAAGGCGCACACATTGTGTTCAACACCATGGGCAGCCCCTACTTTGAAGCCGCCAACAAAGCCATGGCCAAAGGGGCCACGCAAATCTTCATCTCCACGCTCGAGCGACCTGTGCCGTTTGACATCTTCACCTTCTACCGTGGCATGCATACGTTTGTGGGCATTGACACCTTGGCACTCGACTGCGTACAAACCAACGAACGCATGGAAGGCATGCGCGCCGGCTTTGACGCTGGCACCTTACATCCTTTTGAAGTTCAAGCCGACGCGGTGTTTGGTTTAGACCAAGCCCTGGCTGTCTACCGCGAAGTGTTGGCCGGTGCCACCCGTCGCATTGTGTTCAACCCCTGATTCACCCAGAGCCTGCCATGAACCTGACCCGCATCGACCAAGCGCCCGAATACTTTGCCCCCAACCACGACCAGATGCAGTGCTTGCGTTTGCAAGGCCATGAGGCCGGGCCTGCCGTGCAGCTGTGGATGGGCATGTCCATCTTGGAGCCCGGCGGTCAAACTGCCTTGAACCCTTCACCCATAGAAAAACACTATGTGGTGTTGGAGGGCTCACTCACCGTGGTGAGCGAGCTCGATGGCGTACAAACCCGTCACATCCTGAACCGTTTTGACTCGTGCCGCTTTGCACCGGGTGAGAGCCGCCAAATCATCAACCACACCCAAGACGTGGCGCGCATTTTGTTGGCCATGCCGTTTGAGCCACCTGCGGCTTGATGCTGTCTGTTGCATCTGTTGTTTGAGCTTTTCAAAAATACCAGGAAACTTCCATGACCGCTTCCCAATTCACCCGCCGCCAAACCTTGCAACTTGCCGCTGCTGGCTTCTCGTCGCTGGCACTCGGCGCACAGGCCCAAGCGGGCGACTGGCCCAAGGGCAAGGCCATCACCTTTGTGGTGCCCTTCACCGCAGGCAGCGGCACCGACGTGATTGCCCGTGCCGTGGCCGAAAAACTCGGCCCCATCTTGGGCGCGCAAATCGTCATCGACAACAAAACCGGTGCTGGCGGCACCGTGGGTGCGTCTTTGGTGGCCAAAGCCCCGGCAGACGGCTACAGCGTGCTGATTCACAGCTCGGGCCACGTGGTCAACCCCGCGCTCTACCCCAAACTGCCCTACGACACCTTGAAAGACTTTGACGGCATCACTCCGCTGGCCAGCTTGCCCAACGTGATCGTGGTCTCGCCCAGCAAGGGCTACAAAGACGTGGCCGATTTGGTGGCCAAGGCCAAAGCTCAACCCGGCCAGCTCAACTACGCCTCAGCAGGCAATGGCTCGGCCACCCATATGAACGCCGAAAAGTTCCGCGTGGTGGCTGGCATCCAAGCCCAGCACGTGCCTTACCGTGGCACGCCTGAGGCCTTGACCGAAACCGCGTCGGGCCGCATCGACTGGTTCTTTGCACCCTTGGTCTCGGCCTTGCCTTTGATCCAAAGCGGTCGCCTGCAGGCCTTGGCCGTCAGCACCGCGCAGCGTTCACCGCTGCTGCCCAATGTGCCTTCCATCTCCGAGGCAGGTTTTGCTTCCGCCGCTTACACCTTCTGGGTGGGTGCGTTCATCACTGCCAAAACGCCCAAAGCCATCGTGGACCGTTTGCACGACGGCATGAGCAAGGTGTTGGCCTTGCCCGATGTGCGCGAGCGCTTGGAAAAGCTCGGCGCTGCGGCCATGCCCATGCCACAAGCTGCGTTTGAAAAATTCTTGGACGACGAAACCCGCTCTGCTGGCGAATTGGTCAAGGCTGCAGGCATTCGCCTGGAGTGACGTTGCGCTGCGCCGTCAAGGCGCAGCAAACTGCTCGGTGCCTACAATGCCGAGCTTGGTCAGCCCCTGGCGCTGGGCGCTGGCCAACACACCGGCCACCGCCTCGTACTTGGCTTTGCCTTGGGCTTTGATGTGCAACTCGGGCTGCGGTTGCTGGGTGCTGGCTTCTTGCAGCAAAGCGTCCAACGCTGCGCGATCGGCCAAGGGCTTGCCGTTCCAGTTCACCACGCTGCGGGCATCCACCTCGATGCGCACGATGTTGGGTTTTTTCAGCGGCGGCGGGCTGCCCACCGGTATGTCGAGGTTGACCGAATGCAACTGAATCGGGATGGTGATGATCAGCATGATCAACAGCACCAACATCACGTCGATCAGCGGCGTGGTGTTGATGTCCATCATCACCTCGGGCTCGGGCTCGGTGTGCAACGAAGGCAGTTGGCTGTTCAAAAGGCTGTTCATGGCTTGGCCTGCGGTTCGGTGACAAAACGCACCTTGGTCAAACCCGCGCTTTGCACGGCGTAGAGCACGCGTCCCACGGCTTCAAAGTCGGTCTTGGCGTCGCCTCGAATTTGCACTTCGGGCTGCGGTTTTTTCTCGGCCAAGGCCTGCAACTGCTTCGTCAAGTCGGCGTTGGAGCGCACGGGGGCATCGTAAAAAAATGCACGGCCTTGTGCGTCGATCGAGAGCACGATGTTGTCCGGTTTGGTTTCGCGCGGCTGTTGTGTTTCATGTGGCAAGTCCACCTTGACCGAGGTGGTCACCACCGGAATCGTGATCAAGAAAATGATCAACAGCACCAACATCACATCCACCAAGGGCGTGGTGTTGATGGTGGTGAGCAGTTCGTCGTCCGACGCGCTCGGACCCAGGTGCATGGCCATGGTGTTTACTTCGGCGCAGAGCCCAACAAGACCGCGTGCAAGTCAGCCCCAAAGGCTTGCACCTCTTCCATCGCCACTTTGTTGCGGCGCACCAGCCAGTTGTAGCCCAACACCGCAGGCACGGCCACGGCCAGACCAATGGCCGTCATGATCAATGACTCACCCACAGGCCCCGCCACTTTGTCGATGCTGGCCTGGCCCGACATGCCAATCTTCACCAAGGCGTTGTAAATGCCCCAGACGGTGCCAAACAAGCCCACAAAGGGCGCCGTCGAGCCCACTGTGGCCAGCACAGCCAAACCGTCTTGCATGCGGCTTTGCACATTGTTCATGGCGCGTTGGATGCTCATGGTGATCCACGTATTCAAGTCCACATGGCCCAACAAGCCATCGTGCTTGCTGGCGCCTTCCAAGCCTTTGTCAGCGATGAAGCGAAACGGGCTGTCAGCATCCAGCCCATCCGCGCCCTGACGCACGCTGCCCGCTTGCCAAAACGAGGCCTGTGCCGCTTGGGCAAACTTCATCACGCGGCTTTGTTCTGCCAGCTTGGTGAAGATCACATACCAACTGCCCATGCTCATGAGCACCAAGATCAGCAAGGTGCCCTTGGCCACCCAGTCGCCTTGCGCCCACAGCGCGGACAAGCCATAGGGGTTGTCCACGGCTTCTTCAGCGGCAAAGGCGCTGGCACTGAGTAGCCAGGCCATCAGCCCGAGGGCGAGTTGGGGGATGTGGGGGAGTTTGCGCGTGAACATGGAAGTTTCCTTCGGTCTGAAATGTAGGGTGTGTTATTCCAAGCGCCAGGTATAGCGAATGCTGGCCCAGCTTTGCTCAGGCTTGCCATCCACTGTGCCAGGGCGGAACTGGCACTTGGCGAGTCCATGGCGTGCCGCGTCGTCCAAGCGTGGATAGCCTGAAGTTTTTTCAATGTCGGCTTGCAACACGCGGCCATCGGCGCCAATCAAAAAGCGCAGGGTCACTGTGCCTTCTTCTTCCAGGCGGCGTGAGGCGCTCGGGTAGTCGGGCTTGGCGCAGGTGGCACCGGGTTGAATCACCGCCGCCGTTTTCACTGGGGGCGCTGCGGGCGCAGGTGGTGCTGGCGGTGCTGTGCTGGGGGCAGGTGCTGGGGTTGCTGGCGCCACCGGCACACTGATGACGGGCGCGGTAGTGCTGGGCATCACGGGCGCTGGC
>CAITHK010000307.1 GCA_903892175.1 uncultured Burkholderiales bacterium | reverse complement strand
GTCTCTCAGTTCGATGATCAGGTTTGAAAGTTCGGTTTGATAGCCAGAGTAAGCCCCGATCATCAAGCCCCTCGTTCGGATTGTCAGGAGGTAGGTGACGTAGAAGTCGGCATCATCCTGACCCCCTAACGAAATTACTCCACCGTCACGCTCTTGGCTAAATTACGCGGTTTGTCCACATCCGTGCCCCGCGCGCACGCCGTGTGGTATGCCAGCAGTTGCAGCGGCACCACGTGCAAGATGGGCGAGAGCACGCCGTAGTGCTCGGGCATGCGGATCACGTGCACACCTTCGCTGCTTTGAATTTGGGTGTCGCCATCGGCCAGCACATACAACACGCCACCGCGCGCGCGCACTTCTTGCATATTGCTTTTGAGCTTTTCCAGCAAGGCATCGTTGGGGGCCACCGTGACCACCGGCATGGCACTGGTCACCAAGGCCAGAGGGCCGTGTTTGAGCTCGCCCGCGGCATAGGCCTCGGCGTGGATGTAGGTGATTTCTTTGAGCTTGAGCGCCCCTTCTAGGGCAATGGGGTAATGCGTGCCGCGCCCCAAAAACAAGGCGTTTTCTTTGGAGGCAAAGTCTTGCGCCCACGCAATGAGCTGTGGCTCCAAGCTGAGCACGGCTTGCAAAGCCGCAGGCAAATGGCGCATGGCCTTGAGGTGCTGGGCTTCTTGTGCATCCGTCAAATGGCCCTTGGTTTGAGCCAAGGCCAAAGTGAGCAAGAACAAGCCCGCCAACTGGGTGGTGAAGGCTTTGGTGGAAGCCACGCCAATCTCGGCGCCCGCGCGGGTGACGTAGGCCAACTGGCATTCGCGCACCATGGCCGAGGTGGCCACGTTGCAAATGGTGAGGGTGTGTGTGAGCCCCAGGCTTTGCGCGTGGCGCAACGCGGCCAGCGTGTCGGCGGTCTCGCCCGATTGGGTGATGGTGACCACCAGCGTCTTGGGGTTGGGCACCGAGTCGCGGTAGCGGTATTCGCTGGCAATTTCCACCTGACAGGGCACTTTGGCAATGGCTTCGATCCAGTACTTGGCCACGCAGCCGCTGTAGTAGCTGGTGCCACAGGCCAAGATCAAGACGTTGTCGATGGCTTTGAACACCGAGTAGGCACCGTCGCCAAACAATTCGGGCACGATGCCCTCCACGCCTTCCAGCGTGTCGGCAATGGCGCGGGGCTGTTCAAAAATTTCTTTTTGCATGTAGTGGCGGTAAGGCCCCAACTCGGCGGCCCCGCTATGGGCGTGCACGGTTTTGACGGCACGTGTCACGGGTTGACGCGCCTTGTCAAACACCCAGTACTTGCCCAGTTGCAGGTCAACCAAGTCGCCCTCTTCGAGGTACACAATTTGGTCGGTCACCCCGGCCAAGGCCATGGCGTCGCTGGCCAAAAAGGTTTCGCCACCCTCTTGGCCTACACCCAAAATCAAGGGCGAGCCGGCACGCGCCCCAATGACACGGTGTGGCTCGTCTTTGTGGAACACGGCAATTGCATACGCACCCGTCAAATGCGCCAAAGCGGCTTTGACGGCTTCAAAAATGTCGCCGTTGTAAAGGCTATCAACCAAGTGAGCAATGACCTCGGTGTCGGTCTGGCTGTGAAACACATAGCCCTTGGCTTGCAACTGAGCGCGCAATTCGTCGTGGTTTTCAATGATGCCGTTGTGCACCAAGGCCACACGGCCCGGGCGTTGGTCAGCGTCAGCACCAGGCCCGTGGCTGAAGTGGGGGTGCGCGTTGTGCACCGCTGGCACGCCGTGGGTAGCCCAGCGCGTGTGGGCAATGCCGGTGCCGCCTTCGATGTGGTCCACCGCCACTTGGGTCATGAGTTCAGACACGCGGGCGGTGCTGCGCGCACGCTGCAAGCCACCTTGCTTGGCGCCCAAACTGGCGGCATGCACGGCCACGCCACACGAGTCGTAGCCCCGGTATTCCAAGCGCTGCAAGCCTTGAACGAGGATGGGGACGATGTTGCGTGATGAAACTGCTCCGACGATGCCGCACATGTTCTGCACTCCTGAATGACGTTGCTGCGCATCGTAGGCTGTGCAGAAGGAAATTTCTCTACTATTTTTCGCTTTATATGGATTTAAATTTCATCAATCATTGATATTGAAATTTAATTTCTTTATCATATATTTCATGGAAGAAATAGACAACATTGATTTGCAACTTTTGGACTTGCTCCAGCATGACGCCAGCCTGAGCAATGTGGCTTTGGCCGAGCGCGTGAAGGTGTCGCCCCCCACGTGTTTGCGCCGCGTCAAGCGTTTGCAGCAAGAAGGCTGGATAGAGCGCCAAGTGGCCGTGCTCAACGCCGACCGCTTGAGTGCAGCACAGGGAGCGGCCTTGAGTGCGCTGGTGGAAGTGACGCTGGACCGGCAGGGCAGCGAACACATGGATGCGTTTGAGCAACGCGCCGTGGCCGAAGACGCGGTGCAACAGTGTTGGCGCGTGTCACCTGGGCCGGACTTCATGCTGGTGCTGCAAACCGCCGACATGCCCAGCTACTTGGCGCTGACGCAACGGCTGTTCACCCAAGACGCCAATGTGCGCAATGTGAAAGCATTTTTCAGTGTCAAGCGGGCCAAGTTCACCAGCACTTGGCCGCTGATACGCAAGCAGGTTTAAGACTCATCTCGCAACAAATCTTCCAGCAACTCGAGCGTCATGCCAGCAAGCTCGGCCTTGCGAGCCGTTTCAGCCAAGATGTTGGATGTTGGCAAACTTTCAGC
>CAITHK010000306.1 GCA_903892175.1 uncultured Burkholderiales bacterium | reverse complement strand
CGCAAATTTCGGCCGACGCGGTCTCGCGTGAAGAGCGCGGGCAGACGCTGTATTACTACATCGTGCGGGTCGAGACCCAAACCTCGGTGATGAATTCACTTGGCAAAAAGCTCCCCATCATTCCAGGCATGCAGGCACAGGCGGACATCATCACGGGCAACAAGACGGTGCTCAACTACTTGCTCAAACCGATTGTGGGCGTGAAAGAGAATGCGTTCCGCGAACGCTGACCGCGTCGGTCGCTCCCCCCTGTGGGGGTGTGTGGTGTGGGTGTGCATGGTGTGGGCAAGCCCGGTGTGCCTGCCCAGCGCATGGGCCGCCGATGTGCCGGGCATGAGCTTTAGCAAACTGGTGCGTTGCTCAGACGCGGCCTCAACCCCCAGCAGCGTGACCCCCAGCAGCGTGACACCCACCGACGCGAACCAAGGCGACGCAAACTCCACCTCTTTCTCTTCCTCCTCTTGCTGGCGAGCCCCCGCTGAGTTGGGTCAGGCTGAATTGATCTTGGCGCAAGGCCAGATTGAGCGACAAAGCTCCGACCTGCTGGCCCAATTTGCGAGTGAGCTGCCACGCGGCACCACCGTGGTGTTTCAGAGCCTGGGGGGTGACTTGTTGGGGGGCTTGCGCTTGGGGCAACTCATCCGTGCCCGAGGTTTCAACACCTACTTGCCTGCCAGGTTGGAGGGCTCCGAGTCCACGCTCAAAGACACCAAGTGGCAGGGCAAATGCATCTCGTCGTGCGCTTACAGTTTTTTGGGAGGGCTTGAGCGCAAGGTGCAGTCCGGTGGCCAATACGGGGTGCACCAGTTTCGCGGCCTAGACAATGGCTTGGACCCTGTTCAAACGCAAAAAATCTCTGCCATCTTGGGCAAGTACATGGATGCGATGGGGGTGAGCCGCTTGCTGCTGGACCAAGCCCTGATGACCGACCCCGGCAAGGTGATGTTTGTGCCCGAGCACCTGCGCCAAGCCTGGAAGGTGGACACTGCCAGCGACACATCGGAGGCCGTTTTGCCTCGGTGGCGCCTGGAAGCCTCCACAGGCGGGCAGAGGCTGGCCTATGTCTCGCGCAGGCAAGCCAAAAGCAATGCCATCGTGACGCTGGCCTTTGTGTCGATAGGCACTCAAATGAAGGCATTGTTGATTGTCAAGCCCGACGCGAGACAAGAGGGCGCGAGCAACTGGTTGGATTTTTTTCGCCAGCGCACCGACTTGCAGTTGACCCTGGACGGGCGCAGTTTCACGTTGGGTCCCAGCAGTGACTGGGCCCAAGCAGGCAAAGTCAACACACAGGGAACCCAGCAAATTTGGTTCACTGCACCCGACGATCTGGTGCGCGAACTGCGCTCCGCCAAGCAATTGGTGTTGCGCCCACAGTGGGTCCAAGTACCACTTGGCTTGGATCCGCAAACCTTGTTTGGAACCGAGGGCCTGCGCGAGGCATTGTTGGCGTTGTAGGCGCCAAGCTTTTCTTATGGGTTTGGCAAGTAAATGCAAGACTGTTGTGTGACAGCTTGGTAAAAAGAGTGCATCGACTGTTTGTGTGTTGTCACATCAGCTTGTTTGCCACCCATGAATCACACCGAAATTGCCGACGTCTTCGCTCAATCGTTTCCAGACATTGAGTTCTATCAAAGACAGCTCAGGCCTGTGCTGAACCTGCTCAGCGCAGCACCTACGTCACTGCCCTTGTCTTTGGTG
>CAITHK010000305.1 GCA_903892175.1 uncultured Burkholderiales bacterium | reverse complement strand
GCCATTTTGGATGGCAACGTCAAACGGGTGTTGACGCGCTTCTTAGGTTTCAAAGAAGACTTGGCGTCGTCTCGCCACGAACGTACTTTGTGGGCACTGGCTCAAGACATGCTGCCTCAGCGCCAGGTGACCCAGGCCATGCCTCGGTATACCCAAGGGGTGATGGACTTGGGTGCGACTTTGTGCAGCCCCAAGCAACCGCGTTGCGCTCAGTGCCCTGTGCAAAGCCAATGCGTGGCTGCGGCTGAAGGAGCACCGCAACACTATCCGGTCAAGACACGCAAGCTCAAACGCAGCGCTGAATCATGGTGGGTTTTGCTGGCACACACCCCACAGGGGGAGGTGTTGTTGGAGCAGCGTCCCGCATCAGGGATCTGGGCTGGCTTGTACGCCTTGCCGATGTTTGGCAGTCTGGATCAGTTGCATCAAGCTGTGCCTGCGCGTTTGCTTGGGGCTTTGCAGGAAGAGGGTGTCTTCAAACACGTGCTGACCCATAAAGACTTGCACCTGCATCCTGTGCGATTGACCTTGAGCGCAACGCGCAGCATGGGGCTGGGTCAATGGTTGGCTGCAGATGTATGGCCCACTTTGGGGTTGCCTGCCCCTGTGCGCAAGTTGCTCACGAACCCATGAGGTCGAGTTCGCGGTGGCGCTTAAGGGTGACCCAATCGGGCGAGAACAAGGCACTCAAGCGCTCAACCAAATAAACCGAGCGATGTTGTCCGCCTGTGCAGCCGATGGCGACGGTGACATAGCTGCGGTGGTCTTGGTTCAAGTCGGGCAGCCACGTGGTCAAGAACTCGGCAATATGGGCCGCCATTTTGTCAACACTGGGGTGCTGCGAGAGCCATTCGGCCACCGGCGTATCGCGTCCGGTGAGCGGTTTCAAATCAGACTCGTAATGCGGGTTGGGCAGCATGCGCACATCGAACACATAGTCGGCGTGCAGGGGAATGCCGCGCTTGAACGCAAACGATTCAAACATCAAGGTCAGTTGAGTGGACGGTGCTGAGATGAGCGACTTGATATAGGCCAGCAACTTAGAGCTGCGCAGCAAACTGGTGTCGATGATGTGCGAGGTCTCCCGCAAATCAGCCAGCAATTGGCGCTCAAGCTCAATGGCTTCGATCAAGTCACGCTGCTGGTCTGGGGCAAAGTCTGGCGCTTCTTGTCTGGACAGCGGATGACGGCGGCGGCTTTCCGAAAAGCGATGGACCAACACCTCGGTGCTGGCGTCTAGAAAGAGGGGGCGTACATTGACGTCCAGAGCGCGCAAATGCGCCAACTGCGGCATGACCAATGGCAGTGAACTGGCGCTGCGCACATCCATGGCAATGGCCACTTTGTTGGCGCGTTGTTGTTGTTCGAGTTTGACAAAAGGCAGCAGCAACTCTGGCGGCAGGTTGTCCACGCAGTAATAGCCCGCATCCTCCAAGGCGTGCAGGGCCACAGACTTGCCGGAGCCAGACATGCCGGTGATCAAAATGATTTCTTGCTTCATGGTGTGGGCGTCTGTTGGGCCTAGGGACGCTGCAGCATCTCACGGGCGTGAGCCAGCGTGGTGTCGGAGACTTTTTCTCCGCCCAGCATGCGGGCAATCTCGCGCACCCGCCCTGCGTCCTGCAGTGGGGTGACTTCGCTGGCGGTGCCTTGGGCATCGCTGCGTTTGGAGACCACCAAGTGGTGATCTGCGCAAGCGGCCACCTGGGGCAAATGGGTGACGGCCATCACTTGGCGATCACGTCCGAGCTGTTGCATCAAGCGACCCACGGTTTCTGCCACAGCGCCACCTACGCCCGAGTCAACCTCATCAAAGATCAAGGTTTGCGCGCTTCCCAATTGGCTGGTCGTGACCGCAATGGCCAAAGCGATGCGTGAGAGTTCCCCGCCCGACGCCACCTTGCCCACCGGACGGGGGGTGGTGCCTGGGTGGCCTGCCACCAAAAACTGGACGTTTTCCAAACCACTGGATGTGGGTTGCTCGGCGTTTTCAAGGGCCACTTCAAAGCGCCCACCTTGCATGCCCAAGCCCTGCATGGCTTGTGTGATGGCTTTGGACAACTTGGGCGCGGCTTTTGCGCGGGCAACAGAGACCTGGCGCGCTTCGGTTTGGTAGGCCTTTTCAGCTTGCGATTGAGCGGCTTCCAGTGCGCCGAGATCGGTGGCGGCATCCAGTTGAGACAGCCGTGTGCGCCACTCTTGATAAAGCGCAGGCAGTTCTTGGGGCATGCGTTTGAAGCGCCGGGCTAGGGACATCCACAGACCCATGCGTTCATCGAGTGCCTGCAAGCCTTGGGGGTCTAATTCGGTATGCCCCAAGTAGCTGTGCAGTGAGTGCGCCACATCGGCGGCTTGCGCCAAGCTGGATGCCAACACATCGACCCAGTTGGTGAATTCAGCTTCTACCCCCGCTTGGTCTTGCAACGCATCTTGGGCGCGCGCGAGTTGGCGCAGGGCGCCGTTGTCGTCGTCTTGCAATGCAGCCATTGCCGCATGTGCCGCGTCCATCAAAGCTTGTGCGTTGGACAAGCGTGTGTGCTGGGTGTTGAGCTCATCCCAAGCCTCACGGGTGGGCGAGAGTTTTTCGACCTCAGCCAGTTGCCACTGCAGACGGTCACGTTCTTCTTGGAGCGTATCTTGGGCGTTGCGCGCGTCTTGCAGGGCTTGCATGGCTTGACGCCAGGTGCCCCACCGACTGCCGAGTTGCGTCAAGCTCACGCCGGCGTAGGCGTCGAGCAAACCACGCACGGCCTCAGGCCGAGTGAGGCTTTGCCAAGCATGTTGTCCGTGAATATCGAGCACTCGATCGCCCAAAGCGCGCAGTTGGGTGGCGGTGGCTGGGCTGCCGTTGATCCAGGCGCGGCTTTTGCCCTGGACATCAATGGTCCTTTTGAGTAACAGGCTCTCGGGTGCTTCCTGTGCGCTGGCAAACCCTTCGTCATGCAGCCAGTGGTGGAGGTCAGGGCTGAGGTCGAACTGCGCACAAATTTCTGCCCGAGTGGCACCTTCGCGCACCACGCTGGCTTCGGCCCGCGCGCCCAGCACCAATTGCAGGGCATCGATCAAAATGGATTTGCCTGCACCGGTTTCACCGGTCAAGGCGGTGAAGCCTTTGGATAAATTGAGGTCCAGTTCGCGCACGATCACAAAGTCGCGCAACACCATGTGCTGCAGGCTCATGCCACACCCTCGTTCCAGTGGAGCTTTTTGCGCAGCGTGTCAAAGTAGCTCCAACCTTTGGGGTGCAAGAAGCAGGCGCTGTGTTCAGAGCGCCGCACGGTGATGCGGTCACCAATCAACAACGACGCCAAGGATTGCATGTCAAAGTTCGCACTGGCGTCGCGTCCAGCCACCAAGTCGATCACGATCTCCCCGGGGTCCGGCAGCACGATGGGCCGGTTAGAGAGTGTGTGAGGCGCAATGGGCACCATCACCCAGGCGGGCAGCGAAGGGTGCAGCAGGGGCCCCCCCGCAGACAAAGCGTAGGCGGTGGATCCGGTGGGCGTGGCAATGATCAAACCGTCCGCGCGCTGGTTGGCCACAAAGTGACCGTCGACTTCAACGCGCATCTCCACCATGCCCGAAGTGGCACCGCGGTTGACCACCACATCGTTGAGTGCCAGGGCGTCAAACACACAATGGCCATCGCGCCAAACTTTGGCATGCATCATGGCCCGCTTGTCTTGTTCGTAGTCGCCGCACAGCATGGCTTTGAGCGTGTCTGCATAAGCATTCAGCGGAATGTCGGTGATGAAGCCCAGTCGCCCTTGGTTGATGCCAATCAACGGCACTTGGTATTGGGCCAGTTGGCGGCTATACCCGAGCATGGTGCCGTCTCCTCCGACCACCAGCGCCAAATCACAGTTTTTACCAATTCCTGGTACGTCCATCACCGGGTAGCCGCTCAATCCTGTATTGGCTGCCGTGTCGTGCTCCAATATGACTTCACACTGTTGTGCATGGAGAAACTGTGCAATGCTCTCCAGAGTCAGCCGAGTCGACGGCTTGGCGCTGCCCGCAGTGGGCAACTGGTATTTTCCGAGCAGAGCGATGTGGCGAAACTTCGATTTCATGGCTAAATTACATCACTAAAATTCGACGAACACATGACCATGCTAGACGATCGCGCCAAGTTATTGCTCAAAGCGCTGGTAGAGCGCTACATCGCGGACGGACAACCCGTTGGCTCGCGCACGCTTTCTCGCGCAACTGGCATCGAACTGTCACCGGCAACCATTCGCAATGTGATGTCTGACTTGGAGTCCTTGGGTTTGATCGTGAGCCCGCACACCTCGGCAGGACGAATCCCCACCGCCCGCGGCTACCGCTTGTTCGTTGACACCATGCTCACCACCGAGCGCGGGCAACTGCTGACCCCCCAACTTGCGGCAGACCAGCCCCAGAAGGTGATCGCCAACGCAGCGCATTTGTTGTCTGACTTGTCGCATTTTGTGGGAGTGGTCATTGCTCCCAGACGCAGTTCGGTATTTCGCCACATTGAATTTCTGCGTTTGTCTGAAAAGCGCTTTTTGGTCATCATCGTCTCCCCTGAGGGGGACGTACAAAACCGGGTGTTGTTCACGGAAACCGACTACTCGCAGTCGCAGTTGATTGAGGCCTCGAACTACCTCAATCAGCATTTCTCAGGCATGGCCATTGAGCAAGTGCGTGAAAAACTGTTGGTTGAGGTGGAGTCCCTGAGGGGCGAAATCGCAAGCCTCATGCAAGCGGCCGTTCAAGTCAGCACCGAAGCCTTGACACAAGTGCAAGACGATGTGGTCATCAGTGGCGAACGCAACCTGTTGGCGGTCAGTGACTTCTCCAGTGACATGGGTAATTTGCGACGGGCCTTTGACCTGTTTGAACAAAAAGCCCAGTTGGTGCGCTTGCTTGACATTTCTGCCCAAGCAGAAGGTGTGCGAATTTACATTGGCGGCGAAAGCCAGATCGTCCCGATGGAAGAGCTCTCTGTGGTCAGTGCCCCCTATGAGGTCGATGGCCAAGTGGTGGGGACCTTAGGTGTGATTGGCCCCACCCGCATGGCCTATGACCGCATGATTCAAATTGTCGACATCACGTCTAAGTTGGTCAGCAACGCCCTCAGTCACAAATAAGGCTGTCTCGGTGGCTACTGATTGGGGGGGCGTTTGCGGAAAACCCTCTTTCAATAAATTTGATTTTGTTCAAAGATCTGTTTGTTTTAAACCGCACTTGTAAGGAAATTTTCATGACACTGACCCGTTGGCTCACGTTGAACTGCGCTGCAGCGCTGACTGCCGTCGCTTTATTGGGCACTGCTGCGCAAGCACAAACTGCCCCAGCAGGAAAAACCGAAATGCTGTGGCTGGGCCAGGCAGGTTTTCGCATCAAGTCGCCTGGTGGAAAAGTCATTGTGATTGACCCTTGGCTCAAAGGGGGGCCTAAAACCCCAGCCAACATCAAGAATGATTTTTCAGCACTTGGAAAAATTGACTTGTTGTTGGTGACCCATGCGCACGTTGATCACTTGGGCGATGCGCCTGAATTGGCCAAACTCAACAACACCGTTTTGTATGGCCCCGCAGACATGGTGACTCCCCTCATCACCTTGGGCATGCTTCCAGCCAATTTGGGTCATCGGTTCAACAAAACCGGCAGCGTCAAGCCTTTGCCAGGCATCAAGGTCACTGCGGTAGCCGCTGAACACTCATCCTTGATCGTTTGGAACAATCCTGCGACCGGCAAAAACGAATCGCATCCTGCGGGCGAAGCGGTGGGCTACATCATTGAGCTGGAAAACGGCTTCAAAATTTGGCACATGGGCGATACCGGCTTGTTTGGCGACATGAAATTCATCAGCGAGCGCTACAAACCCGACCTCGTGCTCATGCCCATTGGCGGTAACTTCACCATGGACCCCGAGGATGCTGCTTTTGCCGCCCGCACTTGGATTCAACCCAAGATGGTCATGCCCATGCACTACAACTCCAATCCTTTGACCAAAGGCACTTTGGCTGAGTTTCAAGATGCCATGAAGGGCAGCCCGATCAAGGTTGTGCCGATGACCGAAGGACAGACCCTGGAGTTTTAAGACTTTGGAGTTCTAAGTTTTACGCAGCCCGAACAGAATGCCGCAGGTCACCAGTGCGAGACCCGCAAGCACGTTCAAGTGCATAGGCTCATTGAGCACCGCCACCGCGCCCAAGGCCGATAGGCCTGGCACGAGGGCGGTGATCATGGTGGAGCGCACAGGTCCATAGTGACGAATCATCATGTTGAACGTGATACCTGAAATAGCCACTGACCCAACCCCTTGAAACAAGGCTTGGAACCACAGCTCTTTCCAAGGTGCAGTGGCCAAATGGCTTGGGATCCAACCCATCCATGCCGCCCCGGCGTAGGACGGAACAAAGGTGACGCATGCAAAAGCGGTGATCGCCATCGTGGCTCGAATCGCGTTCAGTGAGTCTCGACGCACCAAGACGCTGTACATGCCCCAGCAGACTGCTGCACTCATGAATAGCACATCGCCTTTCCACACATCAGTGCCGTCAAACGCTTTGAGCAAACTGGCGCCCCCCACCAGCACATCTCCCGCCAAGATGCACATCAAGCCAAAACCTCGGTTTTTGGAGATGGGGTCTTTGAGCACAAGCAAGGCCAGCAAAGCGGTCCAAAGAGGCAAGCTGCCTGGCAATAGAACCGAGGCGTGCATGGCCGGGGCATAAAAAAACCCTGAATACGCCAATACAGCGTAGAGAAGTCCGCCAAATAAACCTGCTGCTGCTGTGGTGCGCCATGGCAGGGGGGATAAGCTGAAAAATGAACCCTTCGCTGTCCCCGCTTTTTTAGGTGCACGCATGAGCCACCAGCCCCATGGCAAGAGCACTGAGCTGGCTCCGAGAATGCGAAGAAATCCAATGTCCAGCGGCAACAAGTTGTGGGATGCAGATGCCCTGGCGATCACAATAAAGGAGGTCCATATGAGCACCGTGGTGACAGCAGCCATGAGTCCCACAGAGCGAGGCGAAAATTTCATCGGGGGATGATACGCGCCTCATTTCGTCAAGCCATTGGGGCCGCGATGGGCCAACTGATACTTTGGCAAAGTACAATAGAAGTCACGGGCCTATAGCTCAGTTGGTTAGAGCAGAGGACTTAAAGATCACGTGACCTAAAACACCAAAATGTCAGGGTCAAGTGACGTTGGGTTGCATGCCGGTAAGTTCACTCTGCCGGCATGTAGAACTACTCAAATTCGGGGAAGCCTGTGTTGCTTGCAGCGTGGTAATCCCGAGCCAAGCCCGCTAGAGATAGCGGGAAGGTGTAGAGACTGTACGGGTAGGTCGTAAAGACAAGAGACAGTCCAGACCACAAACTGGAAACGGGCAGCGAAAGCTGAAGTGGTAAGCATAATCCTTTGGTCCCAGGTTCAAGTCCT
>CAITHK010000304.1 GCA_903892175.1 uncultured Burkholderiales bacterium | reverse complement strand
CTGGCATTGGTGCAAACCGATCTGCTGGCGCATTCTCTGAGGTGTTCCGCTACCCCGTGTGGGGCGGTAACACCACAAGCGGCTATCAAGTGACTGGAGCGTCAATTGTGAACGGCGGCACAGGCTACGCAGTCAACGACGTGGTGGTGCTGACCACTGGCTCTGCCAACCCAGCCCAATTGGTCGTGACAAGCGTTTCTGGCGGTGTTGTCACTGGACTGAGCGTCGGCTACGGCGGCATCTATCAAAACGCTTTATCAACTGTCCAAGTGACTTCTGCCAAGCCCCCGTCGGGCGGTACAGGGTTGACCGTGACGGTAACCACCGCCAAGTCATACACATTGTGGCAACACGAAATTGGCACCGATCAAATCTACACAAACCAAGTGGACGCCATCACTTCATACTTTGAGACGCCAACCTTGGGTTCCGCAACTGGCTTGGTCGGCACGATGCAGCAGCCAGGCGACAACGTCTGGACTCGATGCGAGCGTGTCGAACCTGACTTTGTGCAGTCTGGCCAAATGTTTGTGACCGTGACTGGTAAAGGCTATGCCGATGACACTGACGTGGCTTCTGACCCGTATTATTTTGACCCAGGCACGTTGAAGGTTGACATGCGAGAGCAGCGTCGTGAGATGCGCTTGCGCTTTACTTCAAACGTGAACGGTGGCAACTATTACATGGGCAAGGTGCTCTTGAGCATAGACACTGGCGACATTCGCTCGACTGGCAATCCATAATGATTGCCAATTCTGGAAAAGAAGCGAAGTTGCTTGGCCAACCCACCAAGGGGAATCGGTTTTGGTAACCTACGATCCACGCAACATGACATGGAACTATTACTGTCTTCTCATGGAAGAATTGTTTGCGGCAAACCAGTTGGGAAATGTGCCCGAAGAGAAGTGGCGCGAGTGGGTCGATGGCATGAACGGTATTGGTTTTTTTGTGCAATCGGGAATACCCGATCACAGAACATTTGAAACTTGGCAAGACTGGGCAGCAAGCATGGTCGGAATAATGAATTTGGGGAACACATGACACCTTCAGAAATTATCAGTGCTGACGCACAACAGCATGGGGTTGACCCAAATCAGCTTTTGCATTTTGTGCACCAACGCCTGCAAGAAGGCAAGAGCAGCATCATCAGCGCTGGCAGCAGCATTTTGCTGATCACGCACTTGGCTCATGGCGCAGTAGAGTGCCATTTGTACACTCAAGACAATCCAACGGCTTTGCGCACCAGCCTCTCAAAGTTCATTGACACAATGCGTCAAGCTCAAGTCAAACGCCTGTACGGCAAAGCGGACAATCCTGGCATCTTGCAACTTTTGCGTTTGATCGGTTTAGACGTCCAACACTCTGACCTGCCTCGGTTTAACTGGATGGCAAATTTATAAGGTGACAACATGGGAGCAGTAAGTTCAATTGGTGATGCAATCGGCGGAGCCGTCAGCGGTATTGGAGGCTTCGTTGGTAGCGTAGTCCATGGCGTTGGAGACGCGATCGACAACACCGTCAAGTCAATCGAAAAAGACCCAACCACGGCCTTGGTTGACATTGCATTGATTGCGTCTGGCAATCCTGAAATGATTCAGTACGTCAACCCAGGCATTCAGATTGCAAAGGGTGCAGACCCAACCAAAGTTCTGGAGTCCGCCGCCTTGTCTCAAGGTATTAGCTATGCGGCCAATGGCGTGGCCAACAGCATCTCGCCCGACACTGGCGACACCATGGGCATGCTTGAGAAAAAAGGCTTGAGTGGCGCAACGTCTGGCGGCCTGAGAGCACTTGCGACTGGCCAAGACCCACTGACTGGCGCTTTGAGTGGCGGCATCAACTCGGCTGCAAACGCAGAATTGAAAGATGCAACTGGACAGAACTGGTTGCCCAACGTCAACGCCTATGGCGCTTTGACCAATCCAAACGGAACACCAGTAAGCACGGCGTCTCACATGATGTCTTCGCCAATACAGACGGCCTCAAACAATTCGCCCTCGGTTCAGCCGACCTCAAGCACATCAATGCCAACGCTTGGCTTGACAGATTTGTCTGTTGGCAATCTGGACATTGGCTCCAACAGCATGCAAAACTTGGGCATCACAAACCTTGCGCAGCCAACTGGCATGATGCATTTGGGCCTACCAACCATGTCTGCAAAAGACGGCGGCAGCATTGAAGACCACATTGATCCTGAGTTGTTGCGTCTCTTGAAAGAGCGCGGCATGACGTTTGATCACCACAAACCCAAAGGTTACGCCGATGCAGGCAGCGTTGGGGATCTAACAAATTCACTCAACGAAAAGGAAATCAAAGAAGGTTGGAAAGGTATGAGCGATTTAGCCACGCCTCAGTTTGCCAAGACTTATGAGCCAAAGATGCTGTCGCTTCAAGGTAACGGACAAGGTTCAAAATACTTCCAGCCTTTGACGCAAATGAATGAAGGTCCGTTGAGTAATCTGATTCATCGTGCCCATGGCGGCAAAGCAAAGGAATACGAAGAGGCGGCTCCCAAGGGCCACAAGCCTGAGTTCATCACTGGTCTGACTGGTTACTATGCTCACGGCAAAGGGACTGGCCAATCGGATGACATTCCTGCCATGCTGCACGACGGCGACTATGTGGCGGACGCCGACTTGGTTGCCGCATTGGGCGATGGATCGAGCAAAGCAGGCGCAGAGGCGCTTGAAAAGTTCCGTCGCAGCATACCCCACCACGAATCTGCTGGAGGCCAACCTGTGGCCGCTCAGATCGCTGACGGTGAATACGTGTTCTCAGCGAATTTGGTGACGGCAATTGGCCGCGGCGACAACAAAGCTGGTGCCAAACTGTTGGACAAGATGCGCGAAGAGGTAAGAAAGCACAAAAGATCAGCTCCTACGTCTAAAATACCCCCCAAGGCAAAGTCACCACTTGACTATCTCAAGATGGCAGCGAAAGGTTAATCATGGCAAATTTAACGACCAGCACGCAAAGTACGGAAACGGTTGCACCTCAGTGGTATACCAATTACGCCCAAAATCAAGCAAACGCAGTTAATGCTGGTGTAAACAATGCCAATTATGTTGGCGCTACTCCGCTTCAACAACAGGCATTCTCCGACGTAAACAGCGCAGCTTCGCAATATTTGCCCACCCTTGCTGCCGCTGGCAACACATTGAATGCGGCAACGTCTTCAACTGCGCCGCTGTCTGCTGCAAGCCCATACTTCACAGCCGCCGGGCAAAGCCCTGCGGAGGCTGCCAGTGGGTACGTCAGCAATTACCTGATGCCAGCGGCACAGGGGCTGTCTGACATCAACCAAAACAACATCAACAACAACTTGGCCCCCATGGCCAATGCTGGTGCAATTGGTTCTG
>CAITHK010000303.1 GCA_903892175.1 uncultured Burkholderiales bacterium | reverse complement strand
GCCATGGGGGTGCGGCTCACGCCCGAGTGGGCCTCGGTCATTGCCATGGTGCTCAACCTCGGGGCCTATGCCAGCGAGATCGTGCGCGCAGGCATTCAGGCCACACCACCCGGCCAGATCGAGGCGGCTCACAGCCTGGCGCTGACCCGCATGCAAACCTTTGTCTGGGTGGTGCTGCCACCCGCCTTGCAGCGCATGTGGCCGGCGCTGGTGAGTCAAATCATCATCGTCATGCTGGGCTCGGCCGTGTGTGGGCAAATCTCCACCGAAGAACTCAGCTTCGCGGCCAACCTGATTCAAAGCCGCAACTTCCGCGCCTTTGAGGCCTTCATCGTGGCCACCGTGATCTACCTGCTGCTGTCAAGCGCAGTGCGCTGGGCCCTCAACCAGCTTGGCCAACGCTTCATCTTCGGAGGTCGCCATGGTTGAGTTCTCTTTGTGGGACATCGTGCGCAACCTGCTGCTGGCGGCGCGTTGGACGGTGGTGCTGTCGCTGATCGCCTTCGTGGGTGGCGGGCTGGTGGGCCTGTTGTTGTTGGTGCTGCGCACCACCCACAGCCAAGCATTGCGCACTGGCGTGTCGGCTTATGTGCAGGTGTTCCAAGGCACGCCCTTGTTGATGCAGCTGTTCTTGGCCTACTTTGGCATGGCGCTGCTGGGCTTTGAAACCTCGGCCTGGACCGCCGCTGCGGTGGCGCTCACGCTCTACAGCAGCGCCTTTTTGACCGAGATCTGGCATGGCTGCGTGCGCGCCATTCCCAAAGGCCAATGGGAAGCCGCGCAAAGCCTGGCCCTGAGTTTTGGCGAACAGTTGCGCTGGGTCATCTTGCCGCAAGCCGCGCGTGTGGCCGTGGCACCCACGGTGGGCTTTTTGGTTCAAGTGGTCAAGGGCACGGCGCTGGCGTCGGTGATTGGCTTCATCGAACTCACCAAGGCCGGCACCATGATCACCAATGCCACCTTCAAACCCTTCATCGTGTACAGCTGTGTGGCCTTGTTGTACTTTGCCCTGTGCTACCCCATCAGCCTGTATGCCCGTGTTTTAGAAAGCAAGCTCCATGTCACACGCTGACCCCAAAGCGCCTTTGGCCGTCGACATTCAAGGTTTACGCAAGTCCTACGGCACCCACGAAGTGCTCAAAGGCATCGACCTCCAAGTGCAAGCTGGCGAAGTGATCGCCATCATTGGCAAAAGCGGCTCGGGCAAAAGCACCCTGCTGCGCTGCATCAACGGCTTGGAAGTGTTTCAGCACGGCAGGCTCACGGTGCAAGGCCAAGCCTTGGTGTACGACGACGCGGCCGCCATGCGCGCCTTGCGCCAGCAAGTGGGCATGATTTTTCAGTCGTTCAACCTGTTCCCGCACCTGAGCGTGGGCGACAACATCACCCTGGCGCCTGGCTTGGTCAAGAAAACCCCCAAGCCCGAGTTGCAAGCCACAGCGCTACGGCTGTTGGCACGTGTGGGCTTGTCAGACAAGTTGAACGCCTTCCCAGAACAACTCTCCGGCGGCCAACAACAACGCGTGGCCATTGCACGCGCCTTGGCCATGGCACCCGGCATTTTGTTGTGCGACGAGATCACCTCGGCCCTCGACCCCGAGTTGGTGGGCGAGGTGTTGGCGGTGGTGGAGTCCCTGGCGCAAGAAGGCATGACCTTGCTGATGGTGACGCACGAGATGAACTTTGCGCGCAAGGTCAGCGACCGTGTGGTCTTCATGCACCAAGGTCTGGTCCACGAAATAGGCACGCCAGACACCTTGTTTGCCAACCCGCAAACACCTGAGCTGCAACAGTTTTTGTCATCGCTGCAATAAAGTTTCCAAACCCGGGCATGGGCACGCATCTACGCCAACTTGGTGCAAGCAGCACCCAAGTTGGTTCATGGCAGCGCCAAAGCCGTGCCAATGGGTTCAAACACCCCCTCAAAAACGTGGCACAGCCTTTGCAACCTTGCCATTGGGGGTAGAAGCGTTCAGCACCTCGGCTTGTCCGTTGTGCAGGAAATTGCCACCGACAACGAATGCCTTGGCAGGCAGCTTGTTTCGGTGTGCACGCGCGCAACGCAAGGGCTTTGCCATGGTGTGAATCACGCCATTTTTGAAGAGGTCCACATGCCCATGCACACAGCCCCACGTCGCAGCTTCATTGCCAAGTGTTTGTTGCTCAGCGCTTTTGCGCTTCAAGGTCTGGCTCACGCCGACGACAAAATCACCTTCCTCACCAGCTGGTATGCACAGGCCGAGCACGGCGGGTTCTACCAGGCGCTGGCCACGGGCTTGTACAAAAAAGCCGGGCTCGATGTCACCGTCAAGATGGGTGGCCCACAAATCAACGGCATGCAACTGCTCACCGCAGGCCAGGCCGACTTGATCATGGGCTACGACTTTCAGGTCATGAGCGGGGTGGAAAAAGGCTTGCCGGTGGTGACCGTGGCCACCTCGTTTCAGAGCGATTTGCAGGGCATGCTGACCCACGACGATGTGAAGTCGCTGGCCGACTTGAAAGGCAAAACCATTTTGGTGGCCTCGTCGGGGCGTGCCAGTTGGTGGCCCTGGTTGAAAGCCAAATACGGCTACACCGACGAGCAAAGCAAGCCCTACACCTTCAACCTGCAACCCTTCTTTGCCGACGCCAACACCGCGCAGCAAGCCTACCCGTCGTCTGAGCCCTTCCAAGCCATGAAGGGCAATGTGCCCGCCAAGTTCTTCTTGTTTGCCGATGAAGGCTACCCCCCTTACGGCACCACCTTGGTGTCCACCACGGGCTTTGTCAAATCCAACCCCGACGCGGTCAAGCGCTTTGTGCGCGCCACCATGGAAGGCTGGGTGAGTTACTTCAAGAACCCAGCACCCGGCAATGAGTTGATCAAAAAAGACAACCCCAACATGAGCGACGAGCAAATTGCGTTTGCCATCAAGCAAATGAAAGACCTCAAGGTCTTGGGTGGCGGTGACGCAGCCAAGCTGGGCGTGGGCACCATGACCGAAGCACGCTGGAAAAAAACCTACGACTACTTGGTGAGCGAAAAGTTGATCAAGCCTGAAACACCGTGGCGCAATGCCTTCACGCTGGACTTTGTCAAAGACCTGCGCGTGATGCCCTGACCTTGACGCGCCCATGACAAACCCCGCACACACACCCGAGCCAAACGTTGACGACAACCCCTGCGTGGACGTGTTGTCCGCGCACAAGACCTACGCCAACGGCACCCAAGCGCTGGCCCCGGTGAGCTTGAGCGTGCGTGCGGGGGAGTTTGTTTCGTTGATTGGTCCGTCGGGCTGCGGCAAAAGCACGCTGCTCAACATGATGGCGGGCTTGCTCACGCCCACCGACGGACGCATCCGTTGGTGGCGCTCTGACTTTGAGGCCGTGGGTCAGCCCGGTCGCCAACTGGCGTTTGTGTTTCAAGAGGCCACGCTGATGCCCTGGTGCCGTGTGGCAGCCAATGTGCGTTTGCCACTCGACTTGGCCGGTGCGCCACCCAGCGAGAGCGGTCCTCGTGTGCAAGCCGCGCTGGAGCGCGTGGGCTTGGGCCCTTATGCGCAACGCTACCCCCGCGAACTCTCAGGTGGCATGCAAATGCGCGTCTCGATTGCGCGGGCACTGGTGACTCAACCCAACCTGTTGTTGATGGACGAGCCGTTTGGTGCGCTCGACGAAATCACCCGCAACCGGCTGGACGAAGACATGCGCCAGCTGTGCACCGAACAACACCTCACGGTGGTGTTTGTCACCCACTCGGTGTACGAAGCGGCGTTTTTATCCGACCGCGTGGTGGTGATGGCCGCGCGCCCAGGGCGCGTACACGCCTGCTACGACATTGCGCACAACGGCACACGCGACGCGGCCTACCGCACCAGCGACACCTTTGCGCGTCACTGCACCGACTTGTCTGCCCTGCTCTACCACGCCAGCCTGGCCAGTGGCACCGGCGAAGAAGGCACCACACCTGTGACCAGCGAGAGTGCTCTATGAGCCCGTTGATTCGCTCCGAAAAGTTTTTGACTTGGTTTGCCCCCGGCTTGGTGGGCGTGCTGTTGCTGCTGGCCTGGGAAGTCGCTTGCTGGCACTTGGCCGTGCCCGACTACATCGTGCCGCGCCCGAGCGTGATTGCCACCACCTTGCGGCTGGACTTTGTGATCTTGATGAAGTCGCTTTGGGTGACGATGCAAATCACCTTCATGGCGTTTGTGCTGGCCACACTCATTGGCACTTTGGTTGCGTTTGTGTTTGTGCAAAGCCGCTGGATTGAAATCAGCTTTTTTCCGTACGCGGTGCTGTTGCAAGTCACGCCGATTGCCGCCATAGCACCGCTGATCATCATCTGGGTCAAAGACACCATGTTGGCGTTGACTGTGTGCGCCACCATCATTGCCTTGTTCCCGGTCATCGCCAACACCACGCTGGGGCTGCGCAGTGTCAACCCGGGATTGGCCTCGCTGTTTCGCATGCAGCGTGCGTCTAAGTTGCAAACCCTGCTGCGCTTGCAAATCCCCACCGCCCTGCCTTATTGGTTTGCGGGCTTGCGCATCTCCAGCGGCTTGTCGCTGATTGGTGCCGTGGTGGCCGAGTTTGTGGCGGGCACCGGCGGCCAGGGCGCGGGCTTGGCCTATCAAATTTTGCAGGCGGGGTTTCAAATCAACATCCCACGTTTGTTTGCCGCTTTGTTTTTAATTTCTGTTGCGGGCATTGCCCTGTTTGTGCTGATGCTGTTTGCCTCCAAGCGTGCCATTGGCCATTGGCACGACAGCGAAGCCACCACCGAAACGTGATCACCGAGACCTGAGCCCATGACCAGCACCCTGATTCAAAACGCCAGCGCCATGCTGACCGGCAGCCCCGAGCCCCAAGCACACACCCGAGCCACCGACCTGCGCATTGAAGGCGACCGCATCACCGAGATGGGCAGCCTCACCCCGCGTGCAGGCGAGACCGTGGTGGACGCGCGTGGCTGCGTGGTCTACCCCGGCTTTGTCAACACGCACCACCACTTGTTTCAGTCGGTGTTGAAAGGCGTGCCCGCCGGGCTGAACGTGCCGCTGTTTGAATGGCTGCAATCGGTGCCCTACCGCTATGGCCCTTATTTGGGTGAAGAGGCGATTGAGATCGCGGCCACCATCGGCATTGCCGAGTTGCTGCTGTCGGGCTGCACCACCGTGGCCGACCACCATTACCTGTACGGCACCAACATGGGCTACGACCCCAGCGCCACGCTGTTCAACGTGGCCGAGCGCCTGGGCGTGCGCTTTGTGCTGCTGCGTGGGGGGGCCACCATGGGCCGCTCGTTTGCCACCGACGAGCGCCCGCCCATGCCCACCCAACCGCTGGATGTTTTTTTGCGTGAGGTCGAGCACAGCACGCGGCAGTTCCACGACGCCTCGCCCCAGGCCATGCGCAAAGTGGTGATGGCGCCCACCACCCCGTTTTATTCGTGCACACCCGACGAGCTGCGCGAGATGGCGCGTACCGCGCGCAGCCTGGGCATTCGCCTGCACAGCCATTTGTCTGAAACCGCCGACTACGTGCGCTTTGCGCGGGACGTGCTCAAGTCTCGCCCGGTGGACTGGTGTGCCGAACACGAATGGATTGGCCCCGACGTGAGCTTTGCCCACATGGTGCATTTGGATGCCGAAGAAATTGCTATTTGTGGCCAAACCCAAACCGCCATCGCGCATTGCCCGCAAAGCAATGGCCGCTTGGGCAGCGGTGTGGCCCCTGTGCAAGCCCTGGCGCAAGCCGGTGCCACCGTGAGCATCGGGGTGGACGGTGCGGCCTCCAACGAAGCCGCCGACATGATCAGTGAATTGCATGCGGCCTGGATGATTCACCGCGCCGTCAAAGGTGCCACCGCCCAGTCGGTCGAGACCCTGGTGCACTGGGCCACGGCCAACGGCGCCAAGGTGCTGGGGCTAGACGAGGTGGGCACACTGGCCCCTGGCATGCAGGCCGACTTGGTGCTCTACGACCTGACCCACCCACGCTACGCCGGCAACCACGATGACGCCACCGCGCCCATCACCGCTGGCGGTGCAGCCCAGGTGCGTCACGCCTGGGTGGCAGGACGCACGGTGGTGCGCGATGGCCAGATACCCGGCTTGGACTTGGCCGAGTTGTCAGCCCGCGCCCGTGCCTTGGTGAAAAAAATCCAGGCCTCTTAACCGGCCCCCCGCCCTAGCCCCTTACGTCACAGCCCACACGTCATCCCACACAAAGGTCAAGCCATGCGCGTTTTGGTGGTGTTTTGTCATCCGGTGGAAACCAGTTTTCACGCCACGCTGCACCGCGACGTGGTGGGCGCGCTCACGCAGGCGGGGCACGAGGTGGACGACTTTGACTTGTACGCCGAAGGCTTCAACCCGGTGCTGTCGCGCGAAGAACGCTTGGGCTACCACGAGGTGCCCAGCAACCGCGTTCCGGTCCAAGCCTACTTGCAACGCCTGGAGCGTGCCGAGGCCTTGGTGTTTTGTTTTCCCACCTGGTGCTTTGGCTTGCCTGCGATGCTCAAAGGTTTTTTTGACCGCCTGCTCATGCCCGGTGTGGCCTTTGACATCAGCGACCCGGCTCACGTCAAACCCGCCCTCACCCACATCCGACGCATCAGCGCCGTGGTGACCTATGGACGCCCGCGCTGGATGGCGTGGTACATGGGCGACCCACCCCGGCACGTGATCACACGCTACCTCAAGGTGCTGGCAGGCCCAGGCGTCAAAATCGACTACCACGCCCGTTACCACATGAACGTGGCCACGCCCACGCAGCTCACCCGATTTCGCGATCGCGTTCGCGACGCCATGTTGAAATTTAATTAGGAGCGCCTCTATGTTGGTCACACAGCAAGCTGTTTTCAGAAAATTCTGGCATGCCGTCATCCCGCTGTCGCAGCTCGCTGACGGACCCAAACCGTTCACCCTGCTCGGTGAAAACTTGGTGCTCTTCATCGACGACAACGGCCAACCCGCTGCGCTGCAAGACCGCTGCTGTCACCGCACGGCCAAGTTGTCCAAAGGCTGGTGCGTCGACAAAGAAGGCCAGGCCTGTGGCCAAGGCCGCATCCGCTGCGGCTACCACGGTTGGACCTACGACCGCACGGGCCAGGTGGTGCAAATCGTGCAATACGACGCCGACCGCGCCATTCCGCCCGACTACTGCACCAAGGCCTACCACTGCACCGCCCGCTACGGCTATGCCTGGGTGGCGCTGGAAGACCCGGTGGCCGACATCCCGCCCATTCCCGAATTCGATGCGCCTGGCTGGCGCACCATCTACCAGTTCTATGAAACCTGGGCCACCAGCCCCGTGCGTGCACTAGAAAACAGCTTTGACAACTCGCACTTCAGCTTTGTGCACCGCGCCACCTTTGGCGTGGCGGCCTCCCCCAAACCCAGCAAGTACGAGCTGGTGGAGAACGACGCCGGTTTTTATGCCGAGACCATCATCCAAGCCGTGAACCCTGAGCAATTTCAACAAATCAGCGGCGTGAGCGACCCCATCACCACGCGCCACATGCGCAACGCTTACTTTTTGCCGTTCTCACGCCGCCTTGACATCGAGTACCCCTCGGGCATTCGCCACATCATCATCAACTGCTTCACGCCCATTGACGACGGTCACATTCAGCTGTGCCAATGGCTGTTTCGCAACGACACCGAAGCCGAGTGCCCCGAAGCCATGCTGGTGCACTTTGACGAAGTCATCACACGCGAAGACAAAGACATCTTGGAGTCCACCGACCCCGACGCCGTGGTCGACCTGCGCCGCCGAGGCGTGGAATATTCCATGGACTCAGACCGTCCCGGCATCTTGATTCGCAAACACCTGATGACCCTGCTGAGCCAGCACGGCGAAGCCGAGGTGCACCAAGGCAGCATTCAAGGCGGTATTGAGGGCAACTGAAGCGCACGCCGATTGCCTCTAGACTTCACACTTGACCCATCCGCGCATGCCATGCGCACGAGGGTTCAACCTGTGAAAGGCACACAAGATGGCAATCGGTTGGC
This sequence comes from uncultured Burkholderiales bacterium, assembly GCA_903892175.1. Taxonomy (GTDB): domain Bacteria; phylum Pseudomonadota; class Gammaproteobacteria; order Burkholderiales; family Burkholderiaceae_C; genus Limnohabitans. Next base: position 21,891 of record CAITHK010000303.1, on the reverse strand, counting down.
TCAAAGTGATTCAAAGCGTCCCCTGGTCGGACGTGATCAGCAACGCACCCAAAGTGGCCGATGGTGCCAAGGGCTTGTGGGACCGTGTGGCCAAGAAGGCCGGTATCGACACCGCCGCTGAAACAGCAGCGCCAACCCAAGACATCACCCCACCCACCGAACTGGAACAGCTCCACACCGACTTGGCACGCTTGAACGCTCGCCAGCAGCAGCTGGAGGTGCAACTGGTGTCCGCCACCGAGCTGATCAACACGCTGGCGCAACAAAACCAAACCCTGGTGCAACGGGTGGATCGGATGCAAAGCCAGATGCGTTGGCTTTTCGTGAAAATTCTTGCGATTTTGATGGTGGTGGGAGGCCTGGCTTGGTGGTTCGGCGGGAGTTCGGGAATTTGACCTGTTGCGCTGTTGTCCACCGTTCTCAATAGCAACCGTTTTTATGGATGAGCAAAACAAAGGCGGGTACTACATCGCACTGCGCCAGACACAAGGCACGGTTCGAACCGACAGCGCCAACTGGCAACCATGGGTTGTGTTTTTCCTGTCATCACTGGCATCCCAAGTCAAACGCCTCGCAGAGAAGGTCGATCGAGAAAAAATGCTCTCTCAGCGTTTGCCAAAGCTCTCCGCCGACTTGGTTGCCTTGGCCAGAGAACACGACAGGCTCACCACGGTGCAGGCCACGCAACAAACAGGCGCAAAACGTGCCTCCATCAAGGCACATCTGGCCAAACTCGCCAAGGACAGTCACTTGGTCAAGCATGGCGTGGGTCGCGGTACTTGGTATGTGGCTTCAAGCCATTGACAAGGCGAGGACCTCTTAAAACATCCTCCGTACAACAGCCCTGCTCAGATCAAAACATCTATCGCCAGAACCCTCACATGAACCCACCTTCTACTACCCACCTCCCACGCTCTGGCTGGCAAACCTTTCGCCAACAGGCCGGGTGTTTGGCGCGGCTGGAGTTCAATGCTTATTGGCACCATTCCAAGCTGATGTGGGCGGCGCTGGTGGTGGTGCTTATCCCCTCGATGTACCTGCTGATCTACCTCTCCAGCGTGTGGGACCCCACAGCACGCGCCACCGCTTTACCGGTCGGCTTGGTCAACCTGGACCAGGGCTTCACCTACCGCGACAAAACCCTCAACATTGGCCACGACTTGGTCACTGCTTTGCAAGCCAAAAAGCAACTGGGTTACCAAAGTTTCGACCAAGAGGCGCAGGCGCGCCAACAGGTGCGCCAAGGCAAGTTGGCCTTTGCACTCATCATTCCCAATGACTTCAGCGCCAACGCCGTGCCCGGCTTGCAAGCGGGCCAGGGCCGCTTGGTGGTTTACACCTCGGCGGGCAACAACTACGAAAGTTCGGTGCTGGCCTCGCAATTTGCCAAGGCTCTGGGTGAAGAAGTCAACCAAACCTTGAACGAACAGCGCTGGGCCTTGGTGCTCAGCGCCAGTGCGGGCTCGCAGCAAAGTGTGGATCGCTTGCACGCAGGCATGACGCAGTTGCGCAGTGGCGCCCTGGACTTGGCCCATGGCGCCAGCCAAGCAGAGTCCAGCAGCGGCAGCTTGCGTCAAGGCGCTGCGCGCTTACAAGAGGGCGTGTTGCGCCTGAGCGATGGCACGACTCAACTGGGCTCTGGCATACGCGCGATGGAAGCGGGCCTGCCCCCGATTGACGATGTGCGCAGTCTGCGCACCGGCGCAGAAGCTCTGGCCGCAGGACACCAAGAGCTGGACAAAGGCCTGCAAGAAATTCGCTTGGGCAGCCAACGCATGGCGCAAAGTGTGGGGGCGTTCAAAGCAGAAACCGAAAACAGTTTGTTTGTGCCTGCCGCAGTGTCCGACGGTCTGGACCGGGTGCGCTTAGGTGCCGAGCAATTGGATGTGGGTTTGGTGCAAGCCCAAGAAGGCCAACAAAAACTCAGCCAAGGCGCCACCACCCTCAGCGCCAAAGTGCGTGCGCTGACCTTTGGCGTGCGCGACTTGCGCCAAGGCTTGCGCGGCATGAGCAGCAAGTTGCCCGAGGACAGCCAACTCGACACCCTGCGCCATGGCGCTGCCGATGTCACCCGCGGCAGCACACAGCTCAATGAGGGTTTGCAAAGACTGCGCGAGGGCTCGCACTACCTGTCGGCGGGCATCGACCTCATGACGCAACAACTGCCCAACTCGGTGGGTTCGATCGAGGGCAGCGCCGAAGGACTGGCCCATTCGGTCACGCCCATTTTGGAAGTCGACGCCCAAGTGGCCAACCACGGCAGCGGCTTTGCGCCCAACATCATTCCGGTGGCGCTGTGGCTAGGTGCCGGCATTGCCGCATTTCTGGTACACCTGCGTTTGCTGCCGCGCTTGGCGCAAGGCTTTTCAAAAGGGGCCATGTTTGCAGGCAAGGTGTCGGTACCGGCCACAGTGGCGTTGTTGCAAGCCGCTGGGGTGTTGTTCACACTCAACGTGGTGCTGGGCATCGCCATCGAACACCCGCTGCTGTTGGCGTGCATGCTGGCCATCTCATCGCTGACCTTTGTGTGCATCGTCTATGCCTTGACGCGCGCCTTTGGGGATGCGGGCAAGGCCATCGCGATGTTGTTTTTGGCCTTTCAGGTCTCGGCCTCGGGTGGCTTTTTACCTGTGGAGCTCAGCGGCAGTTTGTATGCCCACATAAGCCCTTGGCTGCCCATGACCTGGGTGGTGATGGGCGTGAAGGCCTGCATGTTCAATGCGTTCGAGGGCAACTGGCACACCCCCTTGCTGATCACGCTGTGCTGGGGCCTGGCATGTGCCTGGGTGGCCTGCTATGTGGGGCGTTGGCGCTTCGTGCCACTGCGCCGCATGCGGCCCATTCTGGACGTCTAGTCAATCAAATTTTGCGCCTGAACGTTTGACCACATCGCGCCACTTGGCCAACTCGCGTTTGATCAAGTCGCCAAACTCCTCAGGTGTGCCGCCTGCGGGCTCGTCGCCAATCACGCCAAAGCGTTCTTTGAAACTGGACGATGCAATGGCGCGGTTGGTGGCCGCATTGAGCTTGTCCAGCACCGGCTTGGGCAAGCCCGCGGGTGCGATCACACCGGTCCAGGTGGGCGCATCAAAGCCCGGGACACCGGCTTCGGCAATGGTGGGAATGCTAGGAAACCCTGGCGAGCGGCGCGCGCCACTCACGCCCAAGGCTTTGACCTTGCCCGAGCGCGCGTGGGGGGCAATGGAGTTGAGGCTTTCAAACAGCACATCGACTTGCCCACTCATCAAGTCGTTGATGGCCAGCGCACCGCCTTTGTAGGGCACATGCACGATCTGCGTGCCCGTCATCAGCTTGAACAACTCGCCACCCACGTGACCCGGCGAGCCATTGGACGACGAGGCATTGGTCAGCTTGTCTGGGTTTTTCTTGGCATACGCGATCAGCTCAGCCACGCTGTTGACCGGCAAGTTAGGCGACACCGCCAACAACATGTGACCGCGTGTGACCAAGGCCACGGGTTGGAAATCTTTTTCAATGTCGTAGGGCAGTTTGGCCATCATGTTCGGGCTGATGGCCAAAGAACCCACGGGGCCCATACCGATGGTGTAACCATCGGGTGCTGCTTTGGCCACCAGGTCCAAGCCAATGGTGAAACCCCCACCGGGGCGGTTCTCCACCACGATGGTCTGGTTCAGTTGCAGCGAGAGTTCGCTGGCCAAAATGCGCGCTGCGGTGTCCGTGGCGCTGCCTGGGGCTTGCGGCACGATCATGCGAATGGGTTTGTCGGGGTAGTCGGCATGGGCTGACATTCCACCCCACCACAAAGCGGCAACCAACAAGCAGGTGCGAGTGAACAGGCGCATGGTCATCCTTTGGGGTTGGAGGGTCAGTCGAATTTGGCGCCAGAGGCTTTGATGAGTTTTTCCCATTTGTCGGTTTCTGCGGCCATGTATTTGGCAAAGTCAGCCCGTGTGCCACCCAAGACATCGATGCCTTGGCTCAAGAGCTGTTGCTTGACCTCGGGCGCTTGGATCGACTGGTTGATGGCCTGCGACAACTTGTCTTGCACATCACGCGGTGTGAGTTGCGGCACCAGCACACCAAACCACACCGAGGTTTCGTAACCACTCAAACCCGACTCGCTGATGGTGGGCAACTTGGGCGCGATGGCCGAGCGTTGCGCACCGGTCACCGCCAAGGCCTTGAGCGCGCCGCTTTGGATGTGCGGTAACGCGGTGGACGCGGGCGCAAACATCACCGGCACCAAGCCCGACAACACATCGGTCATGGCCTGCGAGCTTCCTTTGTAGGGCACGTGGCTGAGCTTGACCCCCGCCATCAGGTTGAACAACTCGCCCGACAAATGCGGCGAGGTGCCGTTGCCAGAAGACGCAAAGTCAATCGCGCCGGGCTTTGTTTTGGCCAAGGCCACCAACTCTTGCACGCTGCTCACGCCCAGTGAGGGATGCACCACCAAGATGTTGGGCAAGCTGGTCACCAAGGTGATGGGACTCAAGTCGGTGGCGAAGTTGAAGGGCAAGCTTTTGCCCATGCCCGCATTGATGGTGTTGGCCACCGAGCCCAGCAACACGGTGTAGCCGTCGGCAGGTGCACGCACTACCCCGTCGGTGGCGATGTTGCTGCTGGCGCCTGGCTTGTTGTCGACCACCACCGCTTGGCCCAAGGTGTCGCTTAATTTTTTGGCCAAGATGCGCGCGGTCACATCGGCCGAGCTGCCACTGGGAAAACCCACCACCAGTTTGATGGGCTTGTTGGGGTAGCTGGTTTGCCCCCATGCTGCGCTCGCCAAGGCCAAGCACAGTGCGGCCATCCAGGTGCGGCGGGCGCTGTCGCCAAGGTGATGCCTTAGGGTATTCATGTTGTCTCTCTGAGTTCTTGTTGTCACTTCAATCCTAGAATATTTTTAGTCTCCTTACTTTTTTATATTTCCATGCCCAAACTCAAAATTGCAGAATGCCGCGAATTCATCCAAACCGTCTCGGCCAAAGCGCTGGAGATGAAAGTGCCCGTGGCCATTGCCGTGGTCAACGCTGAGGGCCACTTGTTGGCGCTGGAGCGCATGGACGACGCGGGCTTCATCACCCCCGACATTGCCACCAGCAAAGCCTTCACCGTGGCCGCTTTTCGCTCGATGAGCCCACGTTTTCCAGACGGCTTGGCGATCCAGCAATGGTTCAAAGAGCGCAACCCGCAAATGCTGATCAACGCCTCCATCTTCACGGGTGGCAAGGTGGTGGTGTCGGGCGGCTGTGCGCCGATTTTCAAAGGCGATGAGATGGTGGGTGCCTATGGCGTGAGCGGAGGCACCTCGGACCAAGACGAGATCATGGCCATCTATGCGCGCGAAAAAGTGGGCTGGGCACACCGAGCAGAAAACGATGCCACACCGCCCGAAGTGCGTGAGCACATCGAAGCGCTGTACCGCAAGGCGGGCCTGGACACAGGCAAGCTGTGAGCGTGCCGCGTAGGCGACACGGCAGCGTTTGATTTCATGGACACTCTCGCATCTTTTTGACTGAGCGAACACAGCATGCCTATTTTAAATATCCGTGGTTTCAACATGAACTATGAGGTGGTGGGAGACACCGGACCTTTCGTGGCCTTGACCACGGGGGGTCGTCGCGGCTACGCCGAGTTCATTGCCTTCGCGCAAAAAATTGCGGCCAAAGGCTTTCGCGTGGTGCTGCATGACCGTCGCAACACGGGCGCCTCTGACGTGGTGATTGAAGGCCAAGAAGGTGAAGAAGAAATTGCCGCCGACGACTTGATGGCCTTGTTGGCCCACCTGAACGCCCTGCCGGCCTACATTGGCGGCACCTCATCCGGTGCACGCATGTCCATGCTGGTGTATCTGCGTCACGCCAAAGATGTCAAAGGCCTGCTGCTGATGCGCATCACGGGAGGAGACTTTGCAGCCGGTCGCTTGCCCGAGATGTATTACAAACAATTCATCCGCGCGGCCCAAGAAGGCGGCATGGCGGCGGTGTGCGCCACCGAGCAGTACCAAGAGCGCATCAAGGCCAACCCCAAGAACTTGGACTACTTGATGAACATGGACCCGGCCCACTACATCCGGGTCATGAGCCATTGGCTGGACATCTTTTTGCAAGGCCCCCGCAAGCCCGTGTTGGGCATGACCGAAGAAGCCCTGCGCTCGATCCAAGTGCCAACTCTGGTGGTGCCCGGCAACGACAACACGCATGCCTCAGTCAATGGCATGGCCGCTGCCGAGTTGATTCCTGGCAGCGAGTTGTACAACCTGCCCATTGAAGACCAAGACGTGCCGCTGCTGCCGTTCTCGGCGTGGTCGGAGCAAGAACCTGAGCTGGCACAAGCGCTGGCCGACTTCATGCACCGCGTCGAAGCGCGTGCCCACTGAATCTGTATTGACCGTTCGAGGAGATCGATGTGAAGTCTTTGAAACAACTCTGTCTGGCAGCGGCCTGCGGCCTGCTGCTGCACACCGCATGGGCACAAAACTACCCGAGCAAAACGGTGCGCATCATTGAGCCCGCAGGGCCCGGCAGCGCAGTGGACGTGTTTGCCCGCAAGCTCACCCCTGGCTTGGCCGACAAGTTTGGCCAGTCGGTGGTGGTGGAGAACCGTCCGGGCGGCAACAGCGCCATCGGCGCACGCGAAGCGGCCCGTTCGGCACCTGATGGGCACACGCTGTTTCACGCCAACATCAACAACTCGCTCAACGACATCTTGACCAACGATGCCTGCTGCCGTTTGAACGAAGCCCTCATTCCCGTGACCTTGCTCACCAGCACACCGCTGGTGATGGTGGCCCACCCGAGCCTGGGCGTGAAAACTTGGAAAGAGTATTTGGCCTTGGCCAAAAGCCAACCCCAGCTGTTGACCTTTGCCTCAGGCGGCACGGGTTCCATCACGCAACTCTTGGGCGTGAAGATCAACATGATGGCCGGACTCGGCGTGCGTGAGATTCCCTACAAAGCCATTGGCGCTGAACTGCCCGACCTGATGGCCGGCCACGTGGCCACTGCCTACTTGGCACCGGTGGTGGTGGCCCAGCACATCCGCTCGGGTAAATTGGTGGCACTGGGTGTGGCAGGTGCGCGTCGCATCCCCATCTTGCCCGAGGTACCCACCTTGGGCGAAGCCGGTTTGCCTGACGCAGAAGCCTCGGGCTGGAACGGTTTGTTTGTGCCTGCGGGCACACCCAAGCCCATCATCCAACGCTTGCAAGCCGAAGTCAGCGCCATCATGGAAGCACCTGCGTTCAAAGCCGAAGCCATCAGCCTGGGCTACGAGTTGGGTGGGTCCAGCTCAGAAGAGTTTGCCAGCTACATCAAGTCCGAGGTCGCCAAGTGGGGCCGCGTGATCAAAGACGCGAAGATCAAAGCCGAATAACCCCATCCTCTTTCAACTCTCATCGGAACTCACCATGAAAACTCCCAGCATCCGCCGCGTGGTCACAGGCCACAACGACCAAGGCAAGGCCATCGTCAAGATTGACGAAATCTGCACCCACTTCAAAGAAGGTCGTCCCAACGGCCAAATTTGCAACATCTGGACCACCGACACCGCACCTGCCGACAACTCGGCACAAGACGACAACGGCCAGCGCCCCGGCAAATTCACCATGATCGAACACGGCACCGTGTTTCGCATCTTGGACTTCCACCCTGGCGTTGAGCAGCGCGTGCACCGCACCGACAGCATCGACTACATCGTGGTGATGTCGGGCGAGATCGACATGGAGCTAGAAAGCGGCGAAGAGGTGCACCTCAAGCAAGGCGATGTGATGGTGCAACGCGGCACCGTGCACAACTGGATCAACCGCGGCACCGAGCCCTGCGTGATGGCCGTGATCTTGATTCATGCCAACCCCGTGCAAGCCGGCGATAAAACACTCCACGCATTTGGTTGAACACCGCCTCGCTGTCTCCTACGTGCTTTTGACCTGGGTGAACTGAGCCAAGAATGCTCAGGCCCACAAAAACCACACGCACAGGAGACACCGCCATGACAAAACTTTCTCTTTGGGGGCTGCTGGTAGGCAGCCTCTTGTCTTTCGGCCTGCACGCACAACCCGCAAGCTACACAGAGCTCGCTGCCGCACAAGGTGCAGCCAACGCACAAGCAGGTGCGCGCAAGTCGCCAGCCCATGTGAGCCCGCCGCCGTCAAGCGACGTGAGCCCTGCCATGCAGGCCATGATTGCAGCGCCCTACCCACCCCACTTCAACGCCGACCCGAAAACTCCTGCCGAATGGAAAGATCTGGTCAACCGCCGTGCAGCCTTGGTGGTGGCGGGCCTGCCTGCTTGGAAAGAGAAATTAGGCGTCACGGTGCAAGCCACTCAGATGGCTGGGGTGCCGGTGTTTGTGGTGACCCCCAAACACGCCGTGGCGAAAAACAAAAACCGTGTGCTCATGCATGTGCACGGCGGTGGCTATGTGTTTGGCCCCGGCGAGTCGGCCTTGCCCGAAGCCCTGTTGCTGGCCAGCTTTGGCGGCTACACCGTGGTGTCGGTGGACTACCGCATGCCGCCAGACCACCCCTACCCCGCCGCCATGGACGACGCCATGGCCGTGTGGAAAGAACTGCTGAAAAAACACTCGGCCAAACACATGGCCGTGTTTGGCACCTCCACCGGTGGCGCCATGACCTTGGCGCTGGTGTTGCGCGCCAAAGAAGAAAAAGTGCCCTTGCCTGGCGCGATTGCGCCCGGCACCCCGTGGTCGGACATCGCCAAGATCGGCGACACCTACGAAACCAATGAATGGGTGGACAACGTGTTGGTCACCTGGGACGGCTGGCTCGGACGCGCCGCGCTGTTGTACGCCAATGGTCGCGATTTGAAAGACCCCCAGCTGTCGCCCATCTATGGCGACTTCTCACACTTCCCGCCCACCATTCTGACCAGTGGCACGCGTGACTTGTTTCTCTCCAACACCGTGCGCACCCACCGCAAACTGCGCCGCGCGGGGGTGGTGGCCGACTTGAATGTGTACGAAGGTCAGTCGCATGCGCAATACGGCTTCAATGCCGACGCCCCAGAAACGCGTGAGGCCTTCACCGACATCGCCCAATTTTTTGACCACCATTTAGCGCGCTGACAGAGCCCGCTGACCTTCAACTCAAACCCATGATCAACCCCACCCACCATCCCGAACTGCGCAGCTGGGTCAGCAGCGCCAACACGCCAGAGACCGACTTCCCGATTCAAAACTTGCCCTTTGGCGTGGCGCACATCACGGCCAACTCGCCTGCGCGGGTGTGCGTGGCCATTGGCGACCAAGCCCTGGATCTGCAAGCTCTGACGGCGCACGCTTTGCTGCAAGGCTTGGCTCAAGAGGCAGCTCACGCGTGTGAAGGGGGCCGACTCAATGGCTTGATGGCCTTGGGGGCCGCCCATCACGGCGCCTTGCGCGCCCAGCTCTCGGCACTGCTGGCGGTGGGCTCGCCTCACCAAGCGCTGGTGCAACGCTGCCTGGTGCCGCAAGCCCAGCTGCGCATGGTGCTGCCCGCACAGATTGGCGACTTCAGCGACTTTTTCACCTCGATCCATCACGCGACCAACTCAGGACGCTTGGCCCGTCCTGACAACCCGCTGTTGCCCAACTTCAAACATTTGCCGGTGGCTTATCACAGCCGCTCTTCGTCGATCGTGATCGACGGCACACCCTGCCCCAGACCTCACGGGCAGACCAAACCCGCGGGATCGACCCACCCGGTGTTTGGCCCCACGCGCTGCTTGGACTTTGAGTGCGAAGTGGGCCTGTTCATGGGCCAAGGCAATGCGCTGGGCACGCCCATTCCTTTGCAAGAAGCGCAAGACCACATGTTTGGCCTGACCCTGCTCAACGACTGGTCAGCACGTGACATGCAAAGTTGGGAAAGCCAACCTTTGGGGCCCTTCTTGGCCAAAAGCTTCATGACCAGCTTGTCGCCTTGGGTGGTCACGATGGAGGCTTTGGCGCCGTTTCGCACCCCTGCCGCAGACCGGGGTACCGACGCGCCCGCGCTGCTGGCGTATTTGAACGACACGCAAGACCGCGCCAACGGTGGCTTGCAATTGGACCTGGAAATCAGCCTGCAAACCCAAGGCATGCGCGAGCTGGGGCTGGCCCACCACGTCATCAGCCGCCCGAAGTTTGAAGACCAGTACTGGACCTTGGCACAAATGGTGGCGCACCAAACCAGCAATGGCTGCAACTTGCAAGCCGGCGACTTGATCGGCTCTGGCACGGTCTCGGGCCCGCGCGCCGGCGAGTTGGGCTGTCTGAAAGAAATCACCCGTGACGGCCAAGAGCAGATCGCGTTGCCCTCGGGCGAATCGAGAACCTACCTCCAAGCCGGTGACGAGGTGGTGTTCCAAGCGCGCTGCCAACGCGAGGGTTTTGTGTCCCTGGGCTTTGGCCGTTGCGCAGGTCGCGTGTTGGCTTGAGCACCGCTTTTTTACCCATCTCAAAGGAACACGCCCCATGAAGACCTCCTACAAAGCCCTGCTGGGTGGACTGCTGATTGCCAGCTGCAGCCTGTTACAGGCTCAGTCCTACCCTGACAAGCCGGTGCGTTTTGTGGTGCCGTTCGCGCCTGGTGGACCGACGGACATCATTGCGCGTTTGTTGAGCCAAAAACTCTCGGAGGTGTGGAGACAAACGGTGGTGGTCGAGAACCGCCCGGGCGCTGGCGGCAATGTGGGCACGGCCCAAGTGGTCAAGTCAGTGCCCGATGGCTACACGGTGCTCATCAACACCAGTTCAATGACTGTCAACGCCACGCTGTATGCCAACCCTGGCTACGACGTGGAAAAAGATTTGTTGGCTGTGGCCAATGTGGCATCGAGCCCCAACATCATCGTGGCGGGCAGTTCACTGGGCGCCAAGAATTTGAAAGAGGCCATCGACAAAGCCAAATCCGGGCAATTGAACTTTGGATCAGCAGGCACGGGCACCACGCCGCACCTGTCGGCGGAATACCTGTTCAAAGTGCTGGCCAAGGTCGATGTGGCCCATGCCCCGTACAAAGGCGCGGGGCCTGCGCTCAATGGTGCGCTCACCGGCGAGGTGCAATTTGCCAGTGTGGCCATGCCAGCTGCGGTGCCACTGCTCAAGGCGGGGCGCTTGCAGGGTTTGGCCGTGACCAGCGCCAAGCGCAACAGCGCCCTGCCCGATGTGCCCACCGTGGCCGAATCGGGGTTTGCGGGCTTTGAAGACTACACCTGGGTGGGCGTGTTTTTGCCCACGGGCACGCCAGCGGCCATTGCCCAAAAAATCAATGCCGACGTGGAGGCTTTGTTGCAACTGGCCGATTTCAAGACCCGCCTGAGCGGCATTGGGTTTGAGCCCGTGGGTGGATCGATGGACAGCTTTGCCAAATACGTCAAGGCAGAACACCTCAAGTGGGCCAAGGTGGTCAAAGAAACAGGCGCCAAACCCGAGTGATCGGGCCCATCCCACAGAACTTTTCTGCGCAGCCCTTTTGAAAGACTTGCATGACACGCACCATCCTTGACCTCTCGGTGACCTTGGAAGACAAGCCCACCTCGCCGCCTCACCACCGCCCGCAAATCGATTACGTCAACCACGACGACTCGTGGCCCCTGTTTGGCAAGTTGCTGCCCGGCGTGACGCGCGAGCACATGCCCGACGGCAAGGCCTGGGCGGTCGAGCGTGTGTCGCTGTCCACCCATGCGGGCACGCACATGGATTCGCCCTGGCATTTTCACCCCACCACCGACCATGCCCTCACCCCCAACGGCAGGCCTTCGCCCGGTATTGACGAGGTGCCCTTGGACTGGTGCATGCAAGCCGGGGTCAAGCTGGACTTCAGGCATTTGGAGGCCGGCTATGTGGTGACGCCGCAAGACATCGAGGCCGAATTGCGTCGCATCGGCCACACGCTGCAACCTCTGGACATCGTGTTGGCCAACACCCGTGCCGGTGCGCGTTATGGCCACGAAGACTATTGGGAGAGCGCCTGCGGATTTGGACGCGCCGCCACCTTGTGGTTGCTCGAGCGTGGCGTGCGCATTGTGGGCACTGATTCGTACAGCTGGGACGCCGCCTTCAAATACGTGATCGAACGGTTTGAAAAAGACGGTGACCCCTCCATCATTTGGGAAGGCCACAAAGCGGGGCGAGACATTGGTTATTTTCAAATGGAAAAGCTCACCAACCTGGACCAACTCCCGCCTACGGGCTTCACCGTGTGCTGCTTTCCGGTCAAGATCAAACACGCGTCTGCGGGCTGGTGCAGAACCGTGGCGATCTTGAATGATTGAACCACGCCAGCAGTGCACCACAAAACCCCCATGACACACACACGCCATACACGCCGTCACCTGCTGCAACTGTCTGCACTGGGTGGGCTCATCGCCAACGGCTTGGTCTCACCCCTTGCCTTTGCCCAAGCCAACTACCCCCACAAACCGATCCAAGTGGTGGTGCCATTCCCTGCGGGCGGCATTGTGGACAACGTGTTTCGCGCCATGTCGCCAAGCTTGCAAGCCAGCTTGGGGCAGCCCTTGGTGGTCGACATCAAGCCCGGTGCGGGCGGCTCTATCGGTGCGGGGTTTGCGGCGCGTGCCAAGCCCGATGGCTACACGCTGCTGATGGTGTTTGACACCTTTGCGGTCAACCCCTTGCTCTATAAGCTCACGTTCGATGCCGACAAAGACTTGACCCCGGTGGCGCTGATTGGCACCTCGTCGATGGTGGTGGTGGTGCCTGCAGCCTCACCCGTCAACAGCTTGGCCGAGTTGGTCAGCCTGGCCAAGAGCAAACCGGGCCAGCTCAATTACGCCTCCACCGGCACCGGCAGCTCCAACCAATTGGCCGCCGAGTTGTTCAAGATGACGGCAGGCGTGGACATGAACCACATTCCGTACAAAGGAGGCGCACCTGCCATCACCGATGTGATCGGCGCGCAAGTCGATGTGATGTTTGTCAGCGCCAGTTCGGTGTTGGCCCACATCAAGAGCGGCAAGATGAAGGCCTTGGCGGTCACCACCAAAACCCGCATCCCCCAGCTGCCCGACACCCCGTGCGTGAGCGACACCTACCCCACGTTTGAAGTGCGCTCCTGGCTGGGCCTGTTGGTGCCCGCCAAAACACCCAGCACCATCGTGCAGCAACTTCACCATGAGGTGCGTGCAGCGCAACAGACACCGGAGCTGAAAAGCTTCTTTCAGGCTCAAGCCATCGATGTGTCGAGTGGCAGCCCTCAGCAGTTTGGGGACTTCATCAAAGCCGAGACTGAGCGCTGGGGTGAGGTGATTCGACGCGCCAAAATCAAAGTGGATTGACACCATGACCTGTTTCACTCGGGGCGCACGCCTGCTCGCGACGGTGCTGATGGCGCTGTCTGCATCGGCTCAAGCGGTCGAACTCAAAGTGCTTAGCGGCAACGGCTCGCGCCCTGCCGTCATCGCCTTGTGCCAACAATTCGAAGCCGCCACCGGGCACAAGGTGACGGTGGAGTTTGCAGTGAACCCACGGGCTAAGAAAAAAATTCAAGACGGCGAGCCCTTTGACGTGACGGTGCTCAACCCACCCACGCTGGATCAGGTGATCCAAAGCGGGCAGGTGCGGGCTGATACACGTCGGGTGATTGGGCGCATTGGGCTGGGCGTGGGCATTCGCCAAGGTGCACCCTTGCCCGACATCCGCACGGTGGAGGGCTTCAAAAAAGCCTTGCTCGCCACACGCTCGGTGGCGTATCCGGGCGAAGGGGCCAGCGGCATTTATTTTGAAAGCCTGATCCAACGCTTGGGGCTTGAGACCGAGATGAAGCCCCGCATGCGCCCTATGTCGGGAGAGTACAACGTGGAAGGTGTGGCGCGGGGTGAGGTGGACATGGTGGTGGTGGTCGCCTCGCGCATGTACGGTGTGCCCGGTGTGCAGGTGGTGGGCTTGATTCCCGACGAACTGCAAACTTGGATTGGTTTTGCCGCAGCGGTTGCCACGCGCAGCGCTCATCCGGCACAGGCGCAAGCCTTGGTGCGCTTCATGACCAGCCCACCGGCAGACCTGACCTTGCGCCCGATTGGCATTGAGCCCTTCGTCGAGGCGCGTTGAACGCCATTCCCTTGAAGTCTGTGGCCATGCACATCACATCCCCCACTACACACCACGCCCAACACCGCACCCCACCCGCCACGCGCACCGCAGGGCGGGTGGCCAAGTTCTGCCTGCTCGGTCTTTGGCTGGCCAGCGCCACAGTGGCTTGGAGCCAAACACCCAGCGCGAACTTTCCTAACCGTGCGGTGACGTTGGTGGTGCCGTTTTCCACAGGCACCTCGGCCGACGCGATGGCGCGTTTGATGGGCACAAAACTCAGCGAGCGCTGGGGCGTGCCCGTGGTGACCGACAACCGCGTGGGCGCGTCGGGTGCGATTGGCTCAGAAGCTGTGGCCAAGTCTGCGGCCAACGGCCACACCTTGCTGTTCACCGCCACCTCACACGGGACGGTACCGGCCTTGCGCGCCAAGCTGCCGTTTGACCCGATCAAAAGCTTTGAGCCCGTGGCCTTGATGGCCACCAGTGCCCTGGCCTTGGTCGTGCCACCGCAATTGGGCGTGAAGAACTTCAACGAATGGCTGGCCTTGGTCAAAGCCAAACCGGGTCAGCTCAACTACGCCTCGCCCGGCAACGGGGTGGTGCAACACCTGGCCATGGCCTTGCTCCTGCAAGAAACCGGAGCCAGCATGAGCCACGTGCCCTACAAAGGCGCTGCGGGGGCCATGACCGACCTGATGGGCGGCCATGTGCAAGCCAGCATCGTGGCGCTGCAAACCACCAGCAGCCTGATTCAAAGTGGGCAATTGCAGATGCTGGCCGTGATGAGCGAGGAGCGCTCGGCGGTGTTCCCCAAAGTGCCCACGCTCAAAGAGTTGGGCTACCCCAATTTGGTGGTGGACACCTGGTACGGCATCTTCGCGCCAGCGGCCACACCGCCAGAGATGGTGGCCAAACTCAATGGCGACTTCAACACCTTGCTGCAGTTGCCCGACGTGCGTGAGGCCATGACCAAACACGGGCTCAGCCCGGCAGGCGGCAAACCCGAGCGCTTGGGTCAGTTGTTGTCGCGCGAAGTCACACGCTGGAAGCAGGTGGTCAGCACCGCCCACATCCAAGCAGACTGAACACCCACACCTGACAGAGAGACACCATGAGTTTGTTACAAGATTTGGTCATCGCCTCGCGCACCTGTGCAGAGCACGGCGTGATCGACGCCTACGGGCATGTGAGCGTGCGCTCTGAGACCTCGCCCGACCGTTATTGGATGGCCCGCGCCGTCGCGCCCGAGCTGATCACCGAAGCCGACTTGCTGGAGTTTGACCTCGACAGCCACCGCATCCAAGACGGTGGACCGCCGGCCTACAACGAGCGCTACATCCACGGCGAGATTTACAAAGCCCGGCCCGACGTGCACGCCATCGTGCACAACCACTCGCATGCGGTGGTGCCCTTCAGTTGCACCGGCTGTCGGCTGCGCCCGATTTTTCATTTGGCGGCCTTCATTGGCGACGGCATTCCCACCTGGGACATCCGTGACGCACAACGCGGCAGCGACATGCTGGTGCGCAACAGCCAGCTGGGCCAGTCCTTGGCACAGAAACTGGGGGCTCACCCCGCGGCGCTCATGCGTGGTCACGGCTCGGTGGTGGTGGGTGCGAGTTTGGCCATTGCGGTGGGGCGCACCATTTACCTCGACCACAACGCCAAGATGCAACTACAAGCCATGCAGATGCAAGCCCTGCAATCGCCCAGCCAGCTCGACGAGGTGGTCTACCTGGACGACGCCGAGGTCGAGGCCCTGTCGTGGCAAGCCTACGCGCGTTCGTGGGACCTGTGGCGCACCCAATGGTTGCCACGCTTGGCCGCTGAAGCGGCACAGCCCAAAACCACTTCGTCCTGACCCACTTATTGCTTACCCACTTATTGCTTACCCACTTCGTCCTGACCCACTTTGACCTGACCCACACCGATGACACGCCGACACCTTCTTCAATTCGCACTCAGCGCTGTGGCACTGCTGGCCTGCTCAGGGGCCCACGCACAAAACGCCAGCGCCTGGCCCAGCAAAAACATCCGCTTGGTGGTGCCCTATGCCGCTGGCGGCCCGGCAGATTTGGTGGCGCGCGAACTCGCCCTCACTTTGACCGCCGACCTCAAACAGTCGGTGACGGTCGAGAACATGGGCGGCTCCATGGGCGTGCCCGCCTTGGGCGCGGTGGCCAGGGCCGAACCCGATGGCCACACCTTGCTGATGGCGGCGGTGGGCAATGTGGTGCTGCAGCCCATGCTCAGCAAACACGGCGGAGCAGACTTGGTGGCCAAGCTGCGCCCGGTGTCGATCATCTCGACCGCACCGCATGTGCTGGTGGTGAGTGCCAAGTTGCCCATCAAGTCGGTGGCCGAGTTGGTGGCCTATGCAAAGGCCCATCCTGGCGAAGTGAGCTTTGCCTCTGCGGGCACGGGCGGTACCTCGCACTTAGGCATGGAGATGTTCAAGTTGCTCTCCAAAACCGATGTCATCCATGTGCCCTACAAAGGCAGCTCTGGCTCGGTGAACGATTTGATTTCGGGCCAGGTGAGCGCGCTGTTCAGCAGCCTGCCCTCGCTGCAAGGTCTGATCGACAAGGGCTATGTGCGGCTGCTGGCTGCCACCGCCCCCAGCCAGTCGCCCGCCACCAAAAATCTGCCGCTGATGTCGGCCACCCTGCCCGAGTTTGAATACGCCACCTGGTACGCCATGTACGCGCCGCTGGCCACCCCACCCGCCTTGGTCGAGCGCATCAACCAAGCCTTGAGCCGTGCACTGAAGAACCCAGCGCTCACCAGCAAGGTGGAAGCCGCTGGCACCGAGCTGCGCGCGGGCTCGGCAGAGGAAGTGTTGCAGTGGACCCAACGCGACGCAGCCAAGTGGCGTCGCGTGATTCAAGACGCCAAGATCACGCTGGAGTAGTGCCTCCCGTGGGGTGGCTGAGCGCATCAATCTCTGCCGGGCTGTAGCCCAACTCGGCCAACAAGGCCGCGTTGTGCTCACCCAAGCGCGGCGGCGACAGGCGAATGCCAGGGCGCTGACCATCCAGCGTGAAGGGCAACAACACCGCAGGTGCAGTGCGCCCATCGGGCAAGGTGATGGGTGACAAGCCGCCGCTGGCTTGCAAGTGCGGGTCGTTGAGCAACTCGTGCGGACGCGTGATGGGCGCAAACGGCAAGCCGTGTTGCTCAAACACCGCAGCCAAGTCGGCGGCAGACCAATCGGCCAAGTGTTCGCGCAACAGGGGCATCATCCAGTCGCGGTTGCGCACGCGGTCGTTGTTGGTGTGCAAGCGGGCGTCGGCTTTGAGGTCGGCAAAGCCAAAGGCGTCGCAAAAAATAGCCCAGGCGGTGTCGCTGACCACAGCCAAAAAGATTTGTGACTCGTCTTTGACCTTGAACACGTCGTAAATGCCCCATGCCGAAATGCGCGCGGGCATGGGGGCGGCGGCTTGGCCGGTGACAGCAAACTGCATCATGTGCTGGGCCATCAGGAACACATTGTTTTCAAACAAGGCGCTTTGCACTTCTTGGCCCAGCCCCGTCTTCTCGCGTTGCGCCAGCGACGCCATGACACCCAAAGCACCAAACACGCCGCCCATGATGTCGTTGACGCTGGTGCCCGCACGCAAGGGGTCACCGGGGCGGCCCGTCATGTAGGCCAAGCCACCCATCATTTGCACCACCTCATCCAAGGCGGTGC
This sequence comes from uncultured Burkholderiales bacterium, assembly GCA_903892175.1. Lineage (GTDB taxonomy): Bacteria > Pseudomonadota > Gammaproteobacteria > Burkholderiales > Burkholderiaceae_C > Limnohabitans. Next base: position 4,187 of record CAITHK010000303.1, on the reverse strand, counting down.
GGTGCTCGTAAGGGCCGGGCAAAAAGCCTTTGTGGCTGACGTAGATCAGGCGTGGGTTCAAGGCTTTCAAGCTGGCGTAGTCCAGGCCGAGCTTGCGCATGGTGCCGCTCTTGAAGTTCTCACTCACCACATCGGCGGTGGCGATCAGGCGCAACACCGCCTCTTTGCCTTCGACCGTCTCCAGGTCGAGCGCCAAACTCTTTTTGTTGCGGTTAAACATGGGGAAAAAGCCCGCACCCGAGCCAATCAACTGCCGCGTGGCGTCGCCGTGGCGGCCGTGGCCAATGGGCTCGATCTTGATCACCTCGGCACCCAAGTCGGCCAGCACCATGCCGCAGGTCGGGCCCATCACCATGTGGGTGAACTCCACCACGCGCAGGCCCGCATATGGCGCGGGTTGAGAAGGCGTATCAGGTGGGGTGGGGAGTGTTTCGTTCATAGGGAAAAATATTCAGGCTATTCAAGCCATCGACGCATGGGGTCTCTAATCTGAGGCAAGACCGTCCTGTGGATCGCTGGTCATACGGGGAGCGCCTGGGCAATGACTTGGGCTCGAAACTTATCAGGTAAAGCGTTTGGGGTCAGCACATCCACAGGGACGCCCAACAGTTGTAACAACTCATGCTGGATGGCCCCAATATCAAACATCGTTGTTTCTGCAGTTGGGTCAATCAAAATATCCAAGTCACTGCCTTCATGGTCATCGCCGCGAAGCACTGAACCAAAAACACGTGCATTGCGTGCACGGTGGCGCTCAACCACATCGCGAATCGCAGCACGGTTTGTTTGCAGGGCAAGAGATGGTTTCAAGCGTCTTCTCCAACATTTTTATCCGTTGGAATCCTAACTTGTTTGCAATTGCTGCACCCCATGTCAAGCCCAGCCCTTGGGCAGGCCCGCTTCGGGCGTCATGCCGTACAGCGGTTCATCGGGCAGACCCTCGCGCAGTGGCGCACGTGCGGCCATCAAACGGGTCAAGTCCACGCCGGTGCGCACGCCCATGGCCTCGAACATGAACACCAGGTCTTCGGTCACCACATTGCCCGAGGCACCGGGTGCGTAAGGGCAACCACCCAGGCCGCCGAGCGAACTGTCAAAGGTGCGCACGCCCGCGTCATAGGCGGCCAAGCAATTGGCTAAGCCCAGACCGCGCGTGTTGTGCATGTGCGCCGCACCGGTTTTGTCGCCAATGGCGGCGCGCACTTTGGCAAACAGGCGCCGCACCTGCGCGGGGTTGGCCATGCCGGTGGTGTCAGACAGGCCCGATTCATCGACCCCCGCCTCCACCACGGCTTGGGCCAGCCAGACCACGTCGTCTTCGGGCACCACGCCCTGCAAGGTGCAACCAAAGGCAGTGGAAATGCCGGCTTCGATGTGCACCTGTGGCGCGAGTTGGTTTTTGAGCTGCACGATGGCGCGCACTTCGGCCACCATGTCTTCGCGTGTTTTGCGCACATTGGCCATGGAATGCGCCGCGCTGGCCGAGACCGGGATGGTGAGTTTGTGCACGCCCGCACGCAAGGCAGCCTCGGCACCGCGCACATTGGGCACCAAGGCCATGACCGTGAGACTGGGGTGGGTCAAGGCGTGGCGCACCACCTCGGCGGTGTCGGCCATTTGCGGCAACAGCTTGGGCGGCACAAACGAGCCGACCTCGATTTCGCGCAAGCCCGACGCCACCAAGGCGTCGAGCCAGCCAAGCTTGTGGGCGGTGGCCATGACGCGGCTGACCGACTGCAAGCCGTCGCGTGGGCCGACTTCACTGATCAGCACGTCAGGCGTGGACGACATCAGAAACAACTGGGGTGAACATGGTGCCAATTTAACCATCCTCTCAACGGGTAAAGTCGGCCTTTCGATGAGGAGGAGACAGCCATGTTCAAACGTTTTCTAAGCCGCACATTTCGCCAAACCGCCCTGGGTCTGTCGCTGGGTCTGTCGCTGGGTCTGAGTGCCAGCGCTTTGTGGGCGCAAACGCCCAGTACCGAGGTGCAGTGGCTGGGCCAATCGGCATTCAAGATCACCACCCCAGGTGGCAAGACCGTCATCACCGACCCTTGGCTCAAAGCCAACCCGTTGACTCCGCCCGAGTACAAAAACCTGGAGAACCTGGGCAAGGTGGATGTGCTGTTGGTGAGCCACGCCCACTGGGACCACTTTGCCGATGCCCCGGCCCTGGCCTTGATGCACAACGTCAAGATGTATGCCCCGGGTGACATGAACCAAACCGCCACGCTGCTGGGCATCTTGCCGCCCGAGTTACTGCCGCGCTTCAACAAAAGCGGCACGGTCGAGCCCGCACCCGGCATTCAAGTCACCGCCGTACACGCCGAGCACTCGTCGGTGCTGGTGTGGAAGAACCCGAGCACCGGCAAAGACGAAGCCCATGTGGGCGGCGAGCCACTGGGCTTCATCATCACGCTAGAGAACGGTTTCAAGATTTACCACATGGGCGACACCGGCCTGTTTGGGGACATGAAGCTGATTGCCGACTTCTACAAACCCGACCTGGTGTTGGTGCCGATTGGCGGCAACTTCACCATGGGCCCCAGCGAAGCGGCGTATGCGCTGAAAGCCTGGTTCAAGCCTCAAGCCGTGATCCCCATGCACTACGGGGCCAACCCTTTGGCCAAAGGCACGGCCGCCCAGTTTGTCGAGGCCATGAAAGGCAGTGGCATTCCAGTGCTGGCCTTGAAGCCCGGGGAGCGGGCTAAGTTTTAAAGCCTGCAAGGCTGACAACTTGGCGACTGGGGCTGCTTGGGATTGGCCACAGGATACGGCTTTCAGACCATCAAGAGACTCACCATGAAGCGCCGTGAATTCGTTGCAGCCAGCAGCTGCTTGGCGGGGCTGTGCAGCCCCTTGGCATTGCAAGCCCAAACTGCCTTTCCCAACAAAACCATCAAGGTGCTGGTGCCGTTTTCTGCCGGCGGCAGCCCGGATTTGGTGGCGCGTTTGGTGTCGATGCAACTGGCCAAACAGTTGGGCCAAAGTGTGGTGGTGGACAACAAACTCGGTGCCAACGGCATCATTGCGCAAGAAGCCTTGGCCAATGCCACGCCAGACGGTTACACCTTGCTGGTGAACACGGGTTCGCACGCCATCAATCCCAGCATTTACAAAAAACTGCCGTTTGATACCTTGAATGACATCGCGCCCGTGAGTTTGCTCACCGTGGCGCCTGCCTTGACGCTGGTGGTCAATCCAAACTCTGGCGCTAAAAATATCAAAGACTTTTTAGCCATGGCCCGCAAGCCCAATGGCAATGTCTCATTTGGTTCTCCGGGCAACGGCAACACCTTGCATCTGGTGGGCGAGTTGCTCAACCACATGGCTGGAACACAGATGTTGCACGTGCCCTACAAGGGCGCAGCACCCGCACTCAACGCCGTCATTTCAGGTGAAGTGTCAGCGTGCTTTCTCAGCACCACGGCTGCCGTCTTGGCTGTCAAAGCCGGGCAGGTGCGCCCTCTGGCAGTCACCAGCATGAACCGAATCGCCTCGTTCCCCGACATTCCTAGCTTGGCAGAAAGTGGTGTACCCGACTTTGACTACAACGGGGGTTGGATGGGTGTGTTTGCACCTGGCAAGACACCGCGCCCCTTGATCAAACTGTTGTCGAACGAGATCAACAAGGCCTTGCAAGAACCCGAGGTGCGCGACAAGTTGTTGTCGTGGGAGAGTCCGCCCGTGAACTACACCCCCGAACAATTTGCCGTGTTCATTCAAGCAGAAGTCGAAAAATTTGCCCGCATCATCAAGCTGGCCAACATTCCTCAACAGTGACTGCCAGCGAAACCCACATGCCCTCTACGACCTCTCCAACACTTGTCTTCGACCGTGATGTGGCCATTGAAATGGCCGATGGCACGGTCTTGCGCGCCAACGTTTTTCGCCCTGTCCAAGAGGGGCGTTACCCCGTGTTGATGGCCATGGGCGCATATGGCAAAGATGTGCACTTTGAAGACGCCTTCCATCCGCAATGGAACACCTTGCTGCAAATCTACCCAGAGCTGTGCAGCAACGGCTCCACCGGCCAGTACTTGCGGTGGGAAGTGATAGACCCCGAGCGCTGGGTGCCTGAGGGTTATGTGGTGATTCAGGTGGATTCACGCGGTACCGGCAAGTCACCCGGCTACATCGACCCTTTTGGCCCCGTTGAAACGCAGGATTTCTACACCTGCATT
>CAITHK010000302.1 GCA_903892175.1 uncultured Burkholderiales bacterium | reverse complement strand
GTCACCGTGAAGTGCGCGACCACCGCCTTGACTTCATCTTTGGCCAGCGATTGGTAGGCCGCATGGCTGGGGTCAAAGCTGTAGCTGCCGTCTGCTTTCAAGGTCAGTCCAGCGACCGGCGCATCCAAGGTGTAGGTGGCTGTTTTACCGAGCACATCCACATCGCTTGCGCTCAACTGCCCCGTCACCACCGCGCCGTCTTGCGTGGCGGTATCACTTGCTGCGTTCGCCGCAGGGGCATCGTTGAGTCCTGTGACTTTGAATGTGACGGTGGCCTGTGTGGTGGAGGTGCCGTCTGACACGCCAAAGGTCACAGGCACCGACAAAACCTGTCCCGCTGCCAACGATTGATAGGCCGCATGGCTGGGATCAAAGCTGAATTGATGCGTCTGAGCTATGTAACTGACACCCGCGGGAAGGGTGGCGGGCACATCTACAACTTGGAGAACCGCACCGTGGTCTAGGTCTGACGCAATGGAGAGCGCGTCAAACACGACAGGGGCACCGTCTTCAGTGGCAGCGCCCAGCCCAGCCGTCACGATGGGCGCATCGTTGGTTCCGGCCACTTCAAAGCTCAAGGTCTTGAGGGTGGCGTTGCTTGAACTTCCCAGTTTGACGGTGAAGGTGTCGGTGTGCACTTCACCGTCAGCCAAAGGTTTTGCCAAGCTGTTGGCCACGCGATAGGTGTAGCTGCCGTCATTCAAGACAGTCAAGCTGCCCCAGTTGCCCGTGGCCGTATCAACCCCAGTGGATCCAGTCAAGGCAGCGAGTTGTCCGGTGAGTGTGAGGTGGGAGGTGCTGTCCACACCCACATCTTGTGTGAGGGATGGGGTGGACTTGGAGATCGATGTGAATCCGGTGGCAAAGCTCTTGGTGGATGTGTGGCCCAGGGTGGCAGAAATCAAAATGCCGTCACGCACGGGCAACTCAGCAAAAGCAATGTCCGCAAAGCCCTGCGCCAAGTCGGCCGCAGTGACTTCGTGAAACGCAGACAAGTTGTCCGCATCGTCGTGGAGATAGATTTTGTCCAACACCGCCACATCCTTGACGCCCGATAAGCTCACGCGCATGACCGGCGCAGCGTTGTAGGTCACATGGCTGTTCGGGCCATCTCCCAGGTTCATGCTGTCAAGCAAAGCGATTTTCAAGATTTGCTGGCGGGCAGTGGGATCTGGGTTGTTGACCATGCTGACCAACTCCGTGAGGGAGTTGAACGCAGTCAAGGCATTGGCCGATGGGTTATTTGAAATTTCCATCACCGTGCCTTGGATGATGCTTTGCACGTTGTACAAATCTTGCAAGGTGTTGCCAACCACTTTGTTGGCGCTGGCAATGAGCGCGACGGCCGAGGCACTGACGTTGAGGTCGGCGAACACACTGTTGAGCGTGCTGGCTTGACTCAGATCCAAAGCCACGGAAGAAGACGTGGCCACAGCGACCAGTTTGTCGAGGACCGACTTGGAAGCGGTCGCGTTGTCGATGGTATTGGCCCCACTGCTGGCGAGGGACCAGGCTGCAGCACCCGTGATCATGAGGTTGGCAATTTGCGTGGCAGCGAGTTGCACTTTGAACGCATCGGCCTGGGCTGTGCCTGTGGCCGTGGTGAAGGTGCTGATGGGGTCAAAGTGCAAGTAGTCAACGCCGGCCCCCAAGCCCAAGCCCTTGGTGATTGCGGCAGGTGCCTCGGCCATGGTTTTGCCCTGCTAGACACTGTTTTGACTCAAGGTGGTGATGGGGTTGATCACGCTGGCATTGCCGGGCGCGTACAAGGTGAGCGCTGCAGTGAATGCTTTGCCCGTGGACTGGTCGATGGAGGTGCTGTTAGCCACCACCACCAATTTGCCTGCGCCCTCG
>CAITHK010000301.1 GCA_903892175.1 uncultured Burkholderiales bacterium | reverse complement strand
GTCACCGTGACGGCAGCTTGCATGCTCCCATTGAACAAAGCGTTTCGACAGAACCTGCCGCTTTTTACAAACTCGGCTTTATGCAATTTGTGTTTTCCGCAATTGAGAGCTCGTTAAGATCACTTCTACGGGCATTAAATTCAACAGCGGCCAAGAACGGAACTGCTGAATTCAAGGCGATCTATGATTGCTTGCTACGAACAGAATTAGCATTACCGAGAGCGCAAGATTGGGTAGACATGCTCGATTTGTTCCGAATGATAAGAAACACGCTGCACAACAATGGAGTCTATTTTCACAAGTCGGGCACTGATACTGAAGTCACGTACAGAAGTTGTGTGTACCAATTCAAGCATGGACAGAAAATTGATTTCGTCTATTGGGACTTGTGTCTATCTTTGCTTGACGACAGTATCGATCTGTTGAAGACCATGCAAGCTCATGCCCGCGTACTTTCGCTTCCTAATACAAAAGATCCGTTTGCAGAGTAGATTGTCTGGCATGCCAGTGATTCCAGCAGTCAAAGCGGCAGTCCGATAACTGTGACTAATTTTGTTTGAGTCGTGGCTGAATATGCCAGTTCTCAGAATTACTCAAACTGGTAAGCCAACCCGAAATAGAACATGAACGCCTGCTTCTGGCCGTCAGCAGATAGCCGACACATGTGATCCGACGTCTGCTATCGCTGCAAAGCTGACTCCTAAGTGCCTAGCTCGTGTGCGTCTACGAAAATTCAGATCATCAGATGCAGCTAAGTTACTGTCATCCCTGTACGTCCGGTGCAGAACTCACTGAGACTCGATATCACCCTCGAAAAGCACAAATACTGTTCGTTTGTCCAGTACTATTGCGCCATGGCCAAAGAAAAAACCCACTACGTCTGCACCGAATGCGGCGGCACCAGCCCCAAGTGGCTGGGCAAATGCCCCAGCTGCAACGCCTGGAACACCCTCTTGGAGAGCGCTGTGGAGTCTGGCGGTGCCAGCAAGAACCGCTACGCTGGCATGGCCGCGCTCGCGCCCAGTGCCGAGGTGGCCACGCTGTCTGACATCGAAGCCCACGACGTGGCGCGCACCCCCACCGGTCAAGAAGAACTCGACCGCGTGCTCGGTGGCGGCATGGTCGACGGTGGTGTGGTGCTGATTGGGGGCGACCCCGGCATTGGCAAATCCACCCTGTTGTTGCAAGCCATGGACGGCTTGCAGCGCAGTGGCATGGCCACCTTGTACGTGACGGGCGAAGAGTCGGCGGCCCAGGTGGCGCTGCGCTCGCGGCGTTTGGGTCTGGACCACAGCCAAGTGCAAGTGCTGGCTGAAACCTTGCTGGAAAAAGTGCTGGCCACGGTCGACAAACTCAAGCCCGCGGTGGTGGTGATGGACTCGATCCAAACGGTTTACTCCGACCAACTCACCAGCGCCCCCGGTTCGGTGGCGCAGGTGCGCGAATGCGCGGCCCACCTCACCCGCATGGCCAAGTCCACCGGCACGGCGGTGGTGTTGGTGGGCCACGTCACCAAAGAGGGCGCGTTGGCCGGGCCGCGTGTGCTCGAGCACATGGTCGACACCGTGCTGTACTTCGAGGGCGACACCCACTCCACCTACCGGCTGGTGCGGGCCATCAAAAACCGCTTTGGTGCGGTCAACGAAATTGGCGTCTTCGCCATGACCGAAAAAGGCCTCAAAGGCGTCAGCAACCCGAGTGCCATTTTCTTGAGCCAGCACCCCGAGCCCGTGCCCGGCAGCTGTGTGTTGGTCACGCTCGAAGGCACGCGCCCCATGCTGGTCGAAATCCAAGCCTTGGTCGATACCGGTGGTCCTTCGCCTCGCCGTTTGAGTGTGGGCTTGGACCGTGACCGCTTGGCCATGCTGCTGGCGGTGTTGCACCGCCATGCCGGGGTGGCGTGCATGGACCAAGACGTGTTCGTCAACGCCGTGGGCGGCGTGCGCATCAGCGAACCCGCCGCCGACTTGGCCGTCATGTTGGCCATCCAGAGCAGCTTGCGTGGCAAGCCCCTGCCCCAGGGTTTCATTGCCTTTGGCGAGGTGGGCTTGGCGGGCGAGGTGCGCCCGGCACCGCGCGGCCAAGAACGCTTGAAAGAAGCGGCCAAACTGGGCTTCACGGTGGCTGTGATTCCCAAAGCCAACATGCCCAAAAAACCCATCGAGGGCATGACCTTGCACCCGGTGGAGCGTGTGGACGAGGCGATTGGCTTGGTGCGCTCGCTGGGTTGAAGCGGAGCCGAACCCGCCGCAGGTTTGCGCGGTGCAGGCAAAGACGATCGGTGGATCGCGAGCCTGAGACAATCCCTCCATGAACTTTCAACGATATGCGATACCGATAGGTGCTGTGGGCCTCACAGCTTGGGCTTGGCAATCCATGCAGTGGATGGGCGTGGCCATGGTCTTCACCGGTGGCGTGATGTGGCTGCTGCTGTACTTCACCCGCTTGGTGCAAATCATGAAGCGCGCCAGCAAGCGCCCGATTGGCTATGTGGACAGCGCGGTCATGCTCAATGCCAAGCTCAAAACCGGCTTGAGCTTGATGCACGTCATCGCCATGACGCGTGCCTTGGGACAACTCGAGACCGAGAAAGACGCCCAACCCGAAGTTTTCACTTGGCGTGATGGCTCCGAGTCGGTGGTGCGCTGCACCTTCTTGCATGGCAAGCTGCAAAGCTGGGTCCTCACGCGAGCACAAGCTGAGCCAGACCACGACGCGCCCGCACTGGCAGCCCCAGAGGTCACAGATGCGACCGCCAAGGCTTGAGCCGCAGGGCCACCCCGCAGCGAGGTTCAAGCCCTCGCTAAAATCAAATGCTAGGCTGGATTGGCCCAGCCCCCACACCCCAAGTCCAAAGGAAATCCCATGAGCGTCGTAATCCCCTCAATGTCTGACCGTGACGGCAAGATTTGGATGGATGGCCAGATGGTGGAGTGGCGCGACGCCAAGATCCACGTGCTGTCGCACACCCTGCACTACGGTTGCGGTGCGTTCGAAGGTGTGCGGGCTTACAAAACAGCCCAAGGCACGGCGATCTTTCGCTTGCAAGAGCACACCGACCGCTTGTTCAACAGCGCCAAAATTTTGCGCATGGCGATCCCGTTCACCAAAGAGCAAGTCAACGAGGCCCAACGCGCGGTGGTGCGTGAGAACCACTTGGAAAGCGGCTATATCCGTCCGCTGACTTGGATTGGCGACAAGAAACTCGGCGTCAGCCCCAAGGGCAACACCATCCATCTGATGGTGGCGGCTTGGACCTGGGGCGCATACTTGGGCGAAGAAGGCATGAAGCGCGGCATTCGCGTCAAAACCAGCAGCTACACCCGTCACCATGTCAACATCACCATGACGCAGGCCAAGGCGGTCAGCAACTACACCAACTCGATCCTGGCCAACATGGAAGTCACCGACGAGGGCTACGACGAAGCCCTGTTGCTTGACACCTCGGGCTTTGTGTCTGAAGGCGCAGGCGAGAACATTTTTGTGGTGAAAGACGGCGTCATCTACACGCCCGACTTGTCCGCTGGTGCCCTGAACGGCATCACCCGCAACACGGTGTTTCACATCGCCAAAGACCTGGGGTTGGAGATTGTGCAAAAGCGCATCACCCGTGACGAGGTGTACATCGCCGACGAGGCCTTCTTCACCGGCACGGCGGCTGAAGTCACCCCGATCCGTGAACTCGACCGCATCGAGTTGGGCAAAGAAGGCTATGTGGGCAGCCGTGGCCCCATCACCGAAAAAATCCAAACCGCGTTCTTTGACATCGTCAATGGCCGCAACCCCAAATACGCCCATTGGTTGACCCAAGTCTGATTTGAGGGACCGCACACATGACACATTCAGTTGAACTCCTGGCCAAAGACCTCAATGGCCATGGCGGCGTGTTTTGCCCCAGCGCCAAGGCCGATATGACCCTTTGGAACAGCCATCCCAAGGTCTACTTGGATGTGGCCAAAACGGGTCAAGCCAAGTGCCCCTATTGCGGGACCGAGTTCCACCTCAAAGCCGGCGAACACGTTGGCGGCCACCACTGAAAACGCCCTCGTCATCGCGCCGCAATGGATAGGCGACGCGGTGATGACAGAGCCCCTGCTGCGCCGTTTGGCTGCACGCGGCGAGCGCCTGACGGTCGGTGCCTTGCCTTGGGTGGCACCCGTCTACCGTGCCATGCCTGGCGTGGCCGAGGTGGTTGAATTCCCGTTCCAGCATGGCGGCCTGCAATGGCAGGGCCGTTGGGCCATGGCCCGCGCCTTGAGGTCCCGCTTTGACGTGGCCTATGTGTGCCCCAACTCCCTCAAGAGCGCGCTCATTCCCTGGCTGGCGCGCATCCCCAAGCGATTGGGCTACACCGGGGAGATGCGCTTGGGGCTGCTGACCGACCGCTTGGACAACCCAGACGGCGAGGTGCGGCCCCCGATGGTGGAGTTTTACGCCGCCTTGAGTTTGTTGGGCACCTCTGGCCCCATGCAGCTCGGTGGCGACTTGCGCCCCGTGCTCAAACTTCCTGCAGCCCAACTCAACGATGCCCTGGAGCACGTGGGGCGCATGCCCCACATGCCCACGCTGGCGCGCAACAGCTTTGTGGTGTTTGCCCCCGGTGCCGAATACGGCCCGGCCAAGCGTTGGCCCGCCCACCACTTTGCCCAGTTGGCCGCACAGCTCGACATGCCCGTGTTGTTGTTGGGCTCCAGCAAAGAACATGCGCTGTGCGATGACATCGCGCGCCAGGCCCATGCCACGCGTCCTGGCCAGTGCATCAATTTGGCGGGTCAGACCTCGTTGGTCCAAGCCTTTGCCTTGATCGCTTCGGCCTACCGCGTGGTCAGTAACGACTCGGGCCTCATGCACGTGGCCGCAGCCTTTGGTGTGCCCCAAGTGGCGGTGTACGGCTCGTCCAGCCCGGAGCACACGCCGCCTTTGAACGACAAAGCCCGCGTGTTGTGGCTGCGTGTCGACGCCAATTACCACCCGCCGCTGGCCTGTGCGCCCTGTTACGAGCGGGTGTGCCCCTTGGGCCACACCCGCTGCTTGGAAGACATCACGCCGCAGCGCGTGTTGCAAGCGCTTGAACTTTGACCTAAACCGCCGCCATGAACTACAGCACTGACTTTCCTTGTCTTGAACACAGCGTGTCGCCCGAAGAATGGCAAACCCGCGTCGAGCTGGCCGCCTGTTACCGCTTGATGGACCAGTTCGACATGACCGACCTGATCTACAACCACATCACAGCGCGCATTCCTGGGACCGACCATTTGCTGATCAACCTTTATGGCTTGCTCTACAAAGAAATCACCGCCTCGAGCTTGGTGAAAATCGATGCCTCAGGCCAGATCATCAGCCAGCCCAACACCGACTACGGCATCAACAAGTCTGGTTATGTGATCCACGGCTGCATCCACGAAGCACGTGCCGATGTGCGTTGTGTGATTCACACCCATACCCGCGCGGGCATGGCCGTGGCCAGCATGCAATGCGGCTTGCTGCCGATGACGCAAACCTCCATCCGCTTTGTGGGCCACATCGGTTACCACGATTTTCAAGGTCCGGCGATTGACCTGGCCGAGCGCGTGAGCTTGGTGCAAGACCTGGGGCCTCACGACGCCATGATTTTGCGCAACCACGGCTTGCTCACCTGTGGCGCGACCATTCAGCAAGCGTTCAACACCATGTACCAGTTGGAAATGTCGTGCCGTGCGCAGGTGGACGCCATGGCCGCACGCACCGAGCTGACCCTGCCTTCGGCCGAGGTGTTGGCGCACACGGCCCATCTGTACCAACCGGGCACACGCCGCCCCTATGGGGTGCTGGAGTGGCCGGCCATGCTTCGCCTGCTGCAAGCCGAGGGCAAACACTCGGGCTACCCGCCTTACGACATTTGAGCAAGCTGCTGGCCTGACGCACTTATCCCAAGGCGTGCGTACTCAGCCAGTCTTTCAGCGCCGCATCCACACGGGTTTGCCAACCCGGCCCCGTGGCCTTGAAGGCGCTCATCACCTCGGGTGACAAGCGGATGGTGGTCATTTGCTTGGTCGGAGTTTTTTGGGGGCCACGCGGCTTCATGCCCAGCGTTTTTTGTAAGCCAGCAGGCAGTGCTTCCTGCGCTGGTTTGAAGCGACGCAGGTCGGCGGCGCTGAGTTCGCGCACTTCGCCGTCCGCGTCAATCAGTGGGGTGCGTTTGCTCATAGCTTTTGACCTCTCTGGGGTTGGCTTTACGAAAACTGATGACACGAATACCACCCTCTGCCGGGGTGAAGCACAGCACATGCAAGCGAGCAGCCAAAAAGCCAACGGCCACGTAGCGCGCTTCGGGGTAGTTCTTGCGAACGTCTTGCGCAATGAGGGCGGTGTCGAAATCAAACGCTGCTGCACGCTCGAAACTCAATCCACGAAGGCGGATGTTTTGTTCGTTTTTGACGGGGTCAAATTCGATGTGCATTGGCCCTTATTGTAATAATAATTTGGGTGCACGCCATGGTGTGAACAAGCGTTTGAGCGCTTAAAAGATGGTCTTGTGCTGTGCATGCAAATCGTAAATTGAATTTACGATTTGCATGAGCCCTCAATGCCCGCCATCCGAGCCATCGCCCAGCCAGCTCTTCAAGGGCTGCTGCCGTAGGCCTGCAACGGCGCGCCTTGCAGCATGATGCGCAAGAGGTAGCGGTATTCCTCGGGGTCGTAGTCGGCATTGGCCTGGTGCAGCACCGAGCGGTTGTCCCAAATCACCAAGTCACCCACTTGCCAGCGGTGGCGGTACTCGTAGCGGGCTTGGGTGGCGTGGGTGTAGAGCTGCTCAATCAAGGCGTAGCCCGCCTCGTCGTCCAGGCCCTCAATGCCTTCCATGCGACCGGTGTTGAGGTAGAGCGCCGCCCGACCGCTGTCGGGGTGGCGAATCACCAAGGGTTGTAGCGTGCGCGGAATGCGGGCCATCTCTTCCTCGCTGAGTTTGGCAAAGCTGCGCGGGCTGCGGCTGCTTTGGTGCACATGCAGCGAACGCAGGCCCACGATGCGCTGCTTCATGGCCTCGGGCAAATCGTCAAACGCCTGGCGTGCATCGACAAACTGGGTGTCGCCGCCGTGGGACGGAATCTCCACCGCCACCAAGGTGGTGGCTTTGGGGGGAGCTAGGTCGTTGGAGTGGTCGGTGTGGTAGTTCTCACCCCGTACCTGCAGCTTGCCGTTTTTGCGTGGCAAGTCGTGGGTGGAGTTGTAGCCCACCAGCGGGTAGTCGGGCAGCACAAACTTTTTGATTTGCTGCGGCGTCAAGGGGCCAAATATCTCGGCCGCTTGCATGAACTGCGGCGGCGTCAGCGGCTGCTGGCGAAACACCAGCACGGCGTAGGTGGCAAACAGCGCGTTGAGCTGTGCGCGGGTGTTGGCGTCTTGCGGCTGAGTCAAGTCCAGGCCGGAAATTTCGGCGCCAAAACCAGCGCGAATGGGTTGTACATGGAGGGTCATGCAAAGTCTCCTGAAGGTCTGCGTTTATTCGGCTTTGATGCCCGTTTGTTTGGCAAGCAAGGCCCATTTGGCGGTGTCGTCGGCGATCAATTTCTCCAGCTCGCTGCGCTTGAGCGGCAGGGCTTCGGCCCCTTCCGAGGCAAAGCGCTGGTGCATCTCGGGCGTGGTCAACACCGCATTCACCTCGCGGTGCAGCGCGTCCACCAAGGGCATGGGCGTGCCCGCTGGGGCCAGCAGCGCCCACCAGTTGCTGGCTTCCATGTCGATGCCCGACTCGCGCAGCGTGGGCACGTTGGGAATCAGGTCTACCCGTTTGGGGCCTGCCACAGCCAGCAACTTGATCTTGCCTGCGCGCAAAAAGGTTTGCATTTGAATCAGGCTGCCCAAAGACACCTGCACGTGTCCCGCCGCCAAATCCACCAAGGCCGGGCCGCCGCCTTTGTAGTGCACCACGCTGAGCACAGCCCCGCTGCGTTGCATGAACAACTCGATGGCGAAGTGCTGAAAACTGGCCACGCCCGCCGAGCCAAAAAACACCTTGCCTGCGTTCTTTTTGGAGTACTCCACCAACTCTTTGATGGTGTTGACCGGCAGGTCTGCCGCCACCGCAATCACGCTCGGGCCCATGCCCAACATGGCCACCGGGACGAAAGACTTCACCGGGTCGTAGTTGAGCTTCATGATCGACGCGTTCATGGTGTAGGTCGACGAGATCAGCACCAGCGTGTTGCCGTCGGGCTCGGCGCGCGCCACCATCTCGGTGCCCATGGCACCACCGGCACCGGGGCGGTTTTCCACGATCACGCTGCGTTTGAGGCGCGCGGTGAGCTGTTGCGCCATGCTGCGCCCCACGATGTCGTTGCTGCCCCCGGGCGCAAACGGCACCACGATGCGCAGTGGCTTGTGGTCTTGCGCCTGCGCCAAAGGCGTGTGGCCCAATGCGCTGGCGCTCAGCGACGAGGCGAGCAGCCAGCGGGTGAAGCGCCGCCGAGAGTCCGCCGCTTCGGTGCGAGGCCAGGTGTTTTGCAGCTCAGAAGGTGGGTGGGGCAATGACATAGGCGGCACGGAGTGGCGGGCGATGGGCGACTCAGAAGTCGTACAAGCGCGCAGGGTTGGTGGCGAGAATTTGGCGCAGCGTGGTGGCGTCGTCCACCCAAGCCGCCAAACGGTTGAGTGCATGGCCATCGTTGATGGCATTGAACGCCTCCACTTGGTCGCGGTGACGCGGCTGGCCCGGACGCCCCCCTGGGTGGGGCCAGTCGCTGCCCCACAGCAGGCGATCGGGCTGGTGGGCAATCAACGTGCGCGCCATCTCGGTCATGGCCGCGCCGTCGGGGTCTTGCGACACACGGTGTGGGGCTGAGAGCTTGAGCCAGACACGGCCACTCGCCAGCAGCGCCAGCAAGCTGTCAAAGTGCGGCTGTGCCGTCCCCAACTCAGCCCGGGCCAAACAAAAGTGATCGAACACCACCGGCGTGTCCAAGGTCTCGATCACCTCGCGCAAGGACGCCATCACAGCCAAATTGGTGAACATTTGCAAATGCCAGCCCAGTGGTGCCACGCGTGCTGCGGCCCAGCGCAGTTGCTGGGCGGCGAAGTCGGGGTCGTGGATGCCACTGGTCTCTAAGTTCAGGCGAATGCCGCGCACACCCACCTCGTGCATGGCTTGCAGTTTTGCGTCGGTGGTGTGGGCATCGATCACCGCCACGCCGCGTCCACGCGGGCCCAACACCCGCAAAGCGTCCAGCGTGCAGGCGTTGTCGCTGCCGTAGGGGCTGGGGTGAACAATCACCACCCGGGCGATGTGCAAGCCGTCATGCAAGGCCAGCAGGTCGGGGACCAAGGCGTCGCCCGGCATGTAGTTGCGCTCTGGCGACAGGGGGTAGTTGGCGCTGGGGCCAAACACATGGGTGTGGCAGTCGCAGGCCTCGGCGGGCATGGCAAAGTTCAGCGCGTCGTGGGCAACGCCAAGCACGGTCAGGGGTGAGGTTTTCATGGGGTGTTGTTCAAAAACTTCAGACGACGCGGTGCGCCACCGGCCCACCATTCAACACGTCAATCACTTGCTGCGCCACTTGGGTGGCACTGCGGCGTTGTGTGTCGTGGGTGCCGCCCGCAGCATGGGGCGTGGCAATCAGGTTGTCAAAGGCCAGCAGCGGGTGGTCGGGCGGCGGAGGCTCTACCTCAAACACATCCAGACCGGCACCAAACAGGTGGCCGCGTTGCAAGGCAGCGGCCAAGGCCACCTCGTCCACAATGCCTCCGCGCGACACGTTGATGAGCACCGCGTCGGGTTTCATCAACGCCAGCTCGGCTTCGCTGATCATGTGGCGGCTCTCGTCGGTCAAGGGCAGGTGCAGCGTCAGCAAGTCCACATGGGGCAGCATGTCGTGCAGGTGTTGCACGCGGGTGTGCGGCAGGTCGGCCCAGCGCTCGCTGGGCACATAGGGGTCATAGGCCCAGATGTGCGCGTCAAAGGCGCCGCGCCATTTTTTGGCCACGATGGAGCCGATGTTGCCCATGCCCACAATGCCCACTGACTTGCCCTGCATCTCGATGCCTAAATGCTCAGGCCGCACGATGGGCACGCCAGCTCGCAACAAACGGTCAAAGCGTGACACGCGGCGCGTCACCGACAGCGACAAGGCAAACGCCAACTCCGCCACCGCTTCGCTGTTGACGCCCGGTGTGCGCGACACCGCAATGCCATGCTGCTTGGCGGCTTCTAAATCGAGGGTGTCGGTGCCCACGCCTTGCTTGCAAATCACCTGCACATGCTGGGCGCGGGCAATTTGCTCGGCTGTGATCGGGGTCATGCGCACCATCACGCCATCGGCGTGCTCGGGCCAGTCGGCAATGGCTGGGTCTGGCCAACACACCACCTCGGCATGGGCTTTGGCCAGTGCGATGCCGGCTTCGTGGAAGGCGTCGAGGATGTAGATTTTTTTCATTGCTTGTCGATCTTGGCTTTGCCAATGACGTCACGCCACCACTGGATGTCGCGCACCAACAGGGCCTGCATTTGTTCGGGGGTGTTGCCTTTGGCGGTGACGCCCAGGTCGAGGAATTTTTGTTTGATGTCGGGTTGCGCCACCGCCGCGTTGACTTCGGCGTTGAGTTTTTGAATCACCTCACGCGGTGTTTTGGCGGGCACGGCCAAGCCGTTCCAACCGGCCACGGCGTAGTTGGGCACACCGCTCTCTGCAATCGTGGGCACTTGCGGCAGACCCGGAAAGCGCTGCTCTTCGGTCACGCCCAAGACCTTGACGGTGCCGGCCTTGGCCTGCGGAATCACCGGGGCCAGGGTTTCAAAAATGGCTTGCACATCGCCCCCGCGCAGGGCACGCATCACGTCGCCCGAGGTTTTGTAGGTGACGATGGTCACATCGATCTTGGCCATCGACTTGAACACCTCGGCCGCCAAAAACTGCGCGCTACCCACCGAGATGGTGCCAATGAACAGCTTGCCGGGGTTGGCGCGGGCCTGCTCGATGAAGTCACGCGTGTCTTTGAACTTGGAGTTGCCGTCGACCGCGAGTGCAAAGCCAAAAGTGCCAATGAGTGAGACCATTTCGAAGTCTTTCACTGGGTCAAACGGCAGCGACTTGAACAGCGAGGGCGTCATGGCAAAGTTGCCCGCTGCGATGAAGTTCAGGGTGTAGCCATCGGGCGCTGCCTGTTGCACAGTTTGCGAGGCCACGATGCCGCCGGCGCTGGGGCGGTTTTCAATCACTAGGGGCTGGCCCAGTTTGTCGCCCATTTTTTGCGCAACCAAACGCACCGTCAAATCACCCGTGCCGCCGGGCCCGTAACCCACCATCACCTTGATGGGTTTGGTGGGGAAGGTGTCGGTGTTGGTTTGGGCCTGGGCGGTGTGTGCAGCCAGCAGGCCCAGACATAGACCCAAACACAGACCCAAAGACAGCCTCCAAGACAGCCCCAAAAACTGCCGCATTCTGCGTGCGGTCTGGTGCGCTCTGTGCCAAGCGCTTAGGCCAAAGCCAGAGCGTTGTGCTTCGGGGGCGGTGTGTGCGGTCATGGGGGGAAGTCTCCGGTGGGCCTTCAGTCGGCGCGGATGCGCGCACGCGCCACCACGTCTTTCCAAAGGCGTTGTTGTTGGGCAATCAGGGCGGCAAATTCGGCCGGGGGGCCGCCGCCCACCAGCGCGTCTTCGCTGGCAAAGCGTTCGGCAATGGTGGCGCTGTGCAAGGCTTTGTTGCACTCTTCTTGCAAGCGTTTGACGATGTCGCTGGGCGTGCTGGCCGGCGCCATCAGGCCGTACCACTGCACCGACTCAAAACCCTTGTAGCCCGACTCGGCCACCGTGGGCAAGTCGGGCAGCGAAGCCAGCCGCTGTGGCGTGCCCGTGGCGATGGCGCGCAAGCGGCCGCTGCGGATGTGGGGCAGCAAGGCTGGGGTGCCAGCCGAAAACACCTGCGTGCGCCCAGCCAGCAAATCGGTCAAGGCAGGCCCCGTGCCCCGGTAGGGAATATGGGTCATGAACATGCCGGTGGCAAGCTTGAGGTACTCCATGGCCAAGTGACCCGCGCTGGCGTTGCCCGCCGACGCGTAATTGAGTTGCCCGGGGCGGCGTTTGGCGTAGTCCACCAACTCGCGCAGGTTTTTGGCCGGCACGTCGGGGTGCACCACAAACAAGCTGGGCACTTTGGCCAACAAGGTCACGGGGGCGAAGTCGTGGTTCACGTCGTAGCCGGTGTTGGCAAAGATGTAGGGGTTGACCGCCAGCGAGCCCACATGGCCCAAGATGACGGTGTGGCCATCGCCCGCCGCGCGCGCCACCTCTTGCATGGCGGGCACACCGCCGCCGCCAGCCTTGTTGTCGAGCACGACGGGAAAGGGCAGCTGGCGCGACAGCTCTTGGGCCACCGTGCGCGCCACGATGTCAGACGTGCCGCCAGGCACAAAGGGCACCACAAAGCGAATCGGCTTGCTGGGCCAATGCAGTGTTTGTGCTTGCCCGTAGGCAGGGTGTGTGAGCGCACCCACGCCCACTGCAAGGCTGGCCTGCAGCCAGTGGCGACGGTGGGTGTTGACGGTGTGTGGCATCAGGGCTTGAAAAGGGGGTTGGCCGGGTGCAGTGGGTCCCACGGCAGGCTGCTTTGCAGCCGCAGCGCCAAACCTAAGAGACGGTCGTCACTGTGGTGTGCGCTCGCGAGCTGCAAGGCCATGGGCAAGCCGGAGCTGTGCAGTCCCATGGGCAAGGTGAGCGCGGGGTGGCCGGTGAGGCTGTAGAGCCGGTTGCAGCTGCTGCGTTGGCCGGTGGGGTTGTGCATCAAGGCGTCCAGCGTCTCAGGCGGCATTTCGCGCCCGGGCGAGAGCATCACGTCCAGCTGTTGGGTCAGCACCTCTTCGAGGGCCTGTTCCAGCTGCCAGCGCGCGACGCAGGCTTGCCAATGGTCTTGCGGGGTTACCTCGGCCGCGCTCACCAAGCGACGGCGCAAGCCTTGGCCCAGCAGCTGCGGTTGGTCGCGCACCCAGTGCTGCAACTGTTGGTAGCCCTGAAAGCCAATCAAGGTGTTGGCCAGGCTTACCGCTTGGTCGCCGCCGTCAAGGTCGATGTCGATGACGTGTGCGCCGCTGGCGCGGCAGCGTGCCAGCACCTCTTCAAAACATTCCCAAATTTCGGGGTCATGGGCTTGCGTTTGCAACTGGCGGCGCATCACCCCAATGCGCAGGCCGGGCAAGGCGGTGCGCGCTGGGGTGGGTGAGCCAGAGACGGCGTGGGTGTGCGGCGAAGGCGCGCCAAGCGAGCGCGCAGCGAGGTCCTGGTGCGTGTGCATCCTGTTACCACGCATGGCCTCAAACATCCATACCGCATCGCCCACGCTTCGGGTGAGCAAGCCCACATGGTCCATGCTGGGGGCCAATGGAATCACGCCGTCCATGGGCAACACGCCCCGGGTGGGCTTGAAGCCCACCACTGCGCAAGCGGCAGCAGGGTGACGCACCGAGCCGCCGGTGTCCGTGCCCGTGGCAGCCAGGCAAAACCCGGCGGCCACCGCGGTGCCCGAGCCGCTGCTGGAGCTGCCCGGCATGTGCAGCGGGTTCCAAGGGTTGTGTGCGGGGGGGAACACATCGTCAGAGGCGGGCGAGCCAAACGCAAATTCATGGCAGGCGGTTTTGCCCAGGCTGATGGCACCTGCTTGGGCCAAACGCTGCACCACCACGGCGTCGGTGTCGGGCACCCAGTGTTCCAAGGCCCGCGAGTGCGCGGTGGTGCGCACGCCACGAGTGAGCAACACATCTTTGTGGGCGATGGGAATGCCATGCATGGGCCCACGCCAGTGGCCGGCGGCGATCTCCCGCGTGGCCTGCTCGGCCTGAGCCAAGGCTGCGTCTGTGGAACGGGTGATGAAGGCGTGGAGTTGTGGCTCCTGCGCTTCGGTGCGCGCCAAACACGCCTGCACCAGTTGCAGCGGCGTCAGCGCGCGGGTGCGCAGCAGCTCACCCGCTTGCGCGATTGACAAGGCATGCAGTGGCACATCCAGCGCGGGCATCAAACGCGGGGCGTGCTGGTCACGGCTTGTTGCTCAAACCAATCGCAGATTTGTTGGCCGTTCCAAAACACCACGTCATCGCGCCCGCTGAGGTACTCCAGCATTTCTTCAAAGTAGCGGATGCGGTGTGACGCACCTGAGATGTACGGGTGCACGCCAAACGCCAAAATGCGCGCGCCATGGGCCGAGTCCATGTACAGACGGTCAAAGGCGTCGCGGGTGCGGTTGAGCATGGCGTCGGACGCTTGGTGGGCGGTGAGCATGATGCCGATGTCGTTGAGCTCGATGGTGTAGGGCACCGACACCAAACGGCCGTGGCGGGTGTTGACAAATTGCGGCTGGTCGTCGAGCACCCAGTCGCCAAACCATTGCATGCCGAGTTCTTTGATCAGGTCAGGGGTGACAAAGGTTTGGCTGCGCCCAGGGCCCAACCAACCGTTGGGGCGCTGACCGGTGAAGCGGGTCAAGACGTCGAGCGTCTGCTCCATCATGGCGCGCTGGTCGGTGATTTTTTGGATGGGAATTTGTTCGTAGCAATGGGCCATGAACTCCCAACCGGCGTCGAGCGCGGCTTGCGGCACGCGTGGGCGGGTTTCGCAGACCTTGGCGTTGATCGACATGGTGGGCTGGATGTTGTAGCGCTTGAAGGCGTCAAGCAGACGCCAAAACCCCACCCGCATGCCGTACTCATGCCAAGTCCAATTGGGCACATCGGGCACCGGGGCCACACCGCCGGGCGGGGGCGAGGCCATGCGGGGCATGGGACGTGAGATGTCCCACTCTTCGATGTTGACCACCGGCCACACCACCACACGTGCACCACCGGGCAGTTGCAGTGGCGGGCGGTCCACGATGGCTGAAAAATCAAGCCGCTCGTGCGGGCGCCAAGCGTTGGCTTCTTCGTCGGACATGGTTCAGGCTTTCAAATGTGAAGGAGGGATTATTTACTGAATGCCACCCGGAATGGCCGCCGCAATCTGGCGCAGCTTGTCGGTCTCGGTGCGAATTTCGCGCACCAGTTGCTCAGGGCTGCTGCCCACCAAGGTCATGCCCATGGCGGCGAGTTTGCGTTGTGTCTCGGGCTCGGCCAGCACCGTGCGTACGGCGGCGTTCAAGCGGGCTTGGATGTCGGGTGCCATGCCTTTGGGGCCAAACAAGCCGACCCAGTAGGTCAGGTCATAACCGGGCAGACCGGCTTCGCTCAGCGTAGGGGCGTCGGGAAAACGGGGGTCACGAATGGCGCTGGTGGTGCCCAAGAACCGCACCTTGCCGGCGTCAATTTGGGGCTTGGCTGCGCCGTCAAAAATGACCTGGCATACGCCCGCCAGCACGTCTTGCATGCCGGGGCCGGAACCCTTGTAGGGCACGTGGACCAGGCTGGTTTTGGCCATGCCGTTGAACAACTCACCAGCAAAGTGCAAGCCACTGCCCATGCCTGAGGAGGCGTAGTTCACTTTGCCCGGGTTGGCACGTGCGTAGGCGATGAACTCTTGCACATTGCGTGCGGGCACCGAGGGGTGGGTGACCATCAGCAAGCCATAGCTGCCGACCAAAGAGACAGGGGTGAAGTCGGCCACCGGGTCATACGACAGATTTTTTTCGGTCACTGCCATGTAGGTGTGGGTGCCGTTGGTGGTCATCAGCAACTGGTAGCCGTCGGGGTTGGCGCGGCTGACCATGTCGCTGCCAATGCGCCCGCCCCCGCCCGCGCGGTTGTCGATGACGATGGGCTGCCCGAGCGCGCGCGACATGCCTTCGGCCAAGATGCGCGAGGCTTGGTCAGAAAAGCCACCTGCCGCATACGGCACCACCATCTTGATGGGGCGGTTGGGATAGGCCTGTGCATGTGCGCCGCTTCCCCAAGCGAAGGCACACGCCGCGAGGAGGGCTTGAAAAGCATAGACGGGCCATGGGCGCATGTTTAAGGGCTCCTGCGTGAGGGGTTGGCAAAGGCGGCGCAGTATGCGCTGTGGCGTTTTTACGTGCAATGTGCGTCAAACCCGCAGATTTCGAGTCGCAAAGGCTACACATCTGCCCCCTGGTTGCGTGTCGCGGTTGCTGTGGCACCGTCAAAATCGCCGCACACTGAAGACTGGCAAATCTCTCACCGAGCCCCAACCAAGAGACACCATGAAACACCTGCGTATTCCATTCGTGCAATGGCTTTTTTGCGTCGCCTGCGCCTTGCTGGTGCTGACCGGCTTCAATGCACAGGCCCAGAACTATCCCAACAAACCCATTCGCTTGGTGGTGCCCTTTGGGCCTGGCGGATCGGGTGACATCACGGCGCGGGCCTTTGCTCAATATTTGGAAGCGCAGACCAAGCAATCGGTGGTGATCGACAACCGAGCCGGGGCCAACGGCATCTTGGGCACCGAGGCGGTGAAGAACGCACCTGCCGATGGGTACACGATGTTGCTGACCACCAACACCACCTTGGCGGCCAACCTGAGCTTGTACAAAAAAGTGCCTTACGACCCCCTCAAAGACCTGGACCATGTGGGCATGTTTGGCACCGCTGCGTCGGTGGCGTTGGTGCTCAAAGGCTCGGGCATCAACTCGGTGGCCGATTTGGTGAGTTACGCCAAAGCCAACCCAGACAAGATGTTTTTTGGCCACTACAACTCGGCCTCACAAATGACGGCAGAGATGTTTCGGGTCAAAACCGGCGCACCCATGACGGGCGTGCCTTACAAGGCCATTGGCTCTGCGCTGCAAGACTTTTATGGCAAACAGCTGCAAGTGATGTTCATCGAGTACTTGCCTGCAATGGCGCAAATCGACAACGGCAAAGTCTTGGCACTGGGCGTGACCGCGCCCACACGCTTCAAAGCCTGGCCGAATGTGCCTGCGATTGCCGAGACCTACCCGGGCTATGAGCTGGGTTTCTTCTTGGGGCTGGCCGCACCCGCAGGCACACCGCCTGAGCTGATGAAAAAAATGGAAGGCTGGTTGAGCGCCGCCTTGAAAGACGAAGGCTTTTTGGCGCGCTTGAACCAACTGGGCCTAGAGCCGTCTAAGTTGTCACGCGCTGAGTACACCAAGTTTGTCGGCAGCGAGATCTCTCGCTGGGCCCAAGTCATCAAAGACGCGGGCGTGCAGCCCGAATGAGCGGCAGAAATTTTCAATTGAACACACAGAGAGAAACACCATGCGTTTAGGCTACTTCACCATGCCCTTGCATCCTTTGCACCGGGACACCACAGAAACGCTGCACGAAGATCGGCAAACCATCATCTATGCCGACCGCTTGGGCTTTTACGACGCGTTTGTGGGCGAGCACTTGACCGACAAGGCCGAGAACGTGACCAATAGCCTGATGTTTTTGGCCACGTTGATTTTTGAAACCCAAAACATCAAACTTGGTTCGGGCACCAGCAACTTGTCGCATGCCCACCCCACCTTGATCGCCTCGCAAGCGGCCATGTTTGACCACCTGGCCAAGGGCCGTTTCATCTTTGGCATCAGCCCGGGTGCGTTGGCGTCTGACGCCGAGTCCTTGGGCATGTTGGACCAAGACCGCAACAAATTGTTTGCTGAAGCCATTGACGTGATCTTGGCCATTTGGCAACGCGACCCGCCTTACGACATCGACTTTGAGAACAACCGTTTCAAGGTGACGACCCGTCAAACGGCAGTGCCCGCAATTGGTCGCGGCGAGTTGATGAAGCCTTTCCAAAAGCCCTACCCCGAAGTGGTGGGCACGGTGGTGGCGCCTTTCTCCAAGGGCGTGATCGCCATGGGCCAGCGCGACTTTCACCCCATGTCGGCCAACTTCTTGCTCTCGCATTGGTTGCCCAGCCACTGGGCCAACTACGCCGAAGGCAAAACCTCGGTGGGGCAGCAGGCCAAAGCCGCCGATTGGCGCGTGGCGCGCACGATTTTCGTCAGCGATGACGCCAGCACCGCCAAGCGCTATGGCCACGAAGACGCCAACAGCCCTTACCGCTACTACTACCAGCAGATGTTGACGAAGATGAAAATCTCGAACCGTCACGTCATTTTCAAGCGCTCACCCGACGAGGACGACAGCTTGTTGACCTTGGACCGCTTGATGGGCGACTTGGTGATCACTGGCACGGTCAACGAGGTGGTCGATCAAATCTTGGCGCTGCGCGAGACCGCTGGTGACTTTGGCGAAATTGTGTATGCGGGCATGGACTTGGTGGACCCCGCCTTGGGGCGCCGCTCGATGGAGTTGATGGCGCAAGAGGTGATGCCCCGCGTCAACCAAGCCCTGGGCTTGGGCTCCGCCATCAACGTTTGATCACAAGGTCTAAGGCGCGCCACGCGCCTTAGACACTTCAAGCCTTGGGCAGCTTCACCACAAAGCAGGCGCCGCCGCCCGGACGGTCTTCGCAGTGCACTTGGCCGCCGTGGCGTTGCACGATGGAGCGCACCAAGGACAGCCCCAGGCCCACGCCACCTTCGCGCTCGCTGGCGCCTGGCAAGCGGTAAAAAGGCTCGAAGATGCGCTCGCGCAACGCGGCGGGCACACCAGGACCTCGGTCACACACGCGCAACACAACGCCTTGGGCACCGCTGGGTTCGAGTTGCACCTCGATGTTTGCTGCGCCATAGCGGCGCGCGTTTTCCAACAGGTTGCGCAGCATGCGGCGCAGCAACTTGGGAACACCAGGCACCACCAGGCTTTGGGTTTGATCGCCCAACTCCAGTGACGCGTTGACGCGCGCGCATTCTTCGCTGGCCAGGCCCGTCAAGTCCACGCTTTCAAAAGAACCAATCTCGGCCTCTTTGGTGTCGAGGCGGCTGGCCAACAAGATTTCGTCAATCAATTGGTCGAGTTCGCCCACGCTGCGCGAGATTTCTTCTTTCATGGCCGGTGAGGGAGTCTCGCCCATCAGCTCAAGCCCCATGCGAATGCGCGTCAGTGGCGAGCGCAACTCGTGCGATGCGTTGGCCAGCAACGACTTGTGTGAGCTGACCAGTTGTTCCACTTGTTCTGCCGCATGGTTGAAGCGTTCAGCCAGGTACGCCACCTCGTCACCGCCGTGCACCGCCACGCGGGCAGACAAGTTGCCCGTGCCCCATTGCTCAACGCCTTTTTGCAATTGTTCGAGTCGCCGCGTCAAACGTCGCACGATGGGGTAGGTGGCCAAGGCCACCGCCAGTCCAACCAGCCCCAAGGTCCAAAAAAAACCAAACGGCGGACGGGTCCAAAACGAACGAGGTGGGCGCGGCAAGTGAATGTGCATCAGCTCACCGTCTTGCATGCGCACCATGAACTCTGGGCCGGTGCCAAAGTGGCCCGGCGGCGTGGGCATGTGGGGATGCGCCAGCGTGCCGTCTGCAACGGACGGCGACGCCTGGCCCTCCGCGCCCATGGCCTCGTGCGGGTGAACTGGACGCTGCCCTTGCCCCACCACCTCGCCCGCCGCATTGCGCACCACCACCTCGCGCAAAGGTGGGTCGGCAGTGATGCGGGCTACCCAACCGGCCAGCAGCGTGAGCAAGGCCACCGCCAACACCACGGCCAGCCAAATGCGCACATACAAGGGCAAGTGCAACGAGCGGCTGGGTGAGGTGTGTTGGGCCATGTGGGCGTCAGTCTTGTTGTTTGGCAAACACGTAGCCCACGCCGCGCACGGTCAGGATGCGTTTGGGGGTTTTGGCATCGTCTTCGATGGCTGCGCGGATGCGGCCCATGTGCACGTCAATCGAGCGGTCAAAGGCTTCGAGTTCACGCCCGCGTACGGCCTCCATGATTTGGTCGCGCGAGAGCACACGCCCTGCCCGTTCAGCCAAGACCCACAACAGGTCGAATTGGTAAGCGGTGAGCTCGCAGGCTTGCCCGTGCAGGCTCACGCTGCGCGCGTCCCGGTCGAGCACCAAGGAACCAAACTTCAACAGCTCTTGGGTCGGCGTGGTGGCGTTGCTGGGGTGATGACGGCGCAAGACCGCACGGATGCGTGCCAGCAACTCTCGCGGCTCAAAAGGTTTGGGCAGGTAGTCGTCCGCCCCAAGTTCCAAGCCCACGATGCGGTCCATCGGGTCGCCTTTGGCGGTCAGCATCAAAACGGGCGTTTGCGCCAGCGCCGAAGGCAAAGCGCGGATGCGGCGGCAGACTTCCAGTCCGTCGATGTCGGGCAACATCAAGTCGAGCAGCACCAACTCTGGGGGGTGGGTGGTGTGTTGCAACAGGTCCAAGCCCGCCAAGCCCGAGGCTGCGTGCTGGACTTCAAAACCCGATTGCGCCAAGTAGGCCACCACCATCTGTGCCAAGCGGTGGTCGTCTTCGATCATGAGCAGTGTGTTCATCGTGCGACCATCATGGACGTGCCGCGACAAGCTGGGCTTGCTGCTCTGTAAAGACTGGGTAAATCATTGGGCCTGTTCGTCACCCACCGACGGGGCCGTCATGTCAACCGGCAGGACACGCGAAGCCAACCACACCAACACCAACACGGGCGCGCCCAGCAAGGCGGTGCTGGTGAAAAACGCTTCATACCCGTGCGCGTCGACATACACCCCCGAAAAGCCCGCTAGCCATTTGGGCGCCAGCAGCATCATCGAGCTGAACAGGGCATATTGCGTGGCCGAGTAGTTGACGTTGGTCAGCCCCGAGAGGTAGGCAATGAAGGCGGCCGAGGCGATGCCACTGGCCAAGTTGTCTGCCGAGATCACCCACACCAATGCGCTCAGGTCATGGCCACGGGTGGCCAACCAGGCAAACAGCAAGTTGGTCAATGCGCTGAGCACGGCGCCCCACATCAAGATGCGCATGACCCCCCAGCGAAGCGACATCACGCCGCCAATGAAAGCGCCCAGCAGCGTCATGACCACGCCAAATACTTTGGTGACGGCGGCCACCTCGTCTTTGGTGTACCCCATGTCCACATAAAACGGGTTGGCCATGATGCCCATCACCACGTCGCTGATGCGGTAGACCGCAATCAGGCCCAGGATGAGCGCGGCTTGCCAGCGGTAGCGGCGGATGAATTCGGCAAAGGGCTCGATCAAGGCACCCCGCAGCCACTCTGCGGCGTTGCGTGCAGGCGCCATCTCGCGCTTTGCGGGCTCGGGAGACAAAAGCACAGTCACCAGCCCCAAGCTCATGGAGGCGGCCATCACCAAATAAGCCGTTTGCCATGCGGTGTGCAGGTAGCTGTTGTCGTGGGTGCCAGCAGCGCGTGCCGCCACCCACAGCACGCCCGCGCCGGCCCAGATCATGGCTAACCGGTAGCCGGTTTGGTAGCAGGCCGCCAAGGCGGCTTGATGTTGCGGGTCGGCCGACTCGATGCGATAGGCATCCAGGGCAATGTCTTGCGTGGCCGAGCCAAAGGCCACCACCAGCGCGCACCAGACCACCGGCTCCAAGGCTTGTTGCGGATCCAGCAGGGCCATGCCGACCAGCCCCGCCATCACCACACATTGGGCCAGCAGTAACCAGCTGCGGCGGCGTCCCAGCCATCGATTCAGCAAGGGTAGGGGCAGCCGATCGACCAAGGGTGACCAGACCCACTTGAAGCCG
Organism: uncultured Burkholderiales bacterium; assembly: GCA_903892175.1. Lineage (GTDB taxonomy): Bacteria > Pseudomonadota > Gammaproteobacteria > Burkholderiales > Burkholderiaceae_C > Limnohabitans. The sequence continues at coordinate 13,893 of CAITHK010000301.1, read as the reverse complement.
TAAGCCAAGCCCACCCAGCTCAAAAAACCAATCGTGCTGCGGTCAATGCCGGCTTCTCGCAGGCGAAAACTCAAAGTGCCCAGCACCAGCAACAAAGGCAAACCCGCCGAAAACCCCAGACACAGCATGCGCCACGACGCAGGTTGAAGGTAAACCTGAAAGGCATCCTTCCAACTGTGTGCGGGTTTGACAGGCTGGGTGTCCGAGGGACTTGTTGTATCGTTCATCACCCTTATTTTCAGGCTTTCCTACAAAGCACTCTCCTGCCTATGCGCCGTCTTGTTTTTCATGCTTGTCTTGTGTTGGCTTGTGGCTTGCCCAGCGTGGCTGGGTGGGCGCGAGAAGGGGTGGAGGTCGGCAAAGAATCGGCCTTTGCCAAGCTGGTGCCGGCCAGCGAGGTCGAGCAGTCGGCGTTTCAGCAGTACAGCCAAATGCTCAAGCAAGCGGCGGACAAAAATGCTTTGGGGCCCTCAGACCATCCGCAAGTGCTGCGCTTGCGCCAGATCGCCAAAGAGCTGATTCCGCACAGTTATGAGTGGAACCCGCGCGCGCGCGACTGGAAATGGGAGGTCAATTTGATTGGGTCTAACCAGGTCAATGCTTTTTGCATGCCCGGGGGCAAGATTGCTTTTTACACCGGTATCTTGAAGCAACTCGAATTGACCGACGACGAAGTCGCTATGGTGATGGGCCACGAGATCGCCCACGCCTTGCGCGAACACGCGCGTGAGCGCATGGGCAAGTCGGCCGCCACCAATGGCTTGGCCACGATCGGCGGCACCGTGGCGTCGGTGTTCTTTGGCATCAACCCCAATGTGACCGACTTCGTGGCCAAGCAAGGCGCCAATCTGATCAATCTCAAGTTCAGCCGAGACGACGAAACCGAGGCGGACTTGGTGGGCATGGAGTTGGCTGCGCGTGCCGGCTATGACCCGCGCGCTGGCGTGACGCTGTGGCAAAAAATGAGTGCCGCCAACAAGGGTGCCCCGCCGCAGTGGCTCAGCACCCACCCCTCTGGCAATTCGCGGATTGAAGAAATCCAGGCTAACTTGCCCAAGGTCTTGCCGCTGTACCAGCGCGCTAAAGAAACCCGTTGATCAGGTTCCACCCACATAAGGGTTGCTCACCCGTTCGCGCCCAAAGGTGCTTTCGGGGCCGTGCCCGGGGATGAACACCGTGTCATCGCCCATGGGCCACAGGCGTTGGGTGATGCTGTCGATCAAGTCTTGGTGGTTGCCTCTTGGAAAGTCGGTGCGCCCAATGCTGCCGGCAAACAGCACATCGCCCACAAAGGCGCGCTTGATCTCGGGTGAATAAAACACCACGTGCCCTGGGGTGTGACCCGGGCAATGGCGCACCTGCAAGGTGTGTGCGCCCAACGTGACGGTGTCGCCGTCGTGCAACCACCGGGTGGGTGTGAACGCCCGCGACGGAGGAAACCCATAGTTTGCCGCGGCTTGCGCCAACCCATCGATCCAAAACTGGTCGTCTTCTTGCGGGCCCACGATGGGCAGCCCGAGTCGCTCGGCCAATTCGGCGGTGCCTCCCGCATGGTCGATGTGGGCGTGGGTGATCCAGATTTGTTCCAACTTGACCCCCAGTGCTTTGACGGCGGCCAACAACACCTCTAAGTCCCCACCGGGGTCGATCACCGCGGCTTGCATGGTTTGATCGCACCAGACGATGGAGCAGTTTTGCTGAAATGGGGTGACAGGAACGGTTTCGTAATGAAGCATAAGCAAGCAAAGTTGTTGCCGTTGAATATACAAGCTGCGGTTGGCGGTTGGCGGTTGGCGGTTGCGCCCGTGGCGCCTAAGGCTCTGGGGCGTGGCCCATTTTGGAGGACAGTTCACGCCCTAGTTTTTTCAGCAGCTGCGCGGCAGCGCCATCTAAGTGCGCATCAAAACTTGGTGACATGCCCAGCGTGGTGATGGAGGCCACGAGCGCGCCGGATTGCTCAAACAAAGGCACAGACAAGGCATTGAGGCCGGCCCGGCGCGAGCCCAAAGAGCTGGCAATTCCCCGTTGCCGAATGTCGGCATAGGTCGCATAAACACGTTTCATCTCTTTGGCATTGCACAAGTTTCTTTCAAGCAATTCGGCGCGCACCAGGGGCTCGGTCAGGTCGCGCGGCAGGTAGGCGGCCAACAGCATGGCGGTGGCCGAGGCAGTGATGCTCAAGTGCACACCCGGTTTCATGCGGATGGACAAGGGCGAGTTGCTTTCAAACCATTTCACGATGGTCGGGCCGTCGCCCACCCATTGCCCAATGCCAACGGCTTGTCCGAGGTCGGGGTTGGTGAGTGTGGCGACGAAGTTTTCAAAATAGGGCTCCAGAAAACTCAGCAGCTCTTGACCATGTGTGGCTGTTTGACCCAAGCGGTAGGCCAGCAACCCCAAGTCATAGCGGCTGCCAGACTGCTGTTTGGAAATCAGCCCGGACTTGGCCATGCTGACCAAGTACCGGTGCAGCTTGGCGGAATGGATGCCCGTGGCGGCCTCCAGCTCTTTGAGCCGAGCCGGGCGCTGCACTTGCAGCATGCCGTGCAAGATGGCACCCACGGTTTCGGCGGCTTCAACGCCTTGTTGTTCTTGGCCCATCGCGATCCTCGGTGACAGTGTTGAGTGGAAACCCGGGTGACTTGCATGCGCCGTCCCCTTATGATTTATTTCATCTGAAGTAATTAATTATGCTATGCGTAATTCAAGGCCGCATGAAATTTTTCAACGTTAAACCCGCGCTGCTGTGTTGCTTGGCTTTGTGGCTCGGCCACGGCTTGGCGCAAGAGGCTAAAAATTACCCTGCCCGAGCTGTCAAGTTGGTGGTGCCCTTCACGGCAGGCTCGACCGTGGATGTGCTGGGCCGCGCCATTGCCGATGAGTTGCAGGCAGAGCTGAGCCAACCCTTTGTGGTGGACAACCGTGCCGGCGCGAGCACGCTGCTGGCTGCCAAGATGGTGGCGGCGGCGCCGCCGGATGGCTACACGCTGTTGTTTCCAACCGTCACCACCCTGAGCCTTGGGCCTCAGCTGATGAGCAACCCAGGATTTGATCCGCTCAAGGATGTGACGATGATTGCGCGCCTTGGATTGACCAATTTCTTTTTGGTGGTGACACCGAGTTTCCCGGCCCGCAGCATGAAGGAGTGGATTGAGCTGATTCGCAAAAACCCCGGCAAATACAGCTACGGCTCGTCGGGCAGCGGCTCGCCACAACACATCTTCATGGAGTTGCTGAAAAAAGAACTGCACCTGGACGTGGTGCACGTGCCTTACAAGGGGAGCAACAGCTCGATGATGGACCTCTTGTCGGGCAAAGTGCACATGGCGTTCATTGATGGCACGCTGGCCATTCCGCATCTGAAAACCGAAAAACTCTTCACCGTGGGCACCTCCATGGCCAAGCGCACGGCCTTGATTCCAAGCGTGCCGCCGATTGCCGAGACCGTGCCCGGTTTCGATTGGTCGGGTTGGATTGCCTTTGCGGGCCCGCCCAATCTGCCGGCACCCGTGGTGGAGTTGCTGGCTGAAAAAATCAAACGCTTTCAAGCCACCCCGGCCTACACGACCTTGATGAACAAGGCGGCCATGGAGCCGCCTGAACCGATGACGCCAGCAGCCACCACAGAGTTCGTCAAAAAAGAACACAAGCGCTGGACGCCTGTGATTGCCGCGTCAGGCGCCGTGGTGGACTGAGCCCAAGACCCTAGAAAGAAAAAAACTTATGCCGCACAGCATCCGACGCATCGTCACAGGCCACGACGACTCTGGCAAAGCCATCATTGAAATGGACGGGCCGGCACCCAATCAAAAAATCCGCGAAGGCACAGGCTTTGTGAGCACCCTGGTGTGGGTGACCGATGAAACGCCTGCGCGAATGGATTTAAGAGCCGACCGAGCCGACCGCACCATGGGTGTGCCGCCGCCTCCCATGGGGTCGGTGTTGCGTGTGGTGGAGTTTCCACCGGTGACCAAGGAAGCTGAATCGGTCAACCAGGCCGACATCTTGAAGATGATGGGTGCGAGTCACCATGCCCAAGCGGGGCAAGCCGCGCGCCATGCGTTCATGCACCGCACCAAAAGTATCGACTACGTGTTTGTGATGTCGGGCGAAATCGACATGCTGCTGGACGACTCGGAGGTCCACCTCAAGGCCGGGGACATCATGGTGCAGCAGGGGACCAACCATGCGTGGGTGAATCGATCGAATGCCATGTGCCGCATTGCGTTTGTGCTGATCGATGGCATGGACCCGCTCGAGGGCCATTGAGGCTGTGCGTCGCTTGATACCTGGATTGCAATTGAAAGTAGAGCTCTTATGAAATTTGGCGTTTTTGACCATCTCGACCGTGGCACCGTGCCCATCACGGAGCATTTTGAAAACCGCCTCAAGCTGGCGGAGGTGTATGACCGCGCGGGTTTTCATGCGTACCACATCGCTGAACACCACGGCACGCCCTTGGGCCTGGCCTCGTCGCCGAGTGTCTTTTTGGCCGCTGTGGCACAACGCACCAAGCGTTTGCGTTTTGGCCCCTTGGTGTACACCTTGAGCTTGACGCATCCGCTGCGAATCATCGAAGAGGTGTGCATGCTTGACCAGATGAGTGGTGGCCGTTTGGAGTTGGGCATCGGGCGGGGCAGCTCGCCCTACGAAATGGGTTACTTTGGGGTGGATGCCAAGAACTCGGGCAAGCTCTACATCGAGTCCTACGATGTGGTGATGATGGGGCTCACGTCGCGTGTGATCAACTTCGAAGGGGAGCATTTCAACTTCAAAGATGTGCCGGTGGAGCTCGAGTGCGTGCAAAAGCCGCATCCGCCCATTTGGTACGGAATGTCTGCGCCTGCTGCTGTGCCTTGGGCGGCAGACAATGGCGTGAACATCGTGTGCAACGGCCCCTCGTTGCCCGTGAAAGCGATCACTGACCGCTACCGCGAGGTGTGGCACGCCAAGTTTGACGGTCAAAACAAGACCATGCCTTTCATGGGGCTGGGTCGCCACATCGTCATCGCCGAGACGCACCAAGAGGCATATCAGGCGGGTGAGCGTGGGTTCAACCGTTGGTACAGCAGCTTGCAGCATCTTTGGCGCGCAAACAGCAATCCGATGAAGAGCTACCCCATTCCTGAAGATTTTTCGGCAGCAGAAAAAGCAGGCATTGTGTTAGTGGGAACGCCGGATCAAGTGGCCGCTAAGTTGCAGCACGAGATCGACATTGCAGGTGTGAACTATGTGTTGACCCGCTTTGCGTTTGGTGACTTGACCTACCAAGAGTCGTTGCGTTCGCTCACCTTGTTTGAACAAGAAGTCATGCCCAAGTTTGACTCAGAGTTGGCGCTGGCGTGAGCCTGCACACGCACCTCATGTTTCAAGGTCATACCATGCAATATCTCAAACTGCTGACACTGCGATGTGTCTGTGTGCTGATGGCCGTACAAGGTTTATGTGCCGCCCATGCGCAGGTATTTCCCTCGCGTTCGATCAACTTGATCGTGCCCTTTGCAGCAGGCGGGCCTGCCGACATTCACACGCGTGCCGTGGCCGAGGAGGCCGCCCGGGTGTTGGGTCAAAGCGTGGTGGTGGAAAACCGACCAGGCGCGAGTGGCACCAATGGTGCCATGGCTTTGTTGCGTGCACCTGCCGATGGCTACACCTTGGCCTTGCTGACCTCGACGCTGTACCGCGAGCCACACATGGCCAAAGTGAAATACGACCCGCTCAAGGACTTTGCCTACATTTTGTTGATGTCGGACTACACCCAAGGCGTGGCCGTGCGCGCCGATGCCCCGTGGAAGACGTGGCAAGACTTTGTCAACGATGCCACCCAAAGGCCGGGCAAGATCAACGTGGGGGTGAACGGCGTCATCGGTGCGCCACGCATCGTGATGGAAGAAGCGGCAGACGCGAGCGGGATTCAACTCAACATGATTCCGTACAAGGGCGACTCCGAAATTGTGAATGCCTTGCTGGGCGGACACTTGGATGCCGCGCCCTTGTCGGGCATCACCAGCGCCTACATCGACGATGCAAAGTTGCGCTACTTGGTGATGCTCACCGAGAACCGCGTCAAGCGTTACCCAGGCGTTCCAACCCTCAAAGAAGGTGGCGTTGAGGTCTGGTTGAGTTCACCCTATGGCATCGGTGCGCCAGCGGGCACAGAGGCTGCGCGCCTGAAAATTTTGCACGATGCCTTCAAGCGTGGGCTGGAGTCACCGGGCAGTCAGCGTGCGATGCAGCAGCTCAACCAGTTGATGTATTACCGCAACCAAGACGACTACCGCAGCTATGTGGTGAACACGTTTGCGCAAGAAAAAGCGCGGGTGGAGCGGCTGCGCAAAAAAGGCCTGCTCGACTGACAGGTGCCAGCGGTCGAGCTACCGTATTCCTATTCCTTGGTGAGTGACAAAAACGACATCTGAAGCCACGATGTCAAATTTGTCATCCATGCTTTTCGTTCAGATGGACGTTGTGAATGACATTTGAGTCATGAATCTCACAAGCGCTTGAAACTCATGCGCCGTGGTGTGACAGTCAAATATCTTCACTTGTTCCACCCCATCATGACCGCGATACGACCTGCCACGTCCATGCCCCTGCCCATGCCTGATGCTTTGCGCTTAGGCGTTGAGTACAAAACTGAACAGCGCAGCGTGGGCGCGACGGTCAAGGTCAAAGATTTTTATACCAATGAGGTGGTCTGCCAACTCATGTACACCCGCTTTGAGCCCCATCGTGTGCCGGTGGATGCCCCAACAAGACCGCGGGTGGATGTCACGGTTTGACCGAGTTCAACGCTTGTCGCAGCATCCCACGCACGCGCCAGCTGCTTGGGCCATCGGGCACGTATTTCCATCAAGCCTGGCCTCGGTGTACTTCAGGCAGCAGGTCGCAAATCACCGAGTAACCAGTCCATCAAAGCTTTGACTGGAAGAATCTCTGCATCAAACGGCAATATTCCCGCACCACGGAAGTACAAGCCTTTGTCCAGGTCACCGTTCAATGCGTGACCCAACTGTTTGTCGATACAGAATTGGCCGACACTCGCATTGCCGTCGCGCAAACCACAATGAGACAAACAGTCAAAGGACATATGGCATTTCTTTTTGACATGCGCGACCAGTTTGAGCTTTTCTTCAATGCGCAAATACTTGTCCAGCCAAGGTGTGCGAACTGCACGAGCGGGTAATCCGGCCACACTCACGAACTCCACCAAGTCAGATGGTTTGGCGTTGGCCAGTACCTGTTTGAATGCCAAGGCCGCATCGCACTCTTGTGTCACAGCAAATGCGGTACCCAGTTGCACGGCTGACACGCCAAGGGATTGCAAGTGCTGAATGTCTTCTCTGCAATGGATGCCGCCAGCTGCAATCAAAGGTATTTTTCCTTCGATGCCCATGGCCTGAAAGAAGCTCAAAATTTGCGGCACTGCTATTTCAAAATTAAATCGCTCATCTTGCAGGTCAGCCACCTTTGCCGCGCCCAAATGACCGCCTGCCAAACGCGGGTGTTCCAACACTATTGCATCAGGCAAGCGTCCTTTCTTCTCCCATTTCTTGACCACCAATTGCACGCCACGCGCGTCGGACAAAATGGGAATCAACGCCACCTTGGCGTGATGCGCCGCTAGATCTGGCAGGTCGAGTGGCAAGCCTGCGCCCACCACCACCGCATCGGCACCGCTGTCGATCGCTTGTTGCACGTAGGCTTCGTAACAGCTTAACGCCTTCATGATGTTGACAGCCACCAAACCATGTCCGTTGGCGAGGGTTTTGGCTTTTTGAATCTCTCGATCTAGCGCAATCAAATTGGCGGCATTGATGTGTGCTGCGGCATCAGGCTCTTTGTCTAGGTGCTGCGTTTGAGCCATCAAGTCTGGGTGAAGACGGCGCAGATCGACACAAGAGATGGTGCCTACTCCTCCCAGACCTGCAACTGTGCCCGCTAAGCCGCCAGCAGAAACACCAATCCCCATACCACCTTGAACCACGGGCAGCAATTTTTTGCCAGCCAAGGTCCAAGTCTTGAGCCCAGATTGCTGGGCCATCAGCGCCAATTGCTGCGCGGTTGAATTTGGTTCGTCCATATTCGCTCTTGTGGAGTTTCAGAGCATGCTAGGCGTGTGCGTGTGGGCTGGACTTAACCTAGATCAAAAGGGATGGAATGAGCGGCAGATGTGAAATGACATACCCCAACCGATGCCTCAATCTGCGCGATTAGCCGAGTCGTAGAAGGGTGAGCCGCGCAATGTGGACGCAAAGGCTGGCTCAGCTAGGGCTCACATTCATCGCGTGGAAGTGACGGTTGGCACGGGGTCACTCTGGCCATCAACTTGTAGCGATGATGGCCGTGAGTTGGTCGAAATCAACTTCGGTGTTGGCTGCTTGGGTTAAACGACGACCTCAATTTTGGCGCGCTTGGCCACTTTGGTCCAGGTGTTGATTTGTGACTGAATGACCTTCACAAACTCATCGCCCACCACAGGTGACTTGCGTGGCAACGTTTGCAGCTCTTCCAAGCGCGCCATGATATCGGGCTTGGCCAAAATTTCTGGCATCAACGATGAGAGCTTTTGGGCAATAGGTGCAGGCAGGTTCTTGGGTGCAGACAGGCCAAGCCATTGAGAGCCCGTCATCGATGGGAAGCCTGCTTCGGCAAAGGTGGGGATGTTGGGCAGTGCCGGCAAGCGTTGGGGTGTGGACACCACCAGGGCTCGCAAGGTGCCGGCTTTGAGCTGTGCCACATTGGTTGTGATGGGGTCAAACAGGCTGTCGATCTGACCGCTGAGCAAGTCTTGCATGGCGGGTGCGCTGCCTTGGTAAGGCACATGGTCATGCTCTGGCGCTGGACCTTCTATTTTCAAAAGCTCACCGTATAGATGGTTGGCCGAGCCAATGCCTGAGGTGCCATATCGCACTGGTTTAGATTTGGCGGCTTCCAGGTACTGTGCGAGGGTTTTGTAGGGCGATTGCGCGCGCACCAAAATCACCATGGGGGCTTCAACCAACATGGCCAAATGGGAAAAGTCACCCACGGGGTCAAAGGGCATGGTGTTGCGCGTGGCGGTGGCGTAGATATGCACCGACGCATGGCTGACCAGCAAACAATAGCCATCGGCGGCTTGCTTGGAGACGTAGTCTGTGCCAATCAACCCTCCTGCGCCTGCTTTGTTTTCAACGATGACGGTTTGTCCCAGGGCTTGAGACAAGTGAGGCGCCATCAGCCGAGAGACGGTATCGACCAAACCGCCAGGGGGAAATTGGGCAATCAATCGGATGGGCGCTTTGCTCGGCCAATTGGCCGTTTGAGCTCGCACAATGGCCGGTGAAGAAAGTACAGCTGCACCCGCTGCGGCAAGAATTTGGCGACGCTTCATGAAAACTCCTTTGAGGCCCAAGATGGAAGACGCTGGAAAAACGAAAGCAAGTGCAAGCTCGGTTGTTTGCAGTTTCCATGCCAAATTCAAAGGCTTCATCTGGAACACTATTTGCAACAGCTATGGCGCTCACTTTGTGCATCTGATGTACCGAACCCGTCGTCATGAGCGCGCCTAAGTGGTGCGCTGAAAAACCATTTGGATGCATCCACCGCATACAGTCTCCACACCGGGCACCACATCCGTGAATTCGGCGTGACCCACTCCCACATCGAGACCTCCACCTCTAAGGACAAGCGAATGTCGTCATCCCCCATGTTTCTTGGCCAACTCACGGATCACGGCCGGTTCCCCTACAGTGCCATCCACCGCAGGCCGACCTACCGTTGGCCAAATCAAACCGGCTTGGCGGTTTACTTGGCCTTGAACTTGGAGCACTTTGCATTCGGTGAGGGCGCAGGAGCCATGATTGGCCCGGCGTCGCCTCAGCCCGATGTGTTGAATTTCAGCTGGCGTGAATACGGCAACCGGGTAGGCGCGTGGCGTTGCCTAGAACTGTTTGATCAACTTCAATTGCCGTCGGCCGCATTGATCAACACCGCCCTGTATGACCACTGCCCTGAACTGATTCAAGCCTGCGTGAGTCGAGGCGACGAGTTGGTCGGTCACGGGCACAGCAATGCTGAAAGGCAAGGTTCGTGGAGCGAGGCAGATGAAACAGGCTTGCTTGCGATGTGCAAAAACCGCATTCAGCAAGAAAGCGGATGCGCCACGTCAGGCTGGTTGTCACCTTGGATCAGTGAAAGCAAATTAACGCCGGATCTGCTGGCCGAAACAGGCTATGCGTACACCTTGAATTGGTGCCACGATGACCAACCCGTTCCCATGCAAACCCGAAGCGGCAAAACCTTGTGGTCTGTGCCCTACCCGCAAGAGATCAACGACATTCCCATGATCGTGGCCAGGCAAATGGACGGCAAAGATTTTGCGCAAATGATCATCGACCAGTTTGACGAGATGCTTGAGCAATCACAGCATCAACCGCTGGTGATGGGCATTGCGCTGCACCCTTATATTGTTGGACAACCCTACCGCTTGAGGCATTTGCGGCGCGCCTTGCAACACATTGCCGAGGCCCGCGACAAAAATTTAATTTGGGTGACAACGCCCCAACACATTGTTGAGCATGCGGCGCTAAATGCGGGTGTGACCTGAGCGGCTAGCACTCAGATGACGGCTTCCAGACCCTTGCGCTCAAGAAGATTGAGTAGCTTGAGTGATGGTGGGCTTCTGTAGCTAAGTAAAGTTAATTCAACACTCATCCGTTCCATGCCCAGGTGCCGCTTGCGTAGGCACATGGTGGCGCAAGCCCACTTGTTGGTTTTTCTCATCCACAAATACCAGCTGAGGTTCATGGCCAGCCACTTGGTCTTCATGCACTTGCGCGAATGACGCAATGATCAACAAGTCACCCACGCTGGCGCGGCGTGCAGCAGAACCATTGACCGAAATCATGCCCGAGCCGCGCTCGCCTTTGATGGCGTAGGTGATGAAGCGTTCGCCGTTGTTGATGTTCCAGATGTGGACTTGTTCGTTCTCACAAATGTTGGCGGCGTCCAGCAGGTTTTCGTCGATGGCGCAGGAGCCTTCGTAATGGAGCTCGCACTGGGTGGTGGCAACACGGTGAATTTTGGATTTGAGCAGAGTGCGGAACATGGCGACAGCGTGTGCGGGTGACTGAAGTCACGAATCATAGTGGGCTTGGCTGCGGGCGCGCCTGCAGGTGGGCCAACACCCCAAGTGCTGCCACACGACCACTGGCCAAGCAGGCCGTGAGCAAGTAGCCGCCCGTGGGGGCTTCCCAGTCGAGCATTTCTCCGGCCACGAACACGCCTGGCTGGGCGCGTGCCATCAGTTCCGGCGTGAGCGCTTCTAGCCGGACCCCACCTGCGCTGCTGATGGCTTCGTCCAAGGGCCGCGCTGCGTGGACCGAGATCGGCAGGTGTTGGATGGTGTGGGCCAGTGTGGTGGGGTTGTGCATGGCTTCTTTGCTCAGCACCTCATGCAGCAGCCCGAGCTGCAAATTGTTGAGGTTCAAGCGGCTCTTGAGATGGCTCGACAACGACTTAGTGCCGCGAGGGTGCGATACCTCGGCCAGCACACGCTCTGCGGTCCATTCGGGGCGTAAGTTGAGGTGAAAGGTGGCGTGTCCTGTGCGTTCGATTTCATCGCGCAACAAGGCTGAGGCTGCGTAGACCAAGCTGCCTTCGATGCCTGTGGCGGTGGCAACAAATTCGCCCGTGCGCTTGAAAACGTTCCCCAACGCATCGGTGAACGTCAGCTGCACCGATTTGAAAGCTTCGCCCGCAAAGCGGCTGGCAAAGTGTTCGCTCCAGCCTTGCCGTTGGTGGATTTGCACGTCAAACCCGCAGTTGGACGGTCGCAGCGGCGCGACATCGATGTGCTGTTGGGTGAGCCAACTTTGCCATGCACCGTCAGACCCTAAGCGTGCCCAGCTGCCTCCGCCCAAGGCCAACAGCACCACATCGGCGTGTGCCGTGTGCGGGCCATGTGGGGCGTCGAAGGTCAAGCTGAATGGCGCTGCTTGTGGCGCGGGTGGGGCTGAGGCTAAGGGTTCGGACGTGCTGCGTTGCAGCTGGCCATTCCAGCGGTGCCGCATGTGAAAGGTCACCGGGGTGCCCACCGTGGGGTGTCGCAAGCGGTGCAACCAAGCCCGCAGCAAAGGCGCGGCTTTCATGTCGGTGGGAAACACCCGCTGCGAAGTGCCCACAAAGGTGTCGAGCCCCAAGCCTTGGACCCAATCGCGCATGGCTTGGGGGCCAAAGGTTTGCAGCCAAGGCGTGCAGGCTGCGGTGCGCTCGCCGAAGCGTGTGACAAACTGCTCAAAGGGCTCGGCGTGGGTGAGGTTCAAGCCGCCCAGTCCTGCCAGCAAAAACTTGCGGCCCACCGAGGGCATGGCGTCGTACACGTGCACGTTCAAGCCGGCCGCGCTCAGCACCTCAGCGGCCATCAGTCCGGCGGGCCCGGCGCCAACAATGGCCACCGTGGAGGCCACGAAGGTTGAGCGAGCGCTCACAGCATGCTTTCGTAGTGCAGGGTGATGGGGGCGTGGTCAGAGAACTTTTCTTCTTTGTAAATTTCTGCGCGTCGGGCTTTGGCGGCAAGTGCCGGTGTGGCCAAGTGGTAGTCCAAACGCCAACCCACGTTGTTGGCATAGGCCTGGCCTCGGTTGCTCCACCAGGTGTAGCAAGCGTCGGTGGTGTCGGGGTGGAGCTGGCGGTACACGTCCACCACACCCGCGTCAGTGGTGAGTTGCGTCATCCAGGCGCGCTCTTCGGGCAAGAAGCCGCTGTTTTTTTGGTTGCCACGCCAGTTCTTCAGGTCGGCTGGCTGGTGGGCAATGTTGATGTCCCCGCACAAGACAAACTCTCGCTCAGCTTGCAGGACGCACAGGTGGGGATAAAGCGCAGCCAAAAAGCGGTATTTGGCCTCTTGGCGCTCAGGGCCCGATGAGCCGCTGGGAAAGTAGCTGCTGATGATGGACAGCTTTTGGGTGGGTGTGTCAAAGCGCAGCTCGACATAGCGGCCTTCGGCATCGAACTCGCCACCGTCAAATCCCACCACCACGTCGCTGGGTTCATGGCGGGTGTAGACGCCCACGCCCGAGTAGCCTTTTTTCTCGGCGTATTGAAAGTGGCCCTTCAAACCCGCCAAGGTGTCGAACTGACCCTCGATGTCGGCCGCTTGGGCTTTGATTTCTTGCACGCAAATACAATCCGGCTTGGCTTTATCGAGCCAAGCTTCAACGCCTTTGCGGGCGGCGGAACGGATGCCATTGAGGTTGAGGCTGGTCAGTTTGAACAAGGAATTTCCCATGACAGATGGAACGGCCGCCAACAACGCGTTGGCGCAAGAGTTTGTGCAATTCTCGCTGGATTGCGGCGTGCTGAAGTTTGGGGAGTTCAAAACTAAGGCAGGGCGCTTGTCGCCTTACTTCTTCAACGCGGGTTTGTTTGACGACGGTGCCAAACTCGGCCAGTTGGCCAGTTTTTACGCCAAGCGCTTGGTGCAAAGCGGCATCGAATTCGACATGATTTTTGGCCCCGCCTACAAAGGCATTCCCCTGGGCGCAGCGGTGGCGATTGAGCTGGCGCGTTTGGGCAAGAACGTGCCGTTTGCCTACAACCGCAAAGAAGCCAAAGACCATGGCGAAGGCGGCAGCCTGGTAGGCGCGCCGCTCAAAGGCCGGGTGTTGATCGTGGACGATGTGATGAGCGCGGGCACGGCGGCGCGTGAGTCGATTGCTTTGATCAAGGCCGCTGGCGCCACGCCGCATGCGGTGGTGATTGCCCTGGACCGCCAAGAAATGGCCACCGAGAAAAAAGCCGATGGCTCCATTCAAGACGTGTCCTACAGCGCGGTGCAGTATGTACGCGAACAAGTGGGCTTGCAGGTGTGCGCCATTGCGCAGCTGAGCGACTTGTTGACCTACTTGCAGG
>CAITHK010000300.1 GCA_903892175.1 uncultured Burkholderiales bacterium | reverse complement strand
GTTAGATGGAAATAATTTGCTTTCCTACTATTTTCTTCGCGCCAGTGCTGCTTGGGTTCATTGATGAGCCAACCGCGCTTGGGGTTCAGGATTCCATTGCTTAAAGCTGGAAATCGATTTATTTTGAATTTTTTCAAAGATGTATTTTAACAGGAAAACAGGCTCGTCAAAATCATATATAAATCAATGACTTATTGGTGTTTTTGATAAGCGTGTAATATTTCGTGTAATTGGGTCAAAAGTTGCGTTTCGCAACTTTTCTCAGGTTTAGGGCACTTTTGCTACGTTCGTGAGCCATCTTACTTCCCAAACGTCACACGTTACGAATAGCAAGCGAACTAAAACCTGTGGAAGTTCGAGAGTCAGCAGCCCTTATTCATTCCATGCTTGAGACTATCTCAGAAACATTGGACCTTTTTCGTTTGCTTTTATACGTTATTACTTGGCCAAATGTTAGACAGCACATTGCTTCTTCATTTGGCGTTAGCCTGAAGACTTCACGAACGAAACGGGAATTCATAGCTTGGCCACTCGTGATGCCACTGCCGATAGAGAGTGTATGTGCCATCAAAAGCATGTTTTGAATCGCACAACCCAATGCAATTTGGCGCTCGTGATAAGGTATTTCAGGTTCTGTAGGGCCTTGGTTAACAACTGCCAAAATTAAACACGGTGCACGAAATGCTTTTTCATATGCAATATTTAGTTCGGTTTCGCTAGCATTTGCGTCGCGTTCTTGTAACGCGTGCGTGAATGCCTGGCCTAGTGCTGCTCGTTTTTCTTGGGGTACAAGAATAAAACGCCATGGTTGGATGTTTCCATGATCGGGGGCTTGCGCTGCGGCAGTGAAAATTAGATCCAACTCTTCAGCCGTTGGCCCCGGTGCCACCAGTCGTTTGGGCGCAATATGTGATCTCGCGCACATTTGCGCTAACAGAGCCTTTGCTGCGTCGTTGCTCACGCTCAGTATTGTTTATAGGGCAAGAATTTGCCTGACAGCACCACATTGACGCGGTCACCTTTGGGGTCGGGTTGACGCACGATGTCCATCGAGAAATCAATCGCGCTCATGATGCCGTCGCCAAACTCTTCGTGAATGAGTTCTTTGATGGTGGTGCCGTACACGCTGACGATTTCGTACCAGCGGTAAATCAATGGGTCCGTGGGCACAGCTGTGGGCAAGGAGCCTTTGTAGGGCACGACTTGCAGCCACTTTTGCTCTTCGGCATCGAGGCCAAAAATCTTGCCAACCACTTTGGCTTGTTTGGCATCTAAGGTCATTTGGCCCAAGCAAGCGGCCGTGGTCCATTCTTTGGAGAGTCCCACTTTTTTTGCCACGTCTTCCCACTTGATACCTTTTGACACTTTGGTGCTGATGATTTTTTCGGTCACGTCGAAACGGTTCATGATGGCTCCTGAGTTAGTTTAAAAGATTTAGGCCGTAGCGACGAAGCGCTGATTGGATTGTTCGAGGTGCAGCAAGCCTTGCAACACATCACCCACTACGATGACAGAAGGGCTGGCCATTTGGTCGCGCACCACCGTGTTGTGCAGCTCGTTGAGCGTGCACACCACATGGCGTTGTGTTGGCAGGCTCACGTGTTGAATCACGGCCACTGGCGTGTGTGCGCTAAGCCCATGTAGCAAAGAGACTTGCAGCTCAGCGACACCACTCATACCCATGTAAATCACCAAGGTGAGCTTGGCTTGTGCGGCGGTGTGCGACAACGCCGCCCAGTCCACAGCGTCCGTTGCACCTTGTTTGGCATGACCCGTGATGAACAGCACGCCATGTGCATGGGCGCGGTGCGTCAATGGCACACCCAGTGAGGTGACACCAGCCAGGCCTGCTGTAATGCCGTTGATGACGGTGACGCTCACGCCTTGCTGTTGCAGGTGTTCTACTTCTTCACCACCACGCCCAAAGATGAAGGGGTCGCCGCCTTTGAGGCGCACCACGTTTTCACCAGCCAAAGCCTCTTGCAGCATGAGCTTTTCAATGAATGTCTGTGGTGTGGATTTGCATCCACCCCGCTTGCCCACATAGATGATGCGCGTTGAGGGCGAGGCATAAGCCACGATGGAGTCACTCACCAAATCATCAACCAGCAGCACGGTGGCGGCAGCAATGGCTTTGACCGCTTTGAGGGTGAGCAATTCAGGGTCGCCTGGACCTGCGCCCACCAGGGTGACGCGAGGCTGCTGATGTATCTGCTGTTGTTTCATGTCGTGCTCTCGGTGAGTTGAATCATGCGGCGCAGCTCAGGGACGCACGAGCCGCATTGGGTGCCGCACTTGAGCGTGCCTTGCAAGGAGGCCAAGCGTTGAGTGCTGTCGCCTTTGTAAATCTTGAGGTGGTTGTGAATGGCCACATTTTTCACCCCCACACAGCTGCACACGGTGGTGCCTGCATCGACCAAGGCCACCGGTGGTTTGCTGCCAGTCATCAATAAGCGGCGACCGTAGACTTGGGTGGACGCTTGGGTTTGCAGCAAGGCTTTGAGCCAGGTTTCCGCTGAGGTATCGCCCGCAATGAGAAAGGCACTGAGTTGTGTGTCTTTGGCTTGGGTGGCTTCGCTGTGTTGCAAACGCATGCTTCGCAGTTGGCGGCGTTTTGCATCGACGTAGCGCAGGCTGTCTGTTCCGTTGAGCCCTAAGAGTTGTTCGATGTCATGCAGCAGCGCCATGTCAGGCGCTTCGCTGCAGGCCGCACGCATCAACACACCTTGACGTGCTGGGCCCTCAGTAGGTGTATCGCTGAACGGCACACAGCTGGCGAATTCAAACTGCACCATGCGCGCACGCAGATTTTGCAAAATGGTTGGCGATTTGTGCTCGGGCAGCCATGCCACTGCGAGCAAAGTCCAAGGCAATTCGGCTTTGAGCACTTTGACAGCCGCATGCTTGAGCTCAGGCTGCTTCGATGTTGGGCAATACGCCGAGGTGGTGATGGCGTTGACGCCTGCGAGCGGTTTGTTTTGGTGGTCACGCCCACTCAAAAACGCTGCGCCCCAATGCATGGCAATGAACGCTTGGTTCGCACCGAGGTCGGCACTGGCTTGGGCCGGCAATACGATGGAGCCACGTTTGCTGGTGACGTGTACCAAAGTGCCCTCGTCAAAGCCAAGCCGCGCCATGTCGTCTGGGTGCAGTTGCACCATTGGCTCGGGCACGTGGCCAAACAGTTTGCCGACCAAGCCTGTGCGGGTCATGCCATGCCACTGGTCGCGCAAGCGGCCCGTGTTGAGCGAAAACGGAAAGCGCGATTCACGCACTTCTGCGGTTGGCACATAGGGCAGGGCCGCAAATTTGGCACGGCCATTGGCGGTGGCGAATAGGCCGTCTTCATACAAACGCGCTTGGCCTTGGGTGGCACCTTCGCGCATAGGCCATTGCTCAGGGCTTTGGTCTAAATGCGCGTAGCTCAGCCCGGTGATGTCAAGGTCGCGACCGCGGGTGGATTCGCGGTGCTCCACCCAAATTTCTTCGGGTGAGGTGTAGGCCATGTGCAGGCCGTCTTTGTTTAGGGCCACGCCTGGCTCTTGTGCCAACCGTGTGGCCAAGTCCACCACGATTTGCCAATCGTGTTTG
>CAITHK010000299.1 GCA_903892175.1 uncultured Burkholderiales bacterium | reverse complement strand
TCTTTCTCACTGCGATTCAGACTCAAGGTCTACTCCTTTAAATGTGTCATCAGGCTTTTGCCCTTTGACACGCCACTTTTGCAGCGACCTAACTGTCAGGAAAAATCCGTTTCAGCGGGATCGCCATCTGCGTTGGCTTTTCAATTAAGTGCGATCGAGTCACACACCAACGGTCTTGGATGGCCTGCTGCAGCACCGTAGCACCGCAACAGCCCACCACCCCGAGCCACGCTTGCGCATGGCTCAGATTTTTGAACGCTGTTTAGGCGTTCAAAGATTGCGTGTCTACGCGAACACCGATGCCCATGGTGGACGACACGGCGAGCTTGCGCAGATAAATGCCCTTGCTGGAAGCAGGCTTGGATTTGTTCAAAGCCTCCACCAAAGCAGCCAAGTTACCTTGCAGCTTGTCGGTGTCGAATGAACGGCGTCCGATGGTGGCGTGCACGATACCGGCCTTGTCCACACGGAACTGCACTTGACCTGCTTTGGCGTTTTTCACAGCCGTTGCAACGTCAGGCGTCACCGTGCCAACTTTGGGGTTAGGCATCAAGCCACGTGGGCCCAAAATCTGACCCAAGGTACCCACCACGCGCATGGCGTCAGGGGCAGCAATCACCACGTCAAAGGGCATATCGCCTGCTTTGACCATGGCAGCCAAGTCATCCATGCCGACAATGTCAGCACCAGCGGCCTTGGCTTCTTCGGCCTTGGCACCTTGTGCAAACACAGCGACGCGAGCAGTTTTGCCCGTGCCGTTGGGCAACACAACAGCGCCACGCACCACTTGGTCAGACTTCTTGGCGTCAATGCCGAGCTGAACAGCAACGTCGATTGACTCATCGAACTTGGCTGTCGCGCACTCTTTGACAAGGCCAATGGCAGCGCTCAAGGGGTACAGCTTGTTGCTGTCGACTTTGCCAACAAAGGCTTTTTGCTTTTTGGTCAATTTAGACATTTACACGCCCTCCACAGTCACACCCATCGAACGGGCAGAACCCGCGATGATGCGTACCGCTGCGTCCAGATCAGCGGCGGTCAAGTCGCTCATCTTGGCTTTGGCAATGTCTTCAAGCTGAGCGCGGGTGATCTTGCCCACTTTGTCGACGTGCGGCTTGGCCGAACCTTTGTCGAGCTTGATGGCCTTCTTGATCAAGGTGGTCGCTGGAGGCGTCTTGATGATGAAGGTGAAGGATTTGTCTGCAAACGCAGTGATCACCACTGGCAATGGCAGACCTGGCTCAACGCCTTGGGTCTGGGCGTTGAACGCCTTGCAGAATTCCATGATGTTCAAACCGCGCTGGCCCAATGCGGGACCAATCGGCGGCGATGGATTGGCTTTACCAGCTGGCACTTGCAGCTTGATGAAGCCGACGATTTTTTTCGCCATGCTTTTCTCCTTGCGGGTACATGCGCCTGAGGCCTTTGAGACCCTGAGCTCCCCGGGGTTAACGACTCACTTCAACAACTTGGCACCGAGTCGGGAAGCACCAAGCAAAACCTCAAAAATCCAATCAGGTTTTTTCAACCTGACCAAATTCCAATTCCACAGGCGTGGCACGACCAAAGATGG
The DNA here is from genome assembly GCA_903892175.1 of uncultured Burkholderiales bacterium. GTDB lineage: Bacteria > Pseudomonadota > Gammaproteobacteria > Burkholderiales > Burkholderiaceae_C > Limnohabitans. The sequence continues at coordinate 1,107 of CAITHK010000299.1, read as the reverse complement.
TCACAGACACACGCACTTTGTTTTTCTCGTAGTTGACTTCTTCGACCGAGCCGTTGAAGTCAGTGAATGGGCCGTCTTTGACACGCACCAATTCACCCACCATGAATTCGACCTTGTGACGTGGCTTATCCACACCATCTTGCATCTGGCTCACAATTTTCTGAACTTCCGCCTCAGAGATGGGCGCCGGACGGTTTTTAGCACCACCCACAAAACCCGTCACCTTGTTGGTGTGCTTGACCAAGTGCCATGACTCGTCATCCATCACCATTTCTACAAACACATAGCCCGGGAAGAACTTGCGCTCGGCCGTGCGGCGCTGACCGTTCTTCATCTCCACCACTTCTTCGGTAGGGACCAAGATACGGCCGAACTTGCTGTCCATGCCAGCGCGCGCAATGCTCTCGCGGATGTTGCGCTCTACGGCCTTTTCCATGCCCGAATAAGCATGCACCACATACCAACGCAAGTCGGGATTGACGGGCGCAGCAGGCGTAGCCTCTGCCGAGGTTTCGATGAGATCGGTCATTATTTTTTCCAGCCCAGAATCAGGTCGTAAAACACCCATTCGAGGGTCTTGTCGGTGAGCCAAAGAAACAAGGCCATGATCACCACAAACGCAAACACATACAGCGTCATTTGCGTCGACTCCTTGCGGGTGGGCCACACCACTTTCTTGACTTCACGCCATGCGTCCCCGCCAAAAGCCACCAACTGGCGACCAGGCAACGACATAGCGAACGTGACCACTGCAGCCACCAGGCCCGCCAGCAATGCCAGCCACTGAACGATCACACCCTTGGGCGCCAAGACGTAAAAGCCAGCCACAGCAGCCACAACCAAGGCGGCCACCAACGCCAACTTGGCTTTGTCAGCGGCGGTCGAGACAGTTTCAATATTTGCAGCGGACATGGATGAAGAATTTATAGCGACAAAAGACAGGGCAGGCAAGACACAGAAGCCCGCCGGAGTGGCGGGCTTGGCAGCCACCTGCTTTTCAACACTGAGTGGCAGGGGCGGAGGGAATCGAACCCCCATCGACGGTTTTGGAAACCGCTACATTACCACTAAGCTACGCCCCTAAAATGACGAGAAAAGCAATGATCT
>CAITHK010000298.1 GCA_903892175.1 uncultured Burkholderiales bacterium | reverse complement strand
GGCCAGACCGCCCCCCAACCAAAATGAAAAGTGGGTGTAAGGGTGTGCATGCACCACCAAGTCATGCTGGTGCTCCACCACTTCAAGACGCCCGTAGTGGCCTTCTGCCACTGCGAAAAAATCGACCATATCAACCCCTTTATCCGTCAATGTGACAGATTGGCGTGAATCTTTCTGTGCGACAGACCACATAGAAAAATTGTGTGTCATGGGCGCGACGACACGAACAGGTGACGGACGTTTGGATAAGCGGATCACGGAAGAACTCACTAAATTCAACCCATCCAAAGTGCACCCTCGCACGAAACTTTGAAAGGTCTCTATGAACAAGCTCACCCAAGGTGTCCGTCAATTTTTATCCAACGAACAAGGTGCTACGGCTATTGAGTACGGCTTGTTGGCAGGTTTGATTGCGGTGGTCATCATCGTTGCGGTCACCACCATCGGCACCAACTTGAAAACCATCTTTCAAATGGTGGCTGACTGCCTGGCGAAAACCCGGGGCCCCACTTGTCCGACAACGTGATGCATCACACCTCTTCGCATGTGGTCTAGCGCTTGCGCTGGCGTGCTCTTGACGGCCATTTGGTGGGACGTCAAGACACACCGAATTCCTAACGTGTTGGTGTTGGCAGGCTTGGCCTTGGGTCTGATGACCTCGGTGCTTCCGGGTGGCGTGGGATGGTTGTCCTCGCTTTACGGATGCGCCATTGGATTGGCAATTTTTCTGCCGCTTTATGTGCTGCGCATCTTAGGGGCGGGAGATGTCAAGCTGTTGGCCGCTGTGGGTTCATTCGTGGGCTATCCCGATGTGTTGGCGGTGGCCTTGTTGACGGGTTTAGCCGGTGGCGTCTTGGCATTGCTGATGGCCATACGCCATCGGCAACTGGGTCGGATGTGGCAGCAAGTGCACCAAGCTTTGATTGGATTTGTCATGCAAATTGCCAGTGGAGGCCGTCCACGTCAATGGGTGATGGTGGTGGGGCCGCACCGCTTGCCCTACGCCGTTGCGATTGCATTGGGTACCTTGATTCACGGGTACTTGAAAAATTAAAGGCACTGTGTGCGAAAAATCAGACCTCTCATTCTCATTGTGTTGTCGATTGCCATGGGCATCGGTGCAGTCGCTGTTGCCCTGCACTGGATCGCCCAGCGCACCGATGTGGCCAGCACCCAGGTGGTGGTGGCCTCACACGACCTGCCATTTGGCACCCAGCTGCGCGAAGGCATGCTGGAGGTGATGGACTGGCCCGCCTCTGGCACCTTGAAAGACCCTGTGGCAGACCCCAAGCAACTGCTGCAACGCGTCATCAACACCGCCATCATGCGCGGTGAACCGATTTTGGCTTCCAAATTGGCGCCACTGGGCGAAAAAGGAGGTTTGTCTGCCTTGCTGCACGAAGGCAGCCGAGCCGTCACCGTCAAAGTGAATGAAATTGTGGGTGTGGCAGGTTTTGCACTGCCTGGGAACTATGTGGACGTGATGGTGAACGCCACGGACAAAACTGGCAAAGTCATGTCCAAAATTGTGTTGGAGCGCATCTTGGTTCTGGCTCTGGCACAAGATGCGTCGACCAGCGAAACCAAACCGCGCCTGGTCAATGCCGTGACCCTCGAAGTCACGCCCTTGCAAGCCGAGCACATTGACTTGGCGCGCAGCGTGGGATCGCTCTCTTTGGTGCTGCGGTCCCAAGTGGACACAAGCCGTGTGACCACCTCAGGGGCCAGCATGGACGATCTGTTCAAACCCACGGCCCTACCGCTTGTCACCCCTGTGGCAACACCAGCCATCACGCCCGCTGTGCCGCATGTGAGCGTGACACGCACTGTCAATCAGCCAGAAATCATTCGCGGCTCTGTCAAAACTTTGGAATGAACATGCAAGCCCTCTCTCTTAAAAGCATGGCATTTGGCTGCTTGGTGTGCGGCCTGTCACTCAACAGCACCACCTGGGCGGTAGAAACCATGCCGCAGATGCAGCTGTCTTCCGGCAAGTCGGCGGTGGTGACTCTGACTGCCAATGCTGTGCGTCTGTCGGTGGGCAACCCTGAAGTGGCCGATGTGATCCTCATCAATCCGCGCGAAGTCTATGTGCTGGGTAAAAAAGTAGGTGCGACCAATGTGATGGTTTGGACCAAGGGGGGCCCCACCTCGATGATGGATGTGTCGGTCGGTGTGGACGTGCAGGCCTTGCGCGCCAGCATGCAGGAGTTGGTGCCTTCAGAAAAAAAGGTGCTGGTGCATGCCTTAGGCGACACCTTGGTGATGAGTGGCACCGTCAGCGACCCGGTCAGGTTGCAGCGCTTGATGTCACTGGCTGAAGTGTTCAACAGTGGCAAGAAGGTCATCAATCTGTTGCACCTCGAAGGCTCGCAGCAAGTGATGCTGGAGGTCAAGGTGGCTGAGGTGTCGAAAACATTGCTGGATGAATTGGGTTTTGGCGTGAACGGCCTGCGGACCAATGGCTCAGCCACTTACAGCTTGTTGTCCTCAATGCTCGGCAACGGCGCCGGGACAGCATCTGCCAGCAATGGCAACACATCGATCAAGCTCGACGCTGAAATCAAAAAAGGGCTGGTCAAAATTCTGGCTGAGCCCACCATCACTGCCATCAGTGGGCAAGAAGGATCGTTTCTGGCGGGTGGAAAGATTTTCATCCCGGTGCCCCAAGCAGGTGCCTCAGGCGGCACCACGATTGTGCTGGAAGAACGCGAGTTTGGGGTCGGTCTCAAATTCACACCCACCGTGCTGGAAGACGGCCTGATCAATTTGCGCGTCACACCCGAAGTGTCCGAGTTGTCCCAAGTGGGCACCAGCGTGACCACCGCCACCGGGCAAGTCAGTGTGCTGCCCTCCATCACCACACGCCGTGCGTCCACCACCGTTCAGCTGCGCGATGGCGAGAGCTTTGCCATCGGTGGTTTGATCAAAAACAATGTCACAGAAGCCGTCAAGGCTTTCCCCATCCTCGGAGAAATACCCGTGTTGGGCGTCTTGTTTCGCAGCAGTGCATTTCAGGCCGAACGAACCGAGTTGGTCTTTGTGGTGACCCCCCATTTGGCCAAGTCAAGTGCCAGCACCTTGCCTTTGCCGACCCATCGCTTCATTGAGCCCTCGCGCACTGAGCTGCATTTGAAGGGAATGATGGAAGGCGAGGCCCCACTGAAGGTCCAACAACCATGAAAGACTTCTCCATGCGCGCGAATTCCGTGTTTTGCTTCAGTGCTTGGCTTGCCCTGTCGGCGTGTAGCCATTACCCCTCGGCCATTGACCAACACTTTGGCGCATCGGTCCGCGATGTGGTGCAAATACAAACCGCAAACCCTCAACAGCCCACCCCCACCCAGATCACCGCCACCAGCGATGGGCAATCTGCCAAGTCGGCCATTGACCGCTACCAAAAGTCTTTTGATGTGATTCCGCCGCCCCCCAATGTGTTCAACATTGGCGTTGGCAGTGGGTCAGGTACAGCACCCTGAGCCCCAGAGGATGAAAGTCACGTCCATGCACGCCTATTTAATTTCATGGTCTAGCGCCCAACTCGAAATGCTGCGAACCGTCGTCGAAGCAGAAGGGTATGAGTTGGCTCAGGCCATGCAACGCAAAAGCGACAACCCGTTGTCTGCCATGCTCGAAGGGTTGAACTCCGATGTGTTGATCATCGACAGCACGGTTGAACAACAAACCCAAGACATTGCGGCCTTGGAGGTTCTCATCGCCAACAACCCCCACATGCTGGTGTTGATGTTGAGTCCAACGCGAGAAGCTGCCACCTTAGTGGC
>CAITHK010000297.1 GCA_903892175.1 uncultured Burkholderiales bacterium | reverse complement strand
GCGTGTAGATTTAACCAACGCACAAGGCGCATTTGATTATGTCATTCAAGCCTGGGTTTGAATCCACGGACTGTTAATCCGTAGGTCCCTGGTTCGAGCCCAGGTCGAGGAGCCACTCTAAAAAGCACTGATTTATTCAGTGCTTTTTTCTTTTCTGGACAGTATTCTGTCTTCCAACGAGCCAGGGAGTGACTTTTGACTTGATGTTATTACACGTGTATTGCACGTCAAATGCAATTTTTAGTCAAGCAAGTCACCACAAACAGCTCGATCAACTAAGCCACATCAGTTCGGGCTGAAGCGTCAGACTGCACTATGAAAAGTGTCTAGGGTTTGGGGGATGCCAATCAAGGGGTCAAGGGTGCCTAATTTCTGCATAGGCAAATTTAAAAGACCACCTTAACTGCCCAATTAGGCCTTGTATCAGCCAGCTTTTGAGTGGGCTTTCTTGAGTCTGTGATGAGCTACTTCCACCTTGAAAGCTCAAAGCGTTTTTATTTTTTCACTACTTAATCAGTGAAAGCGAAACGCACTATAAGGATGGCTTGATATTTGCATGTAGAGATTGCGTCCAGCAATTTTGCAAATGAAACACAAGACACACAAAACAAAAAATTCGACTGCTTTAAAAATTGTGGTGGTCGTGCCTGACTTGGATGTGCAGGACCCAAACGATGAGCATGCGATTTCTCAAGCAGAACGTTCTAGAGCACTGCGCATTGGCTTGCTGGAAAGTGGCTTCAATCTGATTGCGTCCCTACCCGCCGATGTGTTTTTGGCTGATCGTATCCACCAGCTACAACCCGACTTGATCATCGTGGACGCCGAGTCCGAAGCGCGCGATGCCTTGGAGCACGTGGTATTCGCCACCCGTGATGCGCGGCGCCCCATCGTGCTGTTCACCGACGACAACGACACCACCCATGTGCGTGACGCAGTTGCCGTGGGCGTGTCGGCCTACATCGTCGATGGCCTCTCCAGCACACGCATTCGTCCTATCTTGGATGTCGCTATGGCACGCTTCGAATATGAAGAGCGCCTGCGCGATGAACGCGACGATGCACGCCACGCCTTGCAAGAACGCACGCTGGTGGATCGCGCCAAAGCCCTTTTGATGGAGCGCCAAGGTCTGAGCGAGAAAGACGCGTTCACCAAACTGCGCAAAGTGGCGATGGACAAAGGTTTGAAGTTGGGCGACGTAGCGCAACGCACGCTCGACATGGCAGACCTCTTGTCCTAGTTTGGTGCGCCGAGTTGGTGCACTTTCATGCAAACGCTCTTTACTGGGGCGTTTTTTCACTCGGGAGAACCCTGAACCGCTGGCACAGCTATTGCATTACCTAAGCTAAGAACCAATGACGGTTCAAGGACAAAGGCGTCCCCACCCATGCACTCCATGTGCATTTGGTGAGGGCGCCTTTGTCGTTTCTGCCCCAATTTTTTTACATAGGAGTGATGTCATGACGAAACTTTTGGAGACCCCCATGAGCCGCCGCAACATTTTGCAAGCCGCCACTGCAGGCGCACTCACCATCGCTCCCGCCTTGCGTGCCGCGGTGTACGCCCAAGGCTCGGACAAGCCAGAAAAAGAAGAAGTCAAGATTGGCTTCATCCCCCTCACCGATTGCGCAAGCGTGGTGATGGCGTCGGTGTTGGGCATCGACAAAAAGTACGGTGTCAAAATCATCCCCACGAAAGAGTCCAGCTGGGCTGGTGTGCGTGACAAGTTGGTCAACGGTGAACTCGACTTTGCCCACGCCTTGTATGGCCTGATTTATGGCGTGCACATGGGCACTGCCGGTCCTAAGGAAGACATGGCGGTGTTGATGAGCTTGAACCAAAACGGCCAAGCCATCACGCTGTCGAAAAAGCTTGCCGACAAAGGTGCCGTGGATGCCGCCAGCCTCGCCAAGCTAATGGCTACCGACAAACGCGAATACACCTTCGCGCAAACCTTCCCCACCGGCACGCACGCGATGTGGCTGTATTACTGGTTAGCCAGCGTGGGTATCAACCCACTCAAAGACGCCAAGGTTATTACCGTGCCGCCACCTCAAATGGTGGCCAACATGCGGGTCGGCAACATGGACGGCTACTGCGTGGGCGAGCCTTGGGGACACCGCGCCATTGCCGACGGCATTGGTATCACCGCATCCACCACACAAGACATCTGGCGTGACCACCCCGAGAAAGTGCTGGGCACCACCGGCGACTTTGTTAAGAAATACCCCAACACAGCACGCGCTGTGACCGCCGCCATATTGGAGGCTAGCAAGTGGATTGACGCGGGCTTACAAAACAAAATGAAGATGGCCGAAACCATCGCCGACAAAGCCTATGTAAACACCAGCGTGGACGTAATCAACCAACGCATCTTGGGCCGCTACCAGAACGGTTTGGGCAAAACCTGGGATGACCCCAACCACATGAAGTTCTTCAACGACGGCACGGCCAACTTCCCTTACCTCTCAGACGGCATGTGGTTCCTCACACAGCACAAGCGTTGGGGCTTGCTCAAAGACCATCCTGATTATTTGAAAGTGGCCAAAGAGATCAACCAGATCGACATCTTCAAACAAGCAGCCGCCGCCAGCAAAACACCTGTGCCCAAGAGCGACATGCGCAGCAGCAAATTCATGGACGGCGTGGTGTGGGACGGCAAAGATCCAAAGAAATACGCCGACAGCTTCAAAGTTCACGCTTAAAGCAACGACGAACGCGCTTCTCGAACAAGGACACATCTCATGTATTTGAAACACCTGCTGTCACGCGTAGTGCCGCCATTCATGGGCTTGGCACTGCTGGTGGGCATTTGGTCGCTGGTGTCCGTCACCAGCACCAACAACTTCCCCAACCCCACCGACACTTTCTGGCAAGCCGTAGATGTGTTCAGCAACCCGTTCTACAGCAACGGCCCCAACGACCAAGGTGTGGGCTGGAACATTTGGAGTTCTCTCAAACGTGTGGCACTGGGCTTTGGCTTGGCTGCATTGGTGGGCATTCCTTTGGGTTTCTTGATCGGCCGCTTTGAGTTCTTGGCGCGCATGTTCAACCCACTCATCAGTTTGTTGCGCCCTGTCTCGCCACTGGCTTGGTTGCCCATTGGTTTGTTGGTGTTTAAAGGCGCCAACCCTGCGGCCATTTGGACCATCTTCATTTGCTCCATTTGGCCCATGGTCATCAACACGGCGGTGGGCGTGCAACGTGTACCGCAAGACTACATGAACGTGGCCCGTGTGCTCAACCTCTCTGAGTGGAAGATCGTCACCAAGATTTTGTTCCCTGCGGTGCTGCCCTATATGTTGACGGGCGTGCGCTTGGCAGTGGGCACAGCGTGGTTGGTCATCGTCGCCGCGGAGATGCTGACCGGTGGCGTGGGCATTGGCTTTTGGGTGTGGGATGAGTGGAACAACCTGAATGTGAAAAACATCATCATCGCCATCTTCGTGATTGGCATCGTGGGCTTGGTGTTGGAGTACGCCCTCATCAAACTCGCCACCGCATTCACCTTTGAGGAGGTGCAGTCATGAACGCATCATTGACCAGCAAGTATTTGCAAATTCAGGGCGTGGCGCAAACCTTCAAAACAGCCAAGGGCGATTTCCCGGCCCTGCGCGACATCGAGCTGACCGTAGGCAAAGGTGATTTCGTCACTCTCATTGGACACTCGGGCTGCGGCAAGTCCACCTTGCTCAACCTCATTGCGGGCTTGACCATGCCCACAGAAGGCACCTTGATTTGCGCCAACCGCGAAATCGCAGGCCCAGGCCCTGAGCGTGCCGTGGTGTTTCAAAACCACTCGTTACTGCCCTGGCTCACATGCTTTGAAAATGTTTACCTCGGCGTGGAGCGCGTGTTCGGCCAAAGCGGCGTAGTGGACGGCAAACCCAAAGAAGACAAAGCCCAACTGACAGCACGCACACACGCCGCGCTGGAGATGGTGAGCCTCAGCCACGCAGCCTACAAACGCCCAGGCGAAATTTCGGGTGGTATGAAACAACGCGTGGGGATTGCACGCGCCTTGGCGATGGAGCCACAAGTGTTGTTGATGGACGAACCCTTTGGTGCTTTGGATGCATTGACCCGCGCCAAACTGCAAGACGAGCTGTTAGCCATCGTTGCCAACACCCAAAGCACGGTGGTGATGGTGACACACGATGTGGACGAAGCCGTGTTGCTGTCCGACAAGATTGTGATGATGACCAATGGCCCCGCCGCCACCATCGGCGAAGTGCTGCGTGTGGACCTGCCTCGCCCCCGCTCACGCGTGACCCTGGCCGACGACCCTGCCTATTTGCAGTACCGCAAAGCCGTGATTGACTTTTTGTACACGCGTCAAGCGCACGTTGAGAAACACTGAGGAACCACCCATGACGAACAAACTCAAACTCGTGATGGTGGGCAACGGCATGGCCGGTGTACGCACCTTGGAAGAGCTCATCAAGCTGACGCCAGACCTTTACGACATCACGGTCTTTGGCTCAGAGCCACACCCCAACTACAACCGCATTTTGTTGTCGCCGGTGTTAGCGGGTGAACAAACCTTGGATGAAATCATCCTCAACCCACGCGACTGGTACAGCGACAACCACATCACGCTGCACACCAGCTGGACAGTGACCGAGGTAGACCGCGTCAAGCGCGTGGTGCATGCCACCAACGCTGCAGGCGAAGTTCAAAGCGCACCCTATGACCGCTTGATTTTGGCCACCGGCTCCAACCCCTTCATGTTGCCCGTGCCGGGCCGGGAGTTAGAGGGCGTGCTGGCCTACCGAGACATCGCCGACACACAGGCCATGATTGATGCGGCCACGAAATACAAACATGCGGTGGTGATTGGCGGCGGTTTGCTCGGCCTCGAAGCAGCCAACGGTTTGATGAAACGCGGCATGAGCGTAACCGTGGTGCACGTCGGTGAATGGCTGATGGAGCGTCAGCTCGACAAAGTGGCGGGGGGTTTGTTGCAACGCTCGCTCGAAGAGCGCGGCATGCAATTTCGCATGCAGGCACACACCCAAGAATTGCAAGCCGACAAAAACGGCCGTGTGGCATCGGTCTTGTTCAAAGACGGCTCGCATGTGCCCGCCGAGTTGGTGGTGATGGCCGTGGGCATTCGCCCCAACACAGCATTGGCCGAAAAAATGCACCTGCATTGTGAGCGCGGCATTGTGGTCAGCGACACTCTGCAAACTGTGACCGACCCACGCATTTATGCCGTGGGCGAATGTGCGGCCCACCGTGGCATTGCCTACGGTTTGGTGGCGCCTTTGTTTGAGCAAGGCAAAGTGCTGGCCAACCATTTGGCCGAATTCGGCATTGGCCGCTACACCGGCTCGCTCACCTCGACCAAGCTCAAAGTCACTGGCATCGATTTATTCAGCGCGGGCGACTTCATGGGCAGTAACGATGGCAGCACCGAAGAGATTGTGCTGAGCGACCCGCACGAAGGCGTTTACAAAAAGCTCGTCATCCGCAACGACCAATTGGTGGGCGCGTGTTTGTATGGCGACACGGTGGACGGCAGCTGGTACTTCAAACTGCTGCGCGATGGCCGCAGCGTGGCCGACATCCGCGAGAAGCTGATGTTTGGCGAATCCAACATCGGCGACGTGGGCCATGAAGGCCACAGCAAAGCCGCCAACATGCCCGACGATGCCGAGGTGTGCGGTTGCAACGGCGTGAAAAAAGGCGCGATCTGCAAAGCCATCAAAGACAAAGGTTTGTTCACCTTGGACGAAGTGCGCAAGCACACCAAAGCCAGCGCCTCGTGCGGCTCCTGCACGGGCTTGGTCGAACAAATATTGATGTTCACCGCTGGGGGTGACTACTCGGCCACGCCGAAGAAAAAAGCCATCTGCGGCTGCACTGAGCACAGCCATCAAGAAGTGCGCGACGCGATTTCGCAGAACAAGCTGTTGACCAACGACGCGGTGTTTGAATTTTTGAATTGGAAAAAACCAAGCGCAGACACCAAAGCAACAGGCTGCGCCACGTGCCGCCCTGCCGTTAACTATTACCGCATGAGCAGCTGGCCCAAAGAGGCCTTGGACGACCCGCAAAGCCGCCTCATCAACGAGCGCAGCCACGCCAACATCCAAAAAGATGGCACCTACAGCGTCATCCCACGCATGTGGGGTGGCGAGACCACCGCCGACGAATTGCGCCGCATTGCAGACGTGGTGGACAAGTACAAGATCCCCACCGTCAAGGTCACGGGTGGTCAACGGATTGACTTGCTCGGTGTGAAGAAAGAGGACTTGGTCAATGTGTGGAAAGACATTGGCATGCCCAGCGGCCACGCCTATGCCAAAGCTTTGCGCACAGTCAAAACCTGCGTGGGCAGCGAGTGGTGCCGCATGGGCACGCAAGACAGCACGCAAATGGGCAAGGACTTAGAGAAAGCCATGTGGCGCATGTATGCCCCACACAAGGTGAAGTTCGCCGTGTCGGGCTGCCCGCGCAACTGCGCAGAAGCCGGCATCAAGGACGTGGGCATCATCGGCGTGGACAGCGGCTGGGAGATGTACATCGCCGGCAACGGCGGCATCAAAACCGAAGTGGCTGAGTTCTTTGTGAAAGTTAAAACCTCCGAAGAAGTGATGGAGTACACCGGTGCCTTCATGCAGCTCTACCGCGAAGAAGGCTGGTACTTAGAGCGCACCGTGCACTACGTAAACCGCGTGGGCATGGACTACGTGAAGAAAAAAATCTTAGACGACGAAGCAGGCCGCAAAGCCTTGTGGGCACGCTTGCAATTCACGCTCGACGGCGAACCCGATCCATGGTTTGAGTTCGACAAAGCGCAAGTCGATACGCGCCAATTTGAAGCCATCACCGTTTAAGGACACACACCATGACCGACTGGAAAGTCATTTGCAAAGTTGACGACATCCCCGTGTTGGGCGCACGCCGCGTTCAGCGGGCCAAGGGGGTTGAAGTGGCGGTGTTTCGCAACGCCGAAGACAAAGTGTTTGCCCTGCTGGACCAGTGCCCGCACAAACGTGGCCCTTTGAGCCAAGGCTTGGTTTTTGGTGAAACCGTGGTGTGCCCGTTGCACAACTGGCACATTGGGTTAACAGACGGCTGCGCCAACGCGCCCGATGAAGGCTGCACCACCCGCTTTGCGGTGCGTGTGGAAAACGGAGATGTGGCCTTGGATCTGAACGAGCTCAACACGCTTGCCATCGACGACGCCACGGTAACGAACTGAAACACCCCAACCGCTCGAAAGCCGCCATGAAAGAAACGCGTTCAACCTGCCCCTACTGCGGTGTGGGCTGCGGCGTCATCATCGAGTCGAACGTGGGCCACATCACCGGTGTGCGCGGCGACCCTGCGCACCCTGCCAACTTTGGACGCTTGTGCAGCAAGGGATCTTCATTACACCTGTCGGCCAGTCCCGTGATGGCAGCACAAACGCGTTTGCTGCAACCCATGCGCCGCTTGGTGCGCGGTAGCAGCTTGCAGCCTACACCTTGGGACAGCGCCATGCAGTTGGCCGGCCAAACACTGGGCAACATCGTGCGCACACACGGGGCCGATGCACTGGGCTTTTATGTGTCGGGTCAGTTGCTGACCGAAGACTATTACGTGTTCAACAAGCTGGCCAAAGGTTTGCTGGGCACCAACAACATCGACACCAACTCGCGCCTGTGCATGAGCAGCGCCGTGGCGGGCTACAAGCTCACCCTCGGCGCCGACGCCCCACCCGCTTGCTATGACGATGTGATGCACGCTGATTGCTTGTTCATCGCTGGCAGCAACGCAGCGTATGCGCACCCTGTTTTGTTCAGGCGCATCGAAGACGCACGCGCTAAGAACCCGAACCTCAAAATCATCGTGGCCGACCCGCGCCGCACCGACACCGCCAGCAGCGCCGATCTGCACTTGGCGTTGCAACCCGGCACTGATGTGACACTGTTTCACGGCATGTTGCAGGTGATGCTGGCTGAGGGCTGGGTCGACAAGACCTACATCGCCGCGCACACAGAGGGCTTTGAAGCGCTGCAAAGTTTGGTGGCCGACTACACACCTGCACGCGTGCACGAAGTGTGCGGCATCACACCCCAACAACTGTTGCAAGCCACACGCTGGTTTGCAGGCGTGCCCGAGCACAACAGCCATGGATTCAAGCCCAACCCCGCATGGCGCACGCTCAGCTTGTATTGCCAAGGTTTGAACCAATCGAGCAGTGGCACCGCCAAAAACGCCTCGCTCATCAACCTGCATTTGGCAACGGCGCAAATTGGCAAAGCGGGTGCAGGCCCCTTCTCGCTGACGGGCCAACCCAACGCCATGGGGGGCCGCGAAGTGGGTGGCTTAGCCAACCTTATCAGCGCGCACCGCGACATGAGCAAGCCCGAACACCGCGCAGAAGTCGCAGCCCTGTGGGGCATTGACGATGTGCCATCCAAGCCCGGTAAGACCGCCGTAGAAATGTTTGAAGCTGCCGCCGATGGCGAAATAAAAGCGCTGTGGATTGCCTGCACCAACCCCGCGCAATCCATGCCCGACCAAGCCACGGTGCGCCGTGCTTTAGAACGCGCCGAGTTTGTGGTGGTGCAAGAAGCCTTCGCAACCGCAGAGACCTGCGACTTCGCCGACCTGCTGCTACCCGCCACCACCTGGGGCGAAAAAGAAGGCACGGTCACCAACAGCGAACGCCGCATCACCCGCGTACGTGCCGCTGTGCCAGCACCCGGACAAGCCAAACACGATTGGCAAATCGTGGTGGACTTGGCCACACGGTTGGCACAAGAGCCAGGCGTGGCCCTAAACAAAGACGGCCTGCACATGGCCTACACCTCGCCCGAAGAAATTTGGCTGGAGCACCGCGAATCCACCCGTGGTCGTGACCTTGACATCACCGGCCTGAGCTACGCGCATTTGAACCAAACACCTGAGCAATGGCCCATGCGCGAAGGCGCCACACAAGGCCAAGCGCGTTTGTATGAAGACGGCCTATTCGCCACCGCCAATGGCCGTGCCAAATTTGCAGCCCTCCCCTATGTGCCCACTGCTGAAGTGCGTGAATCGCGCTTCCCGTTCTCACTCAACACGGGCCGCTTGCGTGACCAGTGGCATGGCATGACACGCACAGGCTTGGTCGGCAAACTGTTTGGCCATGTACCCGAACCCATGGTGCAACTGCACCCAGACGACATGGCTCGACTTGGCTTTGACGAGGGCACTTTGGTACACGTCACCAGCAAACGTGGCTCCATCGTATTGCCGGCCCAAGCCAGTGCCGACCTCGGTGCGAACCAAGCGTTCATTGCCATGCATTGGGGCGCAGCGTTTTTGAGTGGGC
>CAITHK010000296.1 GCA_903892175.1 uncultured Burkholderiales bacterium | reverse complement strand
TGTTGTTGCCACGCAAGTGCCGCGTGGAGAGTCGCTCAGAGTGCGACGCTGGCGTAGAACTCGGCAACCGCAAATTTCGCTTGCCCGTGGTACCCGCCAACATGAAAACCGTGGTGGATGAAAACATCTGCCTGTGGTTGGCCCAAAACAACTATTTCTACGTGATGCACCGTTTCGACCTGGACAACGTTCAGTTTGTGCGCGACATGCACGCCAAGGGCGTCTTCGCCTCGATCTCTTTGGGCGTGAAAGCCCCGGACCGCGCCACGGTGGACGAGCTGGCTGCTGCGGGTCTGGTGCCCGAGTACATCACCATCGACATTGCCCATGGCCACGCTGACAGCGTGCACGAGATGATTGTCTACATCAAGTCCAAGTTGCCCACCAGCTTTGTGATTGCTGGCAATGTGGCCACACCCGAAGCTGTGATTGACTTGGAGAACTGGGGTGCCGACGCCACCAAGGTGGGTGTGGGCCCAGGCAAGGTGTGCATCACCAAGCTCAAAACCGGCTTTGGCACGGGCGGCTGGCAGTTGTCAGCGCTCAAGTGGTGTGCCCGTGTGGCCACCAAGCCCATCATTGCCGATGGCGGCATTCGCAGCCATGGCGACATTGCCAAGAGCATCCGCTTTGGTGCCTCGATGGTGATGATTGGTTCGTTGTTTGCCGGTCATGAAGAGTCGCCCGGTAAGACCGTGGAAGTCGACGGCGAGTTGTTCAAAGAGTATTACGGCTCGGCGTCAGACTTCAACAAGGGCGAGTACAAGCACGTGGAGGGCAAACGCATTTTGGAGCCGATCAAAGGCAAGCTGGCCAACACTTTGATTGAGATGGAGCAAGACGTGCAAAGCTCGATCAGCTATGCCGGTGGCACCAAGCTGATGGACGTGCGCAAAGTGAACTACGTCATCCTCGGTGGCGACAACGCAGGTGAACACCTGCTGATGTGATCGGCCTAGCGCCCCACGAGCAGCCTGCCGTGCCAACGCACTGCAGGGTGTTTTTTTAGGCCATCAACGCCAGTGTGAGCTGGTGCAGGCGATGGCCAGGTTGCGCAAAAGCCTCAACAATGCTGAAGTGCTGCAAGCCAGGGAGGGCCTCTGAAACAGGCACGCGTTTTTTACCCCAAGCCTGTTGAATCAACAGGTTGTGACGCAAGAACTCGGCGCTCTCCAAAGCACCCGCCACGGTGTAGAAACGACCTGTCTTGGGGGCGGGCATCCAGGCCGGGCTGCTTCGCACAGCGTCTTTGGGCGTGAGGTGCAGGTCAGACAAAAATGGGGTCAAGCGCACCGACTCCAACTCAAACAGGCCTGAGATGGACATGGCGCGTTGCACCAAATCTGCAGGCAAGTCTAGGGCGTAGGCTTGCCAATGACAGGCCATCAGCATGGCCGCCAAGTGCCCACCCGCAGAATGGCCCACCACGGTGATGCGGCGGGGATCACCGCCAAAGCGCGCGATATTACGCCACACCCAAGCCAAAGCCTTGACCATTTGCAGGGTAATGTCTGGAATAGTCACAGCCGGGCACAGCGCGTAATTAGGCACCACCACGCAGGCACCTTGCGCCGTATAGGCTGGCGCCACAAACGAGTGGTCGACCTTGTCAAGCGAGCGCCAATAACCGCCATGGATGAACACCAACACGGGTGCGCCCTTTTTACCGTGTGACCCGGCGGCAGGAAAAATGTCCAAGTTTTCGTTGGGTCCGTGGCCATAGGCCACGTCTTGAAAAGAGCGTAAGGTGCTGCGCGCAGACTGCGATGCGTCACGCCAATGCGCAAAGTGCGCGGCGTGCTCGGGCACCAACGCACGGTTGTTGTACATGCTGTCTAACCAAACGCCATCGCGCGGGGTGGAACTCATAGTTTTTTCTCCAATCGAATTTGCACACTGGTCCAACTGCTGTCGCGGGTGCTACTGCTTTCAACGCCACTGTAACTGCGGTCGGTGATGTAGTTGCGCGGATCCAAATTACTCAGGGTCAAACGCCACGAAGTGCTGGTGTCGACACGCCACAAGGCATAGACGTCGGTGACGCGTTTTTGCGACACGGTGATGAACTCTGGGTCGCTCAGGTGGGTGGCGTAACCCGGGTTGTAGTTGATATTGCCGCCGATGGTCATGGGTAGATTGCGCAAGCGGTAGTCGCCCCCCAGGTTGGCGGTCATGTCCGGTTGCTGGTCGAGTCGGTTGTTGGGCCCGAGCACACTGCCCACGCGTGAACGGTAAAAGCTCACGTTGCTGCGCACATCCACCGGCGCGGCGCCTGCCACCCATTGGTCAAGGCGAAACTTGGCTTCCAGTTCCAAGCCTTCGGTCGAGGCTTGGCTGAAGTTTTGAGGTGTCGACACCCAGCGGTTTGCGTAGCTGGGGTCTTGTGCGGTCACGTTGCGGATCAGGTTTTGAATCTCGCGATGAAACACACTGGCGCTGAGCACGCCGCCTTGGGACAAATAACGCTCGACCGCCACGTCCAAGCCCGTGGCCAACTCAGGCTTGAGGTTGGGGTTGCCCATGCGGTCGGGGTTGGTCGGGCCATTCCCGCCGCCCAAGGCGTCATCACGCGATCGCACGTAGCGTGCGAGCAGTGTTTGCATGGTGGGCGTTTTGAAACTGCGTGTGAGGCTCATGCGCACTTGGTCGCGGCTCTCAGGGTTGGGCTTCCACAGCGCATGCAACAAGGGCGTGAACACACTATTGCGGTTGACCACGTCTCCACTGCTGGTCGTGCCTTGGGTGGTGAGTTGTTCATAGCGCGCACCCGCATGCGCAGACCAGTGGGGGGTAAGTTGCCATTCATCTTGGGAATACATGGCCAAGCGCATCGATTGCGCTTGCAAATCGGCATCCCCCTCTGCGTAGGTGGCCGTGGCATTTTGGGTGCGTCTTACGGCCTCAATTTCAGAACCACTGACCCACTGATGACCGCCACCCAAAACATGCGTGTATTTGCCGTTCAAACTGGCTGAACGGTCTTTGGTGCGGGTGGCTTCTGCCAAGGCAGATGTGTAAACCAGGCCCGTCCCTGTGGGCGTTTGCGTGTAATTGGAGCGACTGTCCCAGCCGCCCAAGTTGAATTTCCACTCCATGTTGCTGTCAGGACTGAGTTTGCGCCGCCACTGCCCATTCATGCGCGCCAAGCCAAAGTGGTTGTCGTTCAAGGTGCTGGCACTGTCGTAGATGCGCGCCGCATTGTTGGTGCTTTGGTCCAAGGCAAAGTTGCCAGGCGTGGTGCCGTGCGAGACCACCAAAAATGGCATCAGGGTCAAGCTCTCGCCGGGATCGCCCTTCCATTGAAGTCGCCCGGTGGTGTTGAGCCCTTCGCGGATGTAATGGCTGTCGCTGATGCGGTTGCGCTGCAACGGTCCAGCCTCGCGCTGTGTCGACACCTCGCTGTGGTCTGGCGCAGCATAGCGGTTGACCGACAAGGTGTAGTTGCTGCTCCAGCGCTCGGTTTCTTGGTAGTGGGTGATCGACCCATTGGGCGAAGCGTAACCCCCTTGCCATGAGGAACCCAGTTTGAGCTCATCTGGCACACCACGACGCCCCTCACGGGTGATGATGTTGATGGTGCCTGCAATCGCTTGCGCCCCGGTTTCTGCGGTGGGTGCCCGCAAAATCTCTATGCGCTCCACCATCTCTGGGGTCAAGGACTCCACAGAGAATCCAGGCGGTACGCGCTGCCCGTCCAACAAAATTTGGGTGTAGCCGGCACTCAGTCCTCGCATGCGGATGCCTGAACCCCGCCCCGGCGCGCCACCCAAGGTGATGCCGGGCATGCGTTTGAGCACTTCGCCCAAATTGGCGTCACCTTGGCGCTCGATCTCTTCACGGCCAATGATGATTTTGCTGGCGGTGGATTCACGGCGCTGTTGGGCGTCATTGTCTCGACCACTGGAGATCTCGACCCGGCCCATGTCTGCGATGGGCGCCCCTGGGGCTGACTGCGCCTGCGCCAAGCCAGCAAGCGCCACGAAGGGAACAACCCCCAGCCAGTTTCGCGCGATGTGATGTGTTGTCATTGCAAAAAGTTTACCGGGTACGCAAAGGCCTTGCCGTGTAAAGTCTGGGTTTTATTTTTCGTTTGTCTGCCCCATGAGCCACGCTGCTGCGCCCCACGCCTACGAGATCAAGAGCGCCTCGCTGCCTTTGGTTGCTTTTATACTCAAAACCTATGACATCTCTGTGTTGCGCGCAGACTTGACACGCCGCTTGGGTGACACGCCCGACTTCTTTGACAACGATCCTGTGGTGATTGACCTCAGCAGCTTGGACCAACCCAACGCCAGCTTGGACTTTGCAGCCATTTGCGCGCTGCTTCGCAGCTACCGCATGGTGCCTGTCGCTGTGCGCGGTGGGCTAACCCACAACACCGCCAGTGCACAACGGGCAGGCTTGTTTGAAGCACGTGACCTCAATGCACAAAGTGCCGCGCCGGCCCGCGTCGAGACGGTGATCCAAGAAGTGATTCGTGAAGTGGAGGTGGTGCGCGAAGTTCCATCAGAGCAACTCGGCGCCATGGTCATTGACAAACCCTTGCGCTCAGGTCAACACGTGTATGCCAAAGGGCGGGACTTGGTGGTGCTGGCCATGGTCAACCCAGGGGCTGAGATCATGGCCGATGGACACATCCATGTGTATGCGCCTCTTCGTGGCAAAGCCATTGCGGGAGCACGCGGCAACGAAGACGCTCGCATCTTCACCTTGTCTCTGGAAGCCGAATTGGTGGCAGTGGCGGGCATCTACCGCACCAGTGACACACCGCTTCCTCCAGAAGTCGCAGGCAAGCCAGCGCAAATCTCTTTGCTTGGTGATAAGTTGGTGATGCAGCGGTTGTAAAATCACGGATTGATTTTCAGAACAAACAAAGGCTTTATTCATGGCAAAAATCGTTGTGGTGACCTCAGGCAAGGGTGGCGTGGGCAAAACCACCACAAGCGCCAGTTTTTCGTCTGGTCTGGCCTTGCGCGGCTTCAAAACGGTGGTGATTGACTTTGACGTTGGCCTGCGCAACTTGGACCTGATCATGGGCTGCGAACGACGGGTGGTCTATGACTTCATCAACGTCATCAACGGCGAAGCCACGCTGAACCAAGCCTTGATCAAAGACAAACAGTGCGACAACTTGTTTGTCTTGGCCGCATCACAGACGCGCGACAAAGATGCTTTGACCAAAGAGGGCGTAGAGCGCGTGTTGACTGAACTCAAAGGCATGGGCTTTGACTACATCATCTGTGACTCCCCCGCTGGCATTGAAGTGGGCGCCATGATGGCCATGCACTTCGCCGACGAAGCCTTGGTGGTCACCAACCCAGAAGTCTCCTCTGTGCGTGACTCAGACCGCATCTTGGGCATGCTCAGCAGCAAAACCCTGCGCGCCATCGAAGGCGACACACCCATCAAAGAACACCTGCTGATCACACGCTACAACCCCAGCCGTGTGGAAGAGGGTCAAATGCTCTCGCTGGAAGACATCCAAGACATCCTGCGCATTCCTTTGATCGGTGTGATTCCCGAATCTGAGACTGTCCTCACGGCATCGAACCAAGGTCTCCCAGCGGTGCACTTGGTGAACACGGATGTATCCGAAGCCTACAAAGATGTGATCAGCCGTTTCTTGGGGGAAGAACTGCCCATGCGTTTCACGGAGCACGTGAAACCCAGCTTCCTGAAACGCATCTTTGGTGGGAAGTAAGCCATGTCCCTTTTGTCTTTCTTACTCGGCGAAAAGAAAAAAACCGCCAACGTCGCCAAAGAACGTTTGCAGTTCATCTTGACGCACGAGCGCACCGATCGCAACACACAACCCGACTATTTGCCTGCCCTGCAACGCGACTTGGTGGCCGTGCTGTCCAAATACGTCAAGATCAATCCCAGTGACATCAAAGTCAATGTGGAACGCCACGACAACTTGGAAGTGCTGGAAGTCAAGATCGAATTGCCTGACGCTTAAGGCATCCAAACTTTTAGCGCCCCAAAAACAAAGCGTCCCGAGGGACGCTTTGTTTTTGGGGGGTCGAACACGACTGCGGATCAACCGCCTTTGCTCGAGCGCTTGCCTGGATTTTTCTTGCTGCGAGTGGCAACACCGCGCTCCAGACTGATGCGTTGTCCACGACCGCCAGTGCGTGGCGTGGTGCCGGGCAGAGGGGTAGGTGCAGGGGTGCGCTTGCGGTCGGCTTCGGTGACGATTTTGTTGCCCATTTAATTTTCCAGAGAAAGGTTTAAAACCCTATATTAGGCCACAGGTTGGGCCTGATTTACGAAGAAGCACACGCATAATCTCTTTAAACAAAGGTCACTATGAATCCCAAAATCAGCGAACTGCTGGATCGCATCCGCGCGATCGAACATCAGATCGAGGAGGAAACCAAACTGCGACGTGCCGAGTTGCAGGCGGATTTTGACGACAAGCGCGTGCGCTTCGAGCGGGAAATCTTGGCGCAACACCGCCGACTCAAAACGGGATTGCTGAAATACATGATCACTGCCAATTGGCTGAGTGTGCTGACTGCACCCGTGATTTATTCAGTCCTGTTGCCCATGTTGGTACTCGATGTGTTTGTGACGGTGTACCAGCGCATTTGCTTTCCGATTTATGGCATTGCGCGGGTCAAGCGCAGCGATTATTTTGTCTATGACCGCACCCACTTGGCTTATTTGAATGTGATCGAAAAAGTCAACTGTGGCTATTGCTCTTACGGCAACGGCTTGATGGGCTACGCACGCGAAATAGTCGCACGCACCGAGATGTATTGGTGCCCCATCAAACATGCTCGCAAAGTACTTCAAGCACACCCGTATTACGCCGGTTTTGTGGACTACGGAGATCCACACGGATACCAGCGAGATTTGGAAAGACTGCGCACTGAATTGACCCAACTGGATCGCCACAAGGATGCCCAGCCTTGAACCAGACATCGCTAGAACCACCATGGCTCGAAGTCTTTACCGTGCTGGTGTACCGGTTGGCTGCTTATGCCGTGATCAACTTGATTGACGATGCGGCCATGCTCTCGCTGATCTTTGTCTGACAAAAAAGGCCAGTTGTCGAAACAACTGGCCTTTTTTTCGTCCGTGAAAACTAGAGCTTAACGGTCAAAACGCGGCTTGGGGCTGCGCTTCTTGGCATCAAATCCACCGCCACCAAAAGGCTTGCCAGCTGGACGTGCAGGTTTGTCAAACGGCGTGCGGCCGGCTTCAAAGCCCACTTGGCGTGGACCCCGGGCAGGACGGTCGTCAAAGCTGCGTGGACCGGCTGGCTGGGCAAAACCTTGACCACCACCGAAACCACCGCGCCCTTGGCCCTGGTTTTCGCCAAAACCACCGCGCGGTGCGCCGCCTTGACGCGCTTCAAATGAGTTGCCAGCTTTGCGGCTGTCGAAACGGTCATTGCCGCCGAAACTACCACCGCCGCCACCGAAATTGCCACCACGGCGGCCGTCAAACTTGCCACCACCTTTGCGAGGTGCAAAGTCACGGCCGCGCTCCACGCGTTGGGTCGGCTCCATGCCTGGGATCACTTCGGCCGTGAAAGGCTGACGTGTGTAGGCTTCGATGTCGAAAATTTTGCGTTTGTCACGGAACTCAGCCAAGGTCACAGCCAGACCATCACGTCCCGCACGGCCTGTGCGACCAATGCGGTGGGTGTAGTCTTCGGACTTCATGGGCAAGCCAAAGTTGAACACGTGGGTGATGGTGGGCACGTCAATGCCACGTGCTGCCACGTCGGTGGCCACCAAAATTTGAACTTGACCTTGGCGCAAGGCCATCAAGCGACGGTTGCGCAAACCTTGGCTCAAAGCACCGTGCAATGCCACGGCGGAGAACCCATCTTGTTGCAAGTCGTTGGCCAAGCCGTCGCACTCGATTTGGGTGCTGGCAAAGACAATGGCTTGGTCAATCGTGGTGTCACGCAACAGGTGATCCAACAGGCGACGCTTATGCGTTGCGTTGTCGGCCCAATGCAAAATTTGGCGAATGTTGTTGTGCTTTTCTTGAGGTGAGTCAATTTGCACACGCTGAGGTTCACGCATCACACGTGTGGCCAATTGCTGAATGCGCGGCGCAAAGGTGGCGCTGAACATCATGGTCTGGCGACGCTGAATGGTGAGTTGGTTGATTTCGGCCAAATCGTCTGAGAAGCCCAGGTCCAACATGCGGTCGGCTTCGTCGACCACCAAAAACTGCACCTGGTCGAGTTTGATTTGCATGGAACGCTGCAAGTCGAGCAAACGTCCGGGTGTGGCCACCACCAAATTGGCATTTTGCAGTTTGGCAATTTGCAATTGGTAGGGCATGCCACCGACCACGTTGGCCACGCGCAGACCACGGCAATGGGTGACCAAGCCAATGGCATCGTGCGCCACTTGCTGGGCCAATTCACGGGTTGGGCACACGATCAAGGCGCCAGGGGTTGGGGCTTTGAAATTGCGTGGATTGGTGGGGTCTTTGCGACGCGCACGCTTTGGCGCAGGCTCACCTTTTGCAGCAGCTTCGGCCACCACGGCTTCCCATTCGGCGGTTTCCTGCGCGTCTTGGGCATGCATTTGTGCAATCAATGTGTTGAGCACTGGCAACAAGAAAGCAGCAGTCTTGCCACTGCCTGTTTGGCTCGAAACCATCAGGTCATTGAACTTGCCGGCAGCGCCGTCGTTCATGGCCAAAGGGATGGTTTTGGATTGCACCGTGGTGGGCTGGGTGTATCCCAAATCCCCCACAGCGGCAATCAACTCTGGCGCGAGGCCCAAGAGTTGAAAACCATTGGGTGCAGCAGGCGCGGCAACTTCGGCAACAACTTCGGATTCGGGCGCAAAGCCCAATTCGTCAGAGGACATAGAAAGATCAGCTGGCACAGCAGTGCCCAGCTCAAAAGAGTCGGTCATTTTCACGTCCGCTCGCATTGATGCGGCGGCTCCGTCGAGGGTTGAACAACATCAACCATCAAACGAAGTTCTACGCCGTGCTCGGCGCGGGCGGCTCACTGTGTGAGCCCTTGTGTGTGAGGTAGATGTGCGATAAAGCGTGCACATCATCGTGTGCAGCTGGCCATATTATGGCATAGATCCGGGGAAACCCGAATTAAAGTTTCAAAAAGTGCTCACGGTAATGCATGAGTTCGTCGATGGACTCATGCACATCGGCCAAAGCCGTGTGCTTTTGCGCCTTTTTGAAAGCATTGAAGACTTCGGGCTTCCATCGACGCGAGAGTTCCTTCAGGGTGCTCACATCCAGATTTCGGTAGTGAAACCAGGCTTCCAGCTTAGGCATGTACTTGTTCAAAAACCGGCGGTCTTGGCCAATGGTGTTGCCACACATGGGCGAGACGCCTTTGGAGACATAGGGCTTCAAGAAGGCAATGAGTTGCTCTTGGGCTTGGTCTTCCGTCAATGTTGACGCTTTGACCTTGTCAATCAAGCCACTTTTTTTGTGGGTGCCTTTGTTCCAAGCATCCATCTTGCCCAACAGCTCGTCGCTTTGATGGATCACCAGCACCGGACCTTCGATGCGTGGGGTAAGGTCAGGGCCCGTCACGATGACGGCAATTTCGAGCAAGCGCTCTCGCTCAGGGTCTAGGCCACTCATTTCGCAGTCCAGCCAGACCAAATTCAGATCAGATTTCGCCAAGCTTGGCACGGGGGTGGGTGAAGCAACATCAGACATGGGTTGGCATTGTCGCCCATCGCATACAGCTGTTCATCTAAACTCCCCCACCATGATGAACCCTTCCCTTTCGATGACGGCTGCACTGGCTGTTGTGCTGCTCGCCAACCTACTCACCAAACTCTGGCTCAGTGGGCGCCAAGTGCGTCATGTGGCGCAACACCGTACGGCCGTTCCGGCAGCTTTTGCCAACACCATTTCATTAGATGCCCACCAAAAAGCGGCTGACTACACCCTGGCCAAATCTCGCGTGGGGCTGATTGACATGGGCCTAGATGCAGTGCTCATCATGGGGTGGACCCAGCTCGGTGGGTTGGATGCGCTCAACCAACTGACGCTGAATGGGTTGGGTCCTGGCCTCAACCAGCACTTGGT
>CAITHK010000295.1 GCA_903892175.1 uncultured Burkholderiales bacterium | reverse complement strand
TCACCGTGAAAGGGTGATGTCCTAGGCCTCTAGACGATAGGGTCATAACCTGTGGACTAAACCAACTCGACGTCCTGTTTGGTGGAGGTAAGCGGGATCGAACCGCTGACCTCTTGCATGCCATGCAAGCGCTCTCCCATCTGAGCTATACCCCCATCGGGTGTCGAGACCGAGAGTATAACCAACTTTTCAGCGCTTACCCAACCTGTCCAAAACTTTTTCACGGGTGCACAGGGCCAGCACCGCGTCCAGGGACGGTGTTTGTGGGGTCCCCATGACCAGCACCCGAACGGGCATGGCGAGTTGGGGCATCTTCAAGCCTGTGGCGGCCAACACCTCTTTGATGACGGCCGCGATGGCCTCTTTGCTCCAGGTGCAAGCGGCTAATTTGTCGGCCAGCAACACCAAAGCCGGTTCAATGGCGGGCGTGATGTGCTGCGCCAGGTCTTCGGCTTTGGGCGTTATGTCGCCGTAAAAGGCCGCCACCCAATCGGCCAAGGCCACGGTGGTGTCGCAGCGGTCTTTGAGCAAGCCACACAAAGCAGGCAAGCGCTCATCGGTGTTGATTTGGCGCTTGGCCAATTGCGCTTGCACCAAGGGGGCCAGCGTTTCGTCAGCCGTGGCTTTGAGGTGCTGGGCGTTGACCCAACGCAACTTGGCTTCGTCAAACTGTGCAGCGCTGCGCCCCAGGTGGTCCAGGTTGAACCACTCCAAGAATTGGGCACGGCTGAAAATTTCGTCGTCGCCGTGGCTCCAGCCTAAGCGTGCCAAGTAGTTGACCATGGCGTCGGGCAAGTAGCCTTCTTCGCGGTATTGGGTGACAGCTTTGGCACCACTGCGTTTGCTCATCTTCTCGCCCTGCTCGTTGAGCACGGTGGGCAAGTGGGCATAGACCGGTGGCTCTTGACCCAAGGCTTTGAAGATGTTGATTTGGCGTGGTGTGTTGTTGACGTGGTCGTCGCCACGGATCACATGGGTGATCGTCATGTCGATGTCATCGACCACCACGCAAAAGTTGTACGTGGGCGTGCCATCGGGGCGCGCAATGACCAAGTCGTCCAACTCGTCGTTGCTGATTTCGATGCGGCCTTTGACTTTGTCGTCCCATGCCACCACCCCGCCTTGCGGGTTTTTGAAGCGCAACACAGGCTGCACACCTGCGGGCACAGGAGGCAAGGTTTTGCCTGCTTCCGGGCGCCAAGTGCCGTCGTAGCGCGGCTTTTCTTTGTTCGCCATTTGGCGCTCGCGCAAAGCGTCGAGCTCAGCCACGCTCATGTAACAGGGGTAGACCTGTCCGGCTGCCTGCAACTGCGCCAGCACCTCTTTGTAGCGGTCCATGCGTTGCATTTGGTAGAACGGGCCTTCGTCGTGGTCAAGACCCAACCAAGCCATGCCCTCGATGATGACGTCGACCGACGCTTGGGTGGAACGCTCCAAGTCGGTGTCTTCGATGCGCAAAATGAAGTCGCCCCCGGTGGCACGTGCAAACGCCCAAGGGTAGAGGGCCGAGCGAATGTTGCCCAGGTGGATAAAGCCTGTGGGAGAGGGGGCAAAGCGGGTGCGGGTTTTGGTCATGCGTGAACAGGGGTTAAAGGGTGTCGAGGCCGCGCAGCAAATCGGCCTTCAAGTCGTCGATATGCTCCAAGCCCACGGCCACACGGATCAAGCCCTGGCCAATGCCTGCGGCTTGACGCTGGTCTTCTGAAAGCTTGCCGTGCGATGTGCTGGCGGGGTGCGTCAGCAGGGTTTTGGTGTCGCCCAGGTTGGTGCACAACGAGAGCACGCGCAAGCTGTCGAGCACATGGAAAGCCTGCGTGCGAGCGGTCTGTGGGTCTGGGGCTTTGACATCGAACGACAACACGGCGCCGCCCAAGCCCGACATTTGTTTCATCGCCAAATCGTGTTGTGGGTGACTGGCCAAGCCTGGGTAAAACACGCGCGCCACTTGCGGGTGCTGTTCCAACCACAGCGCCAATTCATGGGCCCGCGCGCTTTGCGCACGCATGCGGATGTCGAGCGTCTCCAACCCTTTGAGCACCACCCATGCGTTGAAAGGCGACAGCACCATGCCGCCGTTTTTGATGACGGGCAGAAACTTCTCGGTGATCAGTTTTTCGCTGGCGCACAAAGCACCCGCCATGACGCGGCCTTGGCCATCCAAATATTTGGTGCCTGAGTGCATGACGATGTCTGCGCCCATGCCCATGGGGCGCTGCAAGATGGGCGTGGCAAAGCAGTTGTCCACGGCCAGCAAGGCGCCGGCGTTGTGGGCCAAATCGGCCAAGGCGGCGATGTCGCACACCTCGGTCAAGGGGTTGGTGGGCGTCTCGGCAAACAAAATTTTGGTGTTGGGGCGAATGGCCGCCTTCCAAGCGGCCAAATCGGTTTGCGGCACGATGGTGGACTCCACACCAAAGCGCGCAAACTCAGAGCCAATGAGCTTGATGGTGGAGCCAAACATGGACTGCGAATACAGCACATGGTCACCGGCTTTGAGCAAGCTGAAAAGCATCAACAAAACCGACGACATGCCCGACGCTGTGGCCAGTGCTGCCTCACTGCCTTCGAGTGCGGCCAAACGCATTTCAAAGCTGCTGACGGTGGGGTTGCCCGAGCGGCCGTAGGTGTAACCGTCTTCTTCGCCGGCAAAGCGGCGTGCAGAGACCTCGGCAGAGGGTTGTACGTAGCCACTGGTGAGGTACAGGGCTTCGGAGTTTTCTCCGTACTGGCTGCGATCTACGGCCATGCGCACGGCCAAGGTATCAAGGTGCAGGTTGTCGGGTAATGGGTGTTGGCTCATGGGGTCACTCCGAGGCGTTGGGCAATGCCAGGCGCGAATTGTCTTCGGCGCCCTCTTCTTGACCCACACGTTTTTCATTCAGGCGCACGATGTCTTGTGACGAGATGTCTCCGGTGACGTACACGCCATCAAAACAAGACGCATCAAAACCGTCGAGTGGAGGCGCACCCGCCGTCGCAGCGCTGAGCACGGCTTGCTTCATGGCGTCGACGTCTTGGTAAATCAACGCGTCGCAGCCAATCAGTTCACGCACTTCATCGATGGTGCGGTTGTGGGCCACCAGTTCTTCGGGCGTGGGCATGTCAATGCCATACACGTTGGGAAAGCGCACCGGTGGCGCGGCACTGGCCAGGTAGACCTTGCGAGCCCCAGCGTCGCGTGCCATTTGCACAATCTCTCGGCTGGTGGTGCCGCGCACGATCGAGTCATCCACCAACAACACATTGCGGCCTTTGAATTCGCTGGCAATGACGTTGAGTTTTTGGCGCACCGATTTTTTACGCACGCCCTGACCCGGCATGATGAAAGTGCGGCCCACGTAACGGTTTTTTACAAACCCTTCACGGTAGGGCACGCCCAGCAAATGCGCCAGCTGCGTGGCGCTGGGACGGCTGGACTCTGGGATCGGAATGATCACGTCAATGTCGGTGGGGGGCACGGTCGATATCACGCGCTTGGCCAAGGTTTCGCCCAAGTTCAAGCGTGCTTGGTAAACCGAGATCCCGTCCATGGTGGAGTCGGGACGGGCCAGATACACGAACTCAAAAATACAGGGCTTGAGTTGTGGCGCATCGGCGCATTGGCGGAAGTGGGTTTGCCCATCGTCCGAGATGAACAAGGCCTCACCAGGCGCCAAGTCGCGCTCCAGTGCGTGGCCGGTGCCTTCTAGCGCGACCGACTCACTGGCCACCATGACGGTGCCGTCTTTGCCACGGCCAAAGCACAAAGGGCGAATGCCGTACGGGTCTCGAAACGCCAACACGCCATGGCCTGAAATCAAAGCGATCACGGCGTAAGACCCTTTGACGCGTCGGTGCACGCGACGCACGGCCTCAAACACGTCGCTGGGTGCCAAGGGCAGGCCTCGCGTGGTTTTTTCCAGCTCGTGCGCCAACACGTTGAGCAACACCTCTGAATCGCTCTCGGTGTTGATGTGGCGGTGGTCTTCAGAAAACAACTCAGCCTTCAAGGCATGGGCGTTGGTCAGGTTGCCGTTGTGCACCAGCACCAAACCAAACGGCGCGTTGACGTAAAACGGCTGCGCCTCCTCCTCGCTGTAGGCATTGCCTGCCGTGGGGTAACGCACTTGGCCCAGGCCGTTGTTGCCCGGCAAAGCACGCATGTTGCGGGTGCGAAACACGTCACGCACCATGCCCTTGGCTTTGTGCATGAAAAATTTACGGTCCAGCTGCGTGACGATGCCAGCGGCATCTTGGCCTCGGTGCTGCAGCAGCAGCAAGGCGTCATAGATCAACTGGTTCACAGGTGCGTTGCTGACAACGCCGACGATTCCACACATATTTCAGGCCCACATTCAGGGTAAAAACTTACCAAAATCCACCGGCAACACCGGCTTCAACGTATGCAGCAAAAGCTCAAGCCACTGCGCGCCCTGCGCGTGTTGCCAAGCATCGGATTCACGCAGCGGGGTCATGCCCACCACCACCGTGACAGCCAACAAGAGCACCAGTCCACGCAACACGCCAAACACGCTACCCAACAAACGATCCAATGGACCCAGGCCCACAGCAGACACCAAGGCTTTGACCGTCCAGCTCACAAACACCGTGGCAATGAGCACCGCCACAAAAACCAAAACAAATCCGGCGGCATAGCGCAGCATTTGGCTGCTGCCCGACATGGGCAACCAAGCTGCAGCGGCGGGGGCATACATTTGAGAGACGTAAAAAGCAGCCACCCATCCGGCCAACGACAAAACCTCTTTGACCAAGCCCCGCCACACGCCGATCAACAAAGAAAGACCCAAGACGGCCAGCAGAATCCAGTCCACGGCCGAAACGTTCAACATGGGCAAATCACAAACTCAGCACAGCAGGCTGCATCTGCAACTGCTTGATCTTGCTGGCGGCTTTGTCGGCCTCATCGCGGCTGGCAAAAGGCCCCACGCGCACACGGGTGCGCTTGCCTTCTTTGGTGTCGGCCACATGGGTGTAGGTTTTGAAACCTGCTTTTTCAAGTTTGCTTCGCACGTCGCGGGCTTTGCCTTCGTCGGAAAAAGCGCCGACCTGAACCACAAAACGCGGCGCATTGTCTTTGCTGTCTGAAGCTGCAGGCTTGGCCGGTGAGGCCTCGGCTTTGGCCTCGGGCTTGGGTTCGGCCTTGGGCTCAGGTTTGGCTTCAGGTTTGGCCTCGGCCACCACAACAGCGGGCTTGGCGAGTGGCTTGGTGTCTTTGACCGCAGCCACCACCTCTTCTTTGGGGTCCAGGCCGGTGCTGGTCGCCAAAGGCGCTTGCTTGGTGGGTGCGGGCGGCAAAGCTTGGGGCTTGCTGTTGGCACGCTCAGGGATGTCTACCGCGATGTCGACCGAGACAGGCCTGGGTTGGGTGTCAAACAACACCGGAAAACCAACCACGGCCAGCAACACCAACACCGAGGCGCCAATCAAGCGGTGACGTGCGCGACGGCGCAAAACGTCCACGCTTTGGGCCGGTGCGTTGCTGTAATTGCCCTGGGCGTCGCCTTCGGTTTTACCGGGCAATCGAAACTTGAAAAATGCCATGAACAGGGTCTCAAGAACTCAAATGTGGGGCATCTAAACGGGGAGTTCCGTTCTTTAAGACACCCCCGACCGTGAAGAACGATCCGAAGACCACAATTCTATCAGCGGGGTCTGCCGCAGCCACTGCTGCGTTGAGGGCTGAAAGCGGATCCATGTAAGTACCCGCTTTCACTTCAGGCCTTGAATTGGCTGTCTTCCATGCCGACTGAAGTTGCTCAGCTGTGGCGGCCCGTGGGGTCGGCAAATCGCAGAAATACCAGCGATCAACCAAAGGCCCGACACGCGCCAACATGGGCGTCAAGTCTTTGTCGGCCATGGCCCCAAACACGGCATGCGTGGTCGGGTAGTAACCCATGGCGTCGAGGTTCTCTGTCAAAGCGGCCACGGCATGGGGGTTGTGGGCCACGTCCAGCACCAAAGCAGGCTGCCCCGGCACGATTTGAAAACGCCCCGGCAACTCCACCATCGCCAGGCCATTGCGCACCGCTTGCGCCGTGACCGGAATGCGCCCGCGCAACGCCTCAAGCGCTGCCAACACACCACTGGCATTGACCAACTGATTGGCGCCACGCAATGCGGGGTAAGCCAAGCCGCTGTAGCGTCGGCCCCGACCGGCCCAGCCCCATTGCTGCTTGTCCCCCGTGAAATTGAAGTCGCGCCCAAACGTCCAGACATCGGCGCCAATTTCCAGGCCATGGTCCAGCACGCTTTGGGGTGGCACGGGGTCGCTGACGATCACGGGGCGCCCTGTGCGCATGATGCCCGCCTTCTCGCGACCAATGCTTTCGCGGTCGGTGCCCAGCCAATCCATGTGGTCCAAGTCGATGCTGGTGATCACCGCGCAGTCTGCGTCGATCACGTTCACGGCGTCCAGACGCCCGCCCAAGCCCACCTCCAAAATGGCGACCTCCAAGTTGGACGCCGCCATCAGGCTCAAGATGGCCAAGGTGGTGAACTCGAAATACGTCAACGACACCGCAGCCTCTGGCGCTGCGCCCAGCCGAGCCTGTTCGACCCGCTCAAAATGGGGCAACAACGCATCGGGCTCAACCGTCTCACCGTGAACACGGCAACGCTCCTGAAAGTGCACCAAATGCGGCGACGTGTAGACCCCTGTGCGATAGCCCGCCTGCAACAAACAAGCCTCCAACATGGCGCAGGTCGAGCCCTTGCCGTTGGTGCCCGCCACGGTGATGACCGGGCAGTCAAAGTGCAAGGCCATGCGCTCGACCACCGTGCGCACACGGTCCAGGCCCATCTCGATGTTGTGGGGGTGCAAGCGCTCGCAGTGTTCGAGCCAATGGTCCAATGAATTCATAGGCTGAATTGTCGCCCACGGTTGCGCGCCTCAGCTTTGCGGCATCATTGCACCCATGACCTCTGACTCACTCACCGTTTACGGCATTCCCAACTGCGACAGCGTCAAAAAAGCCCGCGTGTGGCTGACTGAGCGCGGCGCAGACTACACCTTTCATGACTTCAAAAAGCAAGGCGTTCCGCCCGAATCCCTTGACACGTGGCTGGCCCAAGTGGGCTGGGAAACTCTGCTCAACCGCAAAGGCACCACCTGGCGCAAACTCGATCCAGTCCTGCAAGCCAGCGTGCTCGACAGCCAAAGCGCACGTCAAGTCATGCTGGAGCATGCCAGTGTCATCAAGCGCCCGGTGTGCGTGCTCAAAGGCCAAGTGATCGTGGGCGTCAACCCCCAGGCATGGCAAAGCGTTCTAGGTTGAAGTTTTACCTTTGCTTTACAGATACACCACAAGCAAAGACTAAACTTCTCGCCATGTCACAACCCAAGGGACAACTTATGAAAAAAATCAACACTCACACCGCACTGCTGGGCAGCCTGTTGGCTGTCTTGAGCGCAACCAGCTTCATTGTCCAAGCCCAAGAAGTAGGCCGCGTCATCTCCAGCACGCCCATCATTCAACAAGTGGCGGTGCCACGTCAGGTCTGCAACAACGAGCAAGTGGTTTCGCCAGGTCAAAAATCTGGCGCGGGTGCGGCCATGGGCGCCATTGCAGGAGGCGCCATTGGCAACAGCATGGGCCAAGGCTCAGGCCGAGCAGCTGCCACTGTGCTGGGTCTGTTTGGTGGCGCCATTTTGGGTGACAAAGTGGAGGGCAATGCACCACCAGAAGTGCGCAATGTGCAAACCTGCACCCAGCAAATGTTTTACGAAAACCGCACCATGGCCTACAACGTGGTTTACGAATTTGCGGGCAAGCAATACACCGTGCAAATGCCCAGTGACCCAGGCCCTACCGTGCGCTTGCAAATCACGCCCATGGCGCCCGCACCCACGCAACACTACGGCAACGTGCCCCCACCCGGATCGGCACCCCGCTACTGATCTCTGGGCCCTTCTGCTCTGCACAAAAAGCCGCTTCAGCGGCTTTTTCTTTGTCCCTGCGTCGCCTCAGGGCGTGCAGCGGGCCGTCCTTTAAAATCAACGGTTTTGTATCTTTCACACCTCAGCACCATGACCACAGAAAAAATCGACAGTGTCAGCGTCACCACCAAAGCCAATGTGTTCTTTGACGGCAAGTGCGTGAGCCATGCCCTGACCCTGAGCAACGGCACCAAGCTGTCGGTGGGCGTCATCTTGCCCGCCACCCTGACCTTCAACACGGGCGTGCCTGAGGTCATGGAATGCGTGGCAGGTTTTTGCGAATACAAACTTGACGGCAGCAACGATTGGCTCAAGTCCAGCGCTGGCGAGCAATTCAGCATTCCAGGCAACTCGAAATTTGACATCCGCGTCACCGAGCCCTACCACTACATCTGCCACTTCGGTTGATCGACCGCTGATCGGAACCCCATGAGCACCATTCTTCAAAACTTGCCCAAAGGGCAAAAAGTCGGCATCGCCTTTTCTGGCGGCTTGGACACCAGCGCCGCCTTGCTGTGGATGAAGCAAAAAGGCGCCTTGCCTTATGCGTACACCGCCAACCTGGGGCAACCCGACGAGTCTGACTACAACGAAATTCCACGCAAAGCCATGGAATACGGCGCCGAAAAAGCGCGCCTGATCGACTGCCGCACGCAGCTGGCTCATGAAGGCATTGCAGCCATCCAATGCGGCGCGTTCCACATAAGCACCGGCGGCATCACCTACTTCAACACCACCCCCTTGGGTCGCGCCGTGACCGGCACCATGCTGGTGTCTGCCATGAAGGAAGACGACGTCAACATTTGGGGCGATGGCTCTACCTACAAAGGCAACGACATCGAGCGCTTTTACCGCTACGGCCTGCTGACCAATCCGTCGCTCAAGATCTACAAGCCCTGGCTCGATCAGTTGTTCATCGACGAACTCGGTGGCCGCGCCGAGATGTCGGCCTTCATGACGCAAGCCGGCTTTG
>CAITHK010000294.1 GCA_903892175.1 uncultured Burkholderiales bacterium | reverse complement strand
GGGTCCATCAAGGTCACCCCCTGGCCCGCCAAACGCTGGATGGTGTCGCGCAAAAACGGGTAATGCGTGCAACCCAGCACCAAGGTATCGGCCCCCTGGGCCACCACGGGCTCTATGAACTGACGCAGCAAGGCCTCGGTGTGAGGGCTTTGCAAATCGGCTTGCTCCACCAACTCCACCCAACCGGGGCAGGCTTGTAACAAGATACGTTTGCCTTCGCCGTACTGCGCACACAACCTGGCCACGCTCTCACTTTGCACCGTTTGACGCGTCGCCAAGACGCCCACCACACCTGTACACGTCAAGGCCACAGCAGGTTTGATGGCGGGTTCAATGGCCACCACAGGCAAATGGGTGTGTTCACGCAAACTGCGCGCAGCCACCACGGTGGCGGTGTTGCAGGCAATGGTGATGGCCTTGACGCCTTGCTCAGCCAACCACAACCCCACGCTCAGGGTGCGCTGGGTGATGTGGACTTCGCTCTGGTCGCCATAGGGGGCGTGACCGGAGTCGGCCACGTACACCAGATCTTCGCCAGGCAAGGCATCGCGAATGGCACGCAACACCGACAAGCCCCCCACACCGGAATCAAAAACGCCGATGGCTTGGGCAAATGCAGGCGTCTGGAGGGGCATGGGGCAAGGTGTCGACATGGGTGAAAAGACCGAATGCGCAGATTCTCGCTGAGGCGCAGCGGGGCAACACATCCAGCAAGTAACAAAGTTACATAAAATTCGAATAATCCATTAAAATTAAGTAACCAAGTTACAAAATCGCCCGCCACATGCTGGAACGTATCGAAAGTCAACTCAACACTTTGCCCCCTGCCGAGCAACGCGTGGGTCAATTGCTGCTGCGTGATCCAAGGGCTTTTGCCAAACTGCCCGTGGTTGAGTTGGCCGAGCGCTCACAGGTGAGCAAACCAACCGTGGTGCGGTTTTGTCGCAGTCTGGGTTACGACGGACTGAGTGACTTCAAACTCAAGTTGGCTGGCAGCCTGAGTGAAGGCGTGCCCTTCATCCACCGCAACGTGGGCGCGCAAGACAGCACCCATGACGTGTTGGTCAAAGTGATTGACAACACCGTGGCTGCATTTTTGAAATACCGCAACGACGCTTCCACCTCCGCCATTGAGCAAGCGGCACAAGCCATCGCGCAGGCCCACAAAAAAAACAAACGCCTAGAGTTTTTTGGCGCGGGCAACTCAGGCATCGTGGCGCAAGACGCGCAACACAAGTTTTTTCGTTTGGGTTTTCACACCATCGCCCACAGCGACGGTCACCTGCAAATCATGAGTGCATCGCTACTCAAACCAGGCGACTGTTTGGTGCTGGTGTCCAACTCAGGGCGCACCCGCGACTTGCTGGATGCCTGTGACATTGCGCGTAAAAACGGTGCCACCACCGTGGTGATTACCGCATCGGGCTCGCCTCTGTCCAAAGCGGGGCAGATCCATTTGGCCGCCGATCACCCCGAAAGTTATGAGCGCTTCAGCCCCATGGTGTCGCGCTTGCTGCACCTGATGATCATCGACGTCTTGGCCACCACCGTGGCTTTGCGCTTGGGCAGCGCACAACTCCAACCCATGCTGCGCAGCATGAAACACAACCTGTTAGACAAACGCTACACATGATGAACACCACACCTTCTGACGCTGGCGCACAAGACATCGTGATTTTTGGCGGTGCGGGCGACTTGTCGTTTCGCAAACTCTTGCCCGCGCTCTACATGGCCCACTTGCATGACAAGCTCGAGCCCCAGTCACGCATCATTGGCGTGGGCCGCCAAAACTGGCGGCGTGACGAGTACCTGAACTTCGTCGACAGCCACTCCCCCGCCTTCATTGAAAAACAAGCCCTCACCCCCAGCGACTGGCAAAACTTTTTGGCACGCCTGGACTATGTCAGCCTGGACGTGACGCAAGCCCAGGACTACACCAAGCTCAAAACCATGTGTGCAGGGCCTGCGTTGCGCGTTTTTTACCTGGCCACGGCACCCAATCTGTTCACCCAAATTTGTGCCCACCTCTCGGGCGCTGGCTTGGTCGACGCCCAAGCCCGTGTGGTGCTTGAAAAACCACTTGGCACCGACCTCGCCTCGGCGCGCGCCATCAACGCAGATGTGGCACGCTACTTTGACGAGCAGCAGATTTACCGCATCGACCACTACCTGGGCAAAGAAACGGTGCAAAACCTGATGGTGCTGCGTTTTGGCAATGCCATTTTCGAACCCTTGTGGCGCGCCCCCTACAT
The DNA here is from genome assembly GCA_903892175.1 of uncultured Burkholderiales bacterium. Taxonomy (GTDB): domain Bacteria; phylum Pseudomonadota; class Gammaproteobacteria; order Burkholderiales; family Burkholderiaceae_C; genus Limnohabitans. The sequence continues at coordinate 5,645 of CAITHK010000294.1, read as the reverse complement.
CAAGAGCGTGCAAATCACTGTGGCCGAAAGCGTGGGCGTGGGCAGCCGTGCAGGTTTTTACGACGGTGCAGGTGCCATGCGTGACATGGTGCAAAACCATTTGCTGCAACTGCTGTGCATCGTGGCCATGGAGCCCCCGATCTCGTTGAACGCCGACGATGTGCGGGACGAAAAACTCAAGGTGCTGCGCTCCTTGCGCAAGATGGACTTGGCCGACATCAGACGCGACACCGTGCGCGGCCAGTACACCGCTGGGGCCTCTGAAGGTGCAGCCGTCGTGGGCTACCAAGAAGAACACAACGTGCCGCCCAACAGCAAAACCGAAACCTTTGTGGCTTTGCGCGCCCACATCAACAACGCACGCTGGGCCAACGTGCCGTTCTTTTTGCGCACCGGCAAGCGTATGCAAAAGCGCCAATCCGAAATCATTATCGAGTTCGCCGATCAGCCCTTCTCCATTTTTGGCACCACGGCCCAACACGAACCCAACCGTTTGATCATCAGTTTGCAGCCCGAAGAATCCATTCAGCTGGGCATGATGGTCAAAGAACCCGGCTCTGGCATGACGCTGCACCCGGTCAAACTCGGGCTAGACCTGCAACAGTCCTCCGACAAGCGCCGCGCCGAAGCCTATGAGCGTTTGCTCATGGACGTCATCAAGGGCCGTTTGACCCACTTCATGCGCCGCGACGAATTGGAGGCCGCGTGGATGTGGGTCGAACCCATCTTGGAGGGCTGGAAAGCCCTGGACGACAAACCCCGTGCTTACTCGGCCGGCAGTTGGGGGCCCGCCGCATCGTCGGCGCTGATGGCACGCGAAAACTTGTCATGGTTTGAGGAAATTTGATGCTCCCCAATGCCATGTCCACCACCCCTTGGCTGAGTTCACCTCGCGCCAACATCACGATGCACACCGGTGCAGCCGCTGAGTTAACGCAAGTTCTGGCCCAAGACATTTCACAGCGTTTGTCAGCAGCCATACATGCGCGTGGGCAGGCGGTGTTGGGCGTGTCGGGGGGCAAGTCGCCGGTGGCCTTGTTTCATGCCTTGCGCGTTTTGCCCATGGCATGGGCCCAGGTGCGCATCACCCTGGCCGATGAGCGATGTGTGCCCTGCACCCATGCCGACAGCAATGCGCATTTGGTAACCACCCATTTGTTGCAAGACCAGGCGCGCGCCGCGCACTTGGTGCCCATGGTGAGCCAAGCCGCTGAACAGCTGCCCCCCTTGTCACAGCTGGTTCAAACCGCCGGTGCCGCACTGCAAGCCGCTGGCTCCACCGACGTGATGGTGCTGGGCATGGGCGCAGACGGGCACACCGCTTCGTTGTTTCCAGGCGCCCCCAATTTGCCTGAGATGTTGGACCTGCACAACACGCAGGTGTGTGCGGGCGTCACACTTGCACAGCCCCCTGCGAATGCCCCCTACCCGCGCATCACCCAAACACTGGCGTACCTGCTGCGCGCACGCCACATCGTGCTGCCGATCAACGGCGCGGACAAGCTCAACACTTTGCGCAAGGCTTGGCAGCAGCGCAGCAACGCATATCCGGTGTCGCACCTGCTGCACCAAAACCACACCTCTGTTTCTGTTTGGATATCGTCATGACCTCACCCATGAATCCCACTTTGATGGCCGTGACCGAACGCATTGAGCAGCGCAGCGCAACGTCTCGTGCCGCGTATCTACAGATGTTGGCACAGGCCAAAAAGCCAGGCCCGTACCGCGGCGGCATGGGCTGCGCCAATGCCGCCCATGCCTACGCCGCCATGCCCGCCAACGACAAACTGGTGCTGCGCCAAGAACGTCAGCCCAACGTGGGGGTGATCACGGCCTACAACGACATGCTCTCGGCCCACCAGCCCTATGAGCATTACCCTGAAAAAATTCGCGCGGCCGCACGGGCAGCGGGCGCTACCGCGCAAGTGGCTGGTGGCGTACCCGCCATGTGCGATGGTGTGACCCAGGGCGAAGACGGCATGGAGCTGTCGCTGTTCTCGCGCGATGTGATTGCCCTGGCCACGGCCGTGGGCCTGTCGCACAACGTGTTTGACGCCGCTTTGTTTTTGGGTGTGTGCGACAAAATCGTGCCAGGCTTGTTCATGGGCGCTTTGCAGTTTGGCCATTTGCCCGCCGTGTTTGTGCCTGCGGGGCCCATGACGTCGGGGCTGTCCAACGACGACAAGTCCAAGGTGCGGCAGCAATACGCCCAAGGTCTGGTCGACCGTGACACCTTGCTCGCCGCCGAGCAAGCGGCTTACCACAGCGCTGGCACCTGCACCTTCTACGGCACTGCCAACTCCAACCAAATGTTGATGGAAATCATGGGCTTGCACTTGCCAGGCGCATCGTTTGTCAACCCAGGCACACCGCTGCGTGAAGCCCTCACCACGGCTGCGGTCCAGCGTGCGGTGGAACTCAGCCAAACGCCCAACACGGGCATGGGCCACCAGATTGATGCCAAAGTCATCGTCAACGGCATCGTGGGTCTGTTGGCCACCGGGGGCTCGACCAACCACACCCTTCATTTGGTGGCCATGGCGCGTGCGGCAGGCCTGATCGTCAACTGGGACGACTTCTCCGACCTGTCGGCCTGCGTGCCCTTGCTGACCCGCGTCTACCCCAACGGCAGCGCCGATGTGAACCACTTTCAAGCCGCTGGCGGCATGGGCTTTTTGATCGCACAGTTGCTCGGCGTTGGTTTGTTACACAACGATGTGCACACCATCATGGGCCACGGCTTGCAGCGCTACGCCGTGGAGCCCTGGATCGACCGGGGACAACTGGCTTGGCGCGAGGTACCCACCCAGTCCGGCGACGAAGCCGTGTTGCGCCCTGCTTGGCGCCCCTTCAGTGCAGACGGCGGTTTGCGCTTGATGAAGGGCAACCTGGGACGCGCTGTGGTCAAAGTCTCAGCGGTCAAACCCGAACACCGCGTGGTACGCGCGCCGGCGCTGGTGATGACCGATCAAAAGCAACTCGCTGAGTTGTTCAAGGCAGGACAACTGGAGCGTGACTTTGTGGCGGTGCTGCGCCACCAAGGCCCACAAGCCAACGGCATGCCCGAGCTGCACAAGCTCACGCCTGTGCTGGGCTTGTTGCAAGACAAGGGCTACAAAGTGGCGCTGGTCACCGACGGGCGCATGTCGGGCGCATCGGGCAAAGTGCCTGCAGCCATCCATGTGAGCCCCGAAGCCCTGGACGGGGGCGCGATTGCCAAGGTGCGAGACGGCGACATGATCACCCTCGATTGCGATGCGCAGATCCTGCAACTGGAAGTCAGCGACGCCGAGCTGGCCCAACGCGTGGCGCCCATGCCTGACTTGTCGGCCAACCAACGCGGCACTGGGCGCGACTTGTTTGCGCTGTTCCGTGACCACGCCGCCCATGCCGAAGATGGTGCCTCACCCCTGCTCTCACATATCCACCACACCGGCTCCTGACACCAAGACCACGCCATGACTCAACCGACACACCCCACGCTTCAGCGTCCCGCCTTCACTTCTCGCGTGGTGCCTGTCATCGTCATCACCCATCCTGACCAAGCCGTGCCGATGGCGCATGCCTTGCTCGAAGGTGGCGTAGATGTGATGGAAATCACCTTGCGCCATGCGGCAGGCCTACCTGCCATTGAGCAAGTCGCCAAGCATGTGCCGCACATGCACGTGGGCGCAGGCACAGTCACCCGCGCCGACGAGATGTCGCGTGTGCAAGCAGCGGGCGCCAGTTTTGCGCTGTCGCCTGGCATGACCGAGGCCTTGGTGCAGGCTGCCATAGACTGTCGATTGCCCTTCATGCCCGGGGTGATGACTCCTGGTGAAGTGATGGCTGCACGAGACCATGGCTTTTCGCTGGTCAAGCTGTTTCCGGCCGCTCAAGCCGGCGGATTGGCCATGCTCAAAGCACTGGCAGGGCCCCTGGGCGACATGCAGTTTTGCCCCACCGGTGGCGTGTCGCTGGCCAATATGGGCGAATTTTTAAAGCTGCCCAATGTGGCCATGGTGGGCGGCTCTTGGCTGACCCCGCTTGACGTGGTGGAGCGCGGCGACTGGGCTGAAATCACCCGCTTGGCGCGTGAAGCCACCAACATCGCCCACGGCCTTTAATGGATGTCATTAAATTTGACGAAAATACCCAAATGACCTCCTTCGTTCCGCCACAACAGCGCCAAGCTTGGAAAACGCTCCAAGCGCTCTCTCGCAATTCGCAACCGCACCTGCGCGATTTGCTAAAAGACGCGGGGCGTGCAGACCAATTCAACGCCAGCGGAGCGGGAATCACCATCGATTACACCCGTCAACGCATCAGCCAAGAGGTGCTGGACCAGTTGGTGATCTTGGCCCAAGAGTCTGAGGTGATGCCGCAAGCCAAAGCCATGTTCCGAGGCGAAGCCATCAACACCACCGAGCGCCGCGCGGTGTTGCACGTGGCCCTGCGTGGCAGCCATGTGCCCAACCCGCCCTGGGGGGCTGAGATTTCCAAACAAGTGGCCCATGAACTTTTGCGGGTGTGTATGTTCGCCGAGAAAGTACGCGAAGGCCAACTGCTTGGATACGAGGGTGAGGCGATCACCGACGTGGTCAACCTCGGGATTGGCGGCTCCGACTTAGGCCCCCGCATGACCACCGAGGCCTTGAGTCACTTGACCCGCGACAGCTTCAAAAACAAGGTGCGGGTGCACTACGTGTCGAACGTGGACGCTTGGAGCTTGTACACCACCCTAGCCAAACTCAGCCCAGCACGCACCGCTTTTGTGGTGCAAAGCAAGACGTTCACCACCCAAGAAACCATGACGCTGGCTGCTTCGGCCAAACGGTGGTTGATTGACGCAGGTTGCCCCCAAGACAAGTTGCACCAACATTTGATTGCCGTCACAGCGCATCCCCACATTTCGCAAGCGCAAGGTTTCAGCCCAGAGCACACCTTTGGTTTTTGGGACTGGGTGGGTGGGCGTTACTCGGTATGGTCGGCCATTGGTTTGCCGCTGGCGATCTCGATTGGCGCCTTTGCCTTCCAGGACATGCTGTTGGGTGCACGCGCCATGGACGAACACTTCATGTCGGCGCCTGCGGACCAAAACCTGCCATTGCTGATGGCCTTGTTTGGCGTGTGGAACCGGAATTTTCTGGGAGCCAGCACACACAACATTGCCCCTTATGCCTCGCCACTTGGAAAATTCGCCTCGTTTTTGCAGCAAATGGAGATGGAATCCAACGGCAAGAGCGTCCATGTCGATGGCAGCCCGGTCCAGGTGGATACCGCCCCGGTGATTTGGGGTGGACTAGGCATTGACGGTCAACATGCTTACTTTCAACTGATCCACCAAGGCAAGCACTTGGTACCGATGGACTTTATCGGCCTGCGCACCGAGCGCAGCCCGCTGCCTTTGGCGGCCGAACACCACCGCGTGGTGTTGCTCAACATGCAGGCCCAAGCCCAAGCCCTGGCACTTGGCCGTACGCCGCAAGAAACCGTGCAAAGCTTGCGCGACAGCGGCCTGGACGAAGACGAAGTGCAGCGCTTGGCACCCCACCGCAGCTACCCAGGCAATGTGCCCAGCACCACCATTTGGGTAGATGCCCTCACCCCCCGCAGCATGGGCGCCTTGATGGCTTTGTACGAGCACAAGGTGTTTTGCCAAGCCG
>CAITHK010000293.1 GCA_903892175.1 uncultured Burkholderiales bacterium | reverse complement strand
TGCTGAACTCTTGCCACCAGTCAGCCAGCACCTCATCAATTTCACCCACATCAGCGCGCAAACGCATGAAGTCAAAACCTGCACGGAAACGCGCTTGGTCCACCAGGCTCCACGGGCCACTGCCCACACGCTTTTCAAAACGGGGTTGCATCATCCAAATCTCGCGCATGTCTGCGGCGAGCTTGCCACGGCCCGACACATCACCAATGCGAGACTCAAACACTTCATCTATGGCGTCTTGTAATGCTGGAAAGAGAGGCTGCTTGACGCGCCGCTCGGCCCAAGCCTCGCGCACATCCGACCACAAGACACAGGCCAACAAAAAGCTCGGTGCGACTGGCTTGCCTTCGCCGACCCGACGGTCGGTATCTTGAAGCGCCGTTTTCACAAACGCTTGGTCTGCACGCTCCACCACGATGTCAAGCAAAGGGTAAATACCTTTGGCGAGGCCTTGCAACTTGAGTTGCTCCACACTGGCCAGCGCATGACCGGTTTGCAACAGCTTGAGCATCTCGTCAAACAAGCGGCTCTGGGGAACATCGGCCAAAAGCTTCGCCGCTCGCTTCAAGGGTGCGGCAGTTTTAGTTTCAAGTTTGAAGCCCAAGGCCGACAACTTAGCGGCAAAACGCACGGCCCGGATGATGCGCACGGGGTCTTCACGGTAGCGCATGGCTGGGTCGCCAATCATGCGCAGGACTTTTTTCTTGGCATCCGCGATGCCACCGTGGTAATCGATCACGTTGCCCGTTTCTGGGTCGTAGTACATCGCATTGATGGTGAAGTCTCGGCGTGCAGCATCTTCGTCTTGGGGGCCCCAGACGTTGTCGCGCAAGACACGACCACTGGCATCCACTGCGTGCGTCATGCCCGCGAGCTCTTGTTTGCTGCTGCGCTCATTGCCTTTGACTTGGCTGGCATCGGCGCTGTCGAGGTGTGCGCGAAAAGTCGAGACCTCAATCACTTCATGCTCTCGACCTCGGCCGTAGACCACGTGCACGATGCGAAAACGACGCCCAATGATGAAAGCGCGACGAAAGGCGGCCTTGACTTGTTCTGGCGTGGCATTGGTGGCCACGTCAAAATCTTTGGGCTTGAGCCCCAACAGCAAATCTCGCACTGCGCCGCCCACCACATAGGCCTCAAAACCGCGGTCTTGCAGGGTACGCACCACATTGAGTGCGCGCTCATCGACCCAATCGACGTTGATGCCGTGAACTTTGGCAGGCACCACGTGGCGATTGCCCAAGGAGGGTTTGGTGCTGCTGGACGTTTTGCCCATCAGTTTGTTGATGAATTGTTTGATCATTGTTGAGAGAACAGTTCCAAGATCGGCCAACCTTGTTCAGCAGCTGCCGCACGGAGCTTGGCATCAGGATTGGTCGCCACCGGATGGTTGACGCGTTTGAGAAGTGGCAAATCGTTGCTGGAGTCGCTGTAAAACGTGCTGTCTACATCACCCCAATCCAAGCCTTTCGCTTGCAACCATTGTTGCAGACGTTGCACCTTGCCTTCCCGGATGGAGGGCACGCCATTGATTTCGCCCGTAAACCACCCATCGGCACCTCGCACCAGCTCCACCGCGATCAACTCGGCCACACCCAATGCCTGTGCAATGGGCCGGGTGACAAACTCGTTGGTGGCGGTCACGATCACCAGGCGATCGCCTGCCTCGCGGTGCTGGTTGAGCAATGCTGTGGCTTGGGGGCGAATCGCAGGCAAGATCACCTCTTGCATGAACTGCGCATGGGCCTGCGCTGCTTTTTCAGGGCCTTGCAAGCGAAATGCTTCAGTGGCAAAACGCACATAGTCGTGAATGTCCAACGTACCCGCTTGGTAGTGCGCGTAAAACGCGTCATTCTTGGCAGCAAACTCAACCGGATCGGTCCAGCCCATGCGGATGGTGAACTCGCCCCAGGCGTAATCAGAATCGATGGGCAACAGCGTGTGGTCCAAGTCAAACAACGCAAGTTTCATGTCAAAGGTTCTCAAGCATGGATTTCAGCAAAGGGATGGTGATGGCGCGTTGTGTTTGTAAGGCATACCCATCCAGCTGATCCAGCAGTTGGATCAAGCTTCCCAGGTCGCGACTGAAACGATGAAGCATGAAGTCCATCACCTCATCGCTCAAAAACACACCCCGCTCATCTGCCTGTTGGCGTAACACCGCCCGGCGCTCTGCGTCGCTCAGCACGTGCAATTGGTAAATATGGCCCCAGCCCAAGCGGGTTCGTAAGTCTTCACGCAATTTCAAATCAGGGGGCGGGACCAGCCCCGCAGCCAACACCCACCGCTGCTGGCCATCACTGGGCGCGGTGGCATTGACAAACCAATTGAAGGCCGCTTGCTGTTGCACAGCTGTGTACAGGTGTACATCATCGAGCAGCACCACGCGCCATTTTTCGTCAAACGCAATCGGGTCTGACTGTGCAGCATCCATCCACCCGGCGGGGCAGCCCTGTTCTCGCAAAGCCGCTTGAACGCCACGCAGCAAATGGGTTTTTCCACTGCCAGGCTCTCCCCAGACATAACTGGGCACTGGCGAGCGTTTGTCATTGCCCACCCACAGCTGCAGATGTTGCAGCACGGCCAAATTTGGACCCGCTAAAAAATTACGCAAACTGGGGCCACAGGCCAAGCCGATGTCTAACGCGAGCTGCTTCATGCGGTCTAGGCACCCCGATACAAAGCGCTGGCTTGGTACTGGTGACGCAAGCGGCGAATGGCAACCAGCAAAACAGCACTCACGGGCAGGGCCACCAACACACCGACAAAGCCCAGCAATTGACCGAAAGCCATCAAGGCAAAGATCACGTGCAAGGGATGCAGCCCAATGCGCTCGCCCACCAAGCGGGGCGTCAACACAAAGCTCTCAATCAACTGCCCAATGCCATAGACCACAGCCACCATCCACAAAGCCTCTGAGGGAGCCATTTGCAACAAACCGGCCAAGGTGGCCAAGCACAAACCCAAGCCAAAACCCACATAAGGCACAAAGACAGCCAGTCCGGTGAACACACCAATGGGTCATGCCAACTCCAAACCAAACCACCACAGCGCGAGCCCGTAATACAAGGCCAACACCAACATCACCGACAGCTGCCCTCGCAGATATTGGCCCAAAACCAAGTCGGCCTCGGCCACAAAGCTGTCATAAGCGCTGCGCATGCCCAAGGGCACCAAGGCCTCAATGTGCCGAACAAAACGCCGCCAATCCAGCAACAAATAAAACAGCACCACAGGCACCAACACCAGGTTACCCACCACGGCCAAGGCCACGCTGCCACCAATGCGCAAAGAGGCCAAAGCTTGCAACACCACATCGTCAAGCGATGTATTGAAATGGGTCAGCACAAAGTTTTTAAGACTCGCCGCATCAAGCTGGATCGACACACCCAGGGTCTGCAGCCACGGATTCAAGAAAGCTTGCCCCCGCTGGATCAAAGCAGGTAACTGATCGCGAATGCGTGGCACCTCGTTGGCCAAGATTGGAAGCAGTAAAAGGATCAACGCCATCACCAACACGATGAACAGAGTTTCCACCACCAACACTGCCACCACCACCGGCAGATGTCCCGCAAACAAGCGTTGCAGACCCCGCACCAGGGGGCTCAAGGCATAGGCCAACACGGCAGCCACCACAAAGGGCATGAGCACAGGACCCAGCAACCACAGCAACAAAGCCGCCATCACCGCAATGACCATCCAAGTCAGGGTTTGTCGTTGTCCGGGTGTGAATTGCATACAGCAGGTGAGTGAGGGGCTTTAAAATTGCCACTTGATTCTATCGGCGTGCATCCTCTGTCGCGCCAAAGCACCCTCACCCACTATGAACAAACCCCTTTCCTACAAAGACGCAGGTGTCGACATTGACGCAGGCGATGCCTTGGTCGAACGCATCAAACCGCTGGCCAAAAAAACCATGCGCGAAGGTGTGCTGGCCGGCATCGGGGGATTTGGCGCCTTGTTCGAAGTGCCCAAGCGTTACAAAGAACCCGTCTTGGTGAGCGGCACCGATGGGGTGGGCACCAAGCTGCGCTTGGCGTTTGAATGGCAAATGCACGACACCGTGGGCATTGATCTGGTGGCCATGAGCGTCAACGATGTGCTGGTTCAAGGGGCAGAGCCCCTGTTCTTCCTGGACTACTTTGCCTGCGGAAAACTCGACGTAGACACCGCCGCTGCCGTGGTGGGCGGCATTGCCAAAGGCTGTGAGTTATCGGGCTGCGCCTTGATTGGCGGCGAAACCGCTGAAATGCCAGGCATGTACCCCGACGGCGAATACGACCTGGCAGGGTTCGCCGTGGGCGCTGTTGAAAAGTCAAAAATCTTGACGGGACAAAACGTCCAAGTGGGCGATGTGGTGCTGGGGCTGTCCTCTGCTGGCGTGCACTCCAACGGCTTTTCACTGGTGCGCAAAGTGATCGAACGCGCGGGCTCCAACACCCCCGCCACCTTGGACGGCCAACCCTTCAAACAAGCCATCATGGCGCCCACGCGCTTGTATGTGAAAAGCGTGCTGGCCGCACTGTCAACTCAGCCCATCAAGGCTCTGGCGCACATCACAGGGGGTGGATTGCTTGAAAACATTCCCCGTGTGCTGCCCGATGGTTTGGCAGCCCACCTGCGCAAAGGCAGTTGGCCACAAACCGAATTGTTTGCCTGGCTCCAAAGCACAGCAGGCATCGATGACCTCGAGATGAACCGCACCTTCAACAATGGCATTGGCATGGTGGTGGTGGTCGATGCAGCGCATGCACCCGCCTGTGCGGAGGTGTTACGACAACAGGGCGAAGAAGTTCACACCATCGGTGTCATCGCGCAGCGCGGCCAAGGTCCAGCTGTCGTGGTGGCTTAAAGGCAGCTCAGGGTTGATCGCTGGCTTGTGGCAGCAAGACGCCCAAGCGTTTTTTCACCCAAGTTCGGCGCACCACATCGCCATGGGTGATGTAAATCTCATCCAAATTGCGAAGCATGCGCACCACAATCTCGCGCGGGGTTGCAGGTCGCAAATAGTGCTTGAGCAATGCATCGGACACATCGCCATCGCGCACCAGCCCGGTCTGCGCGTGCAGGGGCGCCAAACGCTCAGACAAATCCTCTTTGCTCAACGACTGACCGGTGAACGGGTCCATCACCACCTGGCCTTCGTGTGGAAACGGCAACTTGACCTTGAGCAAAAAGTGCCCCGGAAAACTCACGCCTGAAGCGTCAAGCCCCAAACCAGTCGCCAACTCCAACCAAATCACGGCCAAGCTGATGGGGATGCCACGGCGGGTGTGCAACACGGCATGGACAAAACTGTTGTCAGGGTCGTAGTAGTTGTTCAAATTGCCCGCGAACCCCAAATCATCAAAGAAGAAGCTGTTGAGCAAACGCAGTTTGTGCAAACCACCGGCATCTGTCGGCAAACGACGTTTGATGCGCTCGCCCAATTGGTCTACCTGGCCGAGCACCTGCTGGATGTCGAGTTCGGGGTACTCGTCTTGCGCCAAGCTGGTGGCCGCTTCCAGCAAAGGAAAGTGCGCATCGCTTTGCACCAGCGACGAAAAATAGCTCAAGGCCGTAGGAACTTCGAGTTTGAAATCCATCTCTTCACTTCTCCCTTAGCGACGCCACAACGAGCGCGGTTTCAGCCCCAAAAGCACCAAACAGACAAAATACAACACAGCACTGAACACCAACACACCGGCCATCAGGGCCACGCGCAACCAAGGTGTGGCATGCATAGCCGTCCAGTCCCAATGCACGCAGGCCCAACACAGCCAAGCCCCAAGCACCGCACTGCTGAGTGAGACTTGTCCAGCCAAACGCCACCAACCGGGGCTGGGTTGGTAAGTCCCTGTTTTGCGCAGCCCCCACAACAACCAACCCGCGTTGAGCAAAGCGCCCAAACCAATCGACAAAGCCAAACCTGCGTGCGCCAGAGTAGGAACCAACAGCACATTCAGCAACTGGGTGACGACCAGCACCACCACGGCAATGCGCACCGGTGTGCGAATGTCTTGGCTGGCGTAATAACCCGGCGCCAGCACCTTGATCGCCACCAAGCCCAACAAACCCACGCCATAGCCCATCAAAGCCAACGTGGTTTGCTGCACGTCTTGGACTCCAAATGCTCCGTAGTTGTAGAGCACGGCCACCAAGGGTTTTGAAAATCCCAACAAAGCCACAGAACATGGCAACGCCAAAACAAGCACCAAGCGCAGACCCCAATCGAGCATGTCTGAATACTGTGCGGTGTCATTGGCGGCTTTGGCGGCCGACAGCTGCGGCATCAAGACCACGCCCAAGGCCACCCCCAGCAAAGCGGTAGGAAACTCCATCAACCTATCTGCGTAACTGAGCCAACTGACGCTGCCGGGCATCAAGTGCGATGCAATCTGGGTGTTGATCAACAAAGAAATTTGCGCCACACCCACGCCCAACAAGGCAGGTGCCATGAGCCGCAAGATACGCTGAGGGCCTTGCGCCGCCCCTGCTTCGCGCAGTGACTGCCAACCCACCCCAATGTGAGGCAGCAAACCAAGTCGTCGCAAAGCCACCAGTTGAACCGTCAGTTGCAAAGCGCCGCCCAACATCACCCCCGCAGCCATGGCATAGATTGGCGGCCAACCCCTCAGCGCAAACCATGGCCCACCCCACCAGGCCGCCATGATCATGGCCACATTCAACAACACCGGCGTGGCAGCGGGAACCGCAAAACGCTTCCACGTGTTGAGCACGCCTGCCGCCAAGGCCACCAACGACATGAAGGCGATGTAAGGAAACATCCATCGCGTCATCACCACCGCCATGTCAAACCCCTGTGGCTCTTGCTGCAAACCGCTGGCCATGACCCACACCAAAGCAGGAGCGGCCAACACGCCCAGGGCGCTGACACCCAACAAGACCCACAGCAACAAGGTGGCCACTTGGTTGATCAACACATGGGTGGCTTCATCCCCATGTTGCTGCCGACTGGCGGCCAACACAGGCACAAATGCTTGACTGAATGCCCCTTCGGCAAACAGGCGGCGAAACAAATTAGGAATACGAAACGCCACATTGAAAGCGTCCGTCAAGGCATTGGCACCAAAAATGGAAGCCATCAACAATTCGCGCATCAGCCCTGTGATGCGGGAAACCAGGGTCAGGCCTGAGACGATAGAGGCGGATTTGAACAAAGACACTGTCACAGTGTAGCGAGGGGACAAGGTGCGGCTGAAGGGTGTCGCCTACGAATCAAGGACGGTTTGATATACTTGTGGGCTTTGCTGCATCATCCTCAAACCCTTAAGGAATTCTCACCATGGCATCAGCCAAACCCAAGAAAAAAAACCCACGCCTGGCGTCGGGGCGTAAACGCGTCCGTCAGGACATCAAAATCAACGCAGCGAACACCTCACTGCGTTCCAAATACCGCACCGCTGTGAAGAACGTCGAAAAAGCCGTTCTCGCTGGCGACAAAACCAAAGCCACCGAACTGTTTGCCAAGATGCAAGCTGTGGTGGACACCGTGGCTGATAAAGGTATCTTCCACAAAAACAAAGCAGCTCGTGACAAGAGCCGCCTCTCCACCAAGGTCAAAGCCTTGGCAACCGCCGCCTGATCTTTCAGGCAAACAGCCCGGTCTGAATCGTCAGACCGCCGTTTGTATCGGGTGCGCTGCAGCAAAGAGAAAACCGCTCCAAGGAGCGGTTTTTTTATGGGCCAACAAGTTGGGGGCTCAGTTTTTTGGGGGATGGTCGGGCAGCAAACACGCCTCCACCACTTGCAGGCCATTGTCTCGGGCAAAGTTCATCACAAAGTCCCATGCCATGATTTCTTCGTCGCGCAAATCGGTGTGCACGATGACACATTTATTGCCGTCGAGTGTGTTGGGCACACACCAAGGCGAATAGCTCAAATGGCTACCGGGCACCGCCCCACCCGGTCTGAATTGGCTCATGACTCCGGCCAAACGCTCGGCCCAATCACTGGGCCGGAACGTCTTTCCGTCTTGGGTGATCCCAAGGATAAAAACTTCTTTGGCGGAGTGAGAAACCATCGGGTAGAGGCTGAAAACAGGTTCTTGGTGACTGGGGATCTGCCCGTGTCACCGGGGTTACAACTATTCTATCTTATATAAGACTTGTGACGTCCGAGTGTCAGGGCCTTTCGCCCAGAAGTGGCCAAACCCGATGCCCTCGGCTTGTCACACAGCACCCTCTAAAATCATGCTTCAACGGCTCAACCTTCGTTGGGTCGTTTTCATTTTCAGGGAGTTCACGCATGTCCGTTTTCATTGAAGCCGCCTCACCGCACACCATGAACACCTATGGCCGACTGCCCATTGCGCTCAGCCACGGTCAGGGTTGCCGAGTTTGGGACATCAATGGCAAGCAATACCTGGATGCGCTTGCTGGCATCGCGGTGAACACCCTCGGACACAACCACCCAGAGTTCGCACCCGCGCTGCAAGATCAGATCGGCAAGATCATCCACACGTGCAACTACTTCCACGTTCCGGATGCAGAAAAACTCGCCGCCAAATTGGTGGAGTTGTCAAGCATGACCAATGTGTTTTTCTGCAATTCCGGTTTGGAAGCGAACGAAGCCGCGATCAAACTGGCGCGCAAATTCGGACACGACAAAGGCATCACGCATCCCAAAATCGTGGTCTACGAAAAAGCCTTCCACGGCCGCAGCATTGCCACACTCAGTGCCACGGCCAATGTCAAGCTACAACAAGGCTTTGGCCCCATGCTGGAGGGCTTTGTCCGCGTCCCACTCAACGACATCGAGGCATTGAAACAAGCCACGCTCAACGACCCGGACGTGGTAGCCGTATTTTTTGAAACCATCCAAGGCGAAGGCGGTATCAACCCCATGCGCGCCGAATACCTGCGCGAAGTCCGCGCCCTGTGCGACCAACAAGACTGGTTGCTCATGATCGACGAAGTGCAATGTGGCATTGGTCGCACCGGCAAATGGTTTGCCCACCAGTGGGCCGGCATCGTGCCTGACGTCATGCCCCTGGCCAAAGGCCTGGGCTCTGGCGTGCCCATTGGTGCAGTGGTGGCCGGTCCCAAAGCAGCCCATATCTTTCAGCCTGGCAACCACGGCACCACCTTTGGCGGCAACCCACTGGCCATGCGTGCTGGCGTAGAAACCATCCGCATCATGGAAAAAGATGGGCTGCTCGACAACGCAGCCCAGTTAGGCAAACACTTTCACAACAAGCTCCAAGCCGAACTCGGTGGACTCAAGGGCGTCAAGGAAATCCGTGGCCAAGGCCTGATGATTGGTATCGAATTGGACCGGCCCTGCGGCGTCTTACTCAGACAAGCCACCGATGCAGGCCTCATCATCAACGTGACGGCTGATACGGTGGTGAGACTCTTACCCCCTTTGATCATGACCACCGCAGAGGCAGACGAGGTGCTAGACATCCTGCTGCCTTTGATCAAAACCTTCTTGGCCGAAGCCCCATGACCCAAGCGCTGAAACATTACCTGCAATTCACCGACCTCAGTGCCGATGAGTACGCCTATGTGTTCACGCGCGCTGCGTTGATCAAAAAGAAGTTCAAGGCCTACGAAAAACACCACACCCTGGCGGATCGCACGCTGGCGATGATTTTCGAAAAAGCATCCACCCGCACGCGTGTGAGCTTTGAAGCTGGCATGTACCAAATGGGCGGCGCTGTGGTGCACCTGACCACGGGCGACAGCCAGTTGGGCCGCGCAGAACCCATCGAAGACAGCGCCAAAGTCATCAGCCGCATGGTGGATTTGGTGATGATCCGAACCTACGGGCAAGACAAGATCAACCGCTTTGCCGCCAACTCGCGCGTGCCCGTCATCAACGGCTTGACCAACGAGTTTCATCCTTGCCAAATCATGGCCGACCTGCTCACTTTCATTGAACACCGAGGGAACGCGGCCCATCCCCTGGACTGCCTCAAAGGCCGGGTGGTGGCCTGGGTGGGAGACGGCAACAACATGGCCAACACTTGGCTGCAAGCTGCTGACTTGCTCGGTTTCACGGTGCATGTGAGCACGCCCAGTGGCTACGAAGTCGACCCCACCATTGCCGGCTTGGTCACACACAGCGAATGCTTCAAAGTATTTGCAGACCCCATGCAAGCCTGCCAAGGCGCCGACTTGGTGACCACCGATGTGTGGACCAGCATGGGCTATGAAGCTGAAAACGAAGCCCGTCAACGCGCTTTTGCCGACTGGTGTGTCGATGCCGACATGATGGCGGTGGCCCAACCCAACGCCTTGTTCATGCACTGCCTGCCGGCCCACCGGGGCGAAGAAGTCAGTGCCGACGTGATCGACGGCGACCAATCGGTGGTGTGGGACGAAGCCGAGAACCGCATGCATGTCCAAAAAGCCTTGATGGAGTACCTGCTGCTAGGCCGTCAGTGATGTCTGCATGCACAACGTGCGGCGCCTGCTGCGCCAGCTTTCGGGTCGACTTCTCGGTGTTCGAGCGCGATGACCACGGTGGCGCAGTCCCCTCAGGTTTGGCTTTGGATTTGACCGATACCCTTTGCCGCATGCGTGGCACCGACCACTCACCGCCACGCTGCGGCGCACTCATGGGCGCCATAGGTCAACAAGCCACCTGCGGTATTTATGAGTGGCGTCCATCACCTTGTCGTGAATTTGAAGAAGGCAGCGACGCCTGCGAACAGGCGCGCCGTCGCCACCACCTGCCTCCGCTCAACGCGTCTTAAACCGGCAAACGGTGGCCATACAACCAGGGCACGTCCATCAGCCGTGGGCCCATGGTGCGCAAACTGGCGTCCCGCGCCCATTGCATGGGTCCACGCAGGTGAAAAATCTGTCCGTTGCGAATGGCGCGCGCTTGCACACGCGCATTGCGTTGCCAACGCGCTTGGGCAAACGCCTGCAAGCGAGCGGCCACCCCTTGGCCAGTTTGAGCCGCCCATTGGTGGCCCAGTTCAGCCGCGTCTTCCAAGGCCATGCCAGCGCCTTGCGCCAAATAAGGACGCATTGGGTGGGCAGCATCGCCCACCAAGGCCACACGGCCCTGTGCATGCTCATGCGCACCTTGCATGGGGGGACGGTCACACAGCGGCCACAGCCGCCAGTCCCCACACGCCTGTACCAAGTCATGCAAACCAGGGCAGGCGCCTTGCAAAGCCTGGGTCAAATCGGCGCGGGTTTGAGCCGCTGTGTGGTGCAAGTTCCAGCTTTGCAGGTCGTGCAGGGACACGCCCTCCAATTGACCTTCGGTCAAGCACACCACATTGAGCCACTCGCCGCCCCGCACGGGGTACTGCACCACATGCACACGCGGGCCCATCCACACGGTGACGTCTTGGCTTCGCAGCTGCGCTGGCAACACAGACTGCGCAACCAAGGTCCGATACGCCAAATGTCCGGTCAAACGCGCAGCGCCATCTTGCAAAAGCTGTTGGCGCAAAGCGCTCCATACGCCATCGGCCACCACCAGGGCATCGGCCGGTTCATTCACATCGCCCCCCGCGAGATTGACTTGTGCCAGCACCCCATCCTTCAAGGCTTGAAACGCTTGGACCTGGGCCTGACACTGCACCGACACGCCCAACCCTTGGGCGGCTCGGTGCAACAGAACTTGCAAATCGGCGCGGTGGAGGGTGACGTAGGGCGCTGAGTCTTGCGTTGTGTTGCCGTTGAGTGACAAACTGGCCAGCACCTCGCCCGAGTTGGCATTGCGTGCATGCAAAAACGCTGGCAGCGCGGCCACCGCCTGCACGTCGGGCATCAGCCCCCAGGCCTGCAAAATGCGTGTGACGTTGGGCCCAAGCTGAACACCAGCGCCCACTTCTGTCAACTCAGGCGCACGCTCAAAAACTTGAACAGCCACGCCCGCGCGCGCCAGGCTCACAGCGCAGGCCAGTCCGCCAATGCCTCCCCCTGCAATCAACACCTTGTCCGTCATGGCTGACATTGTGCATGGCAGGCCCATGGACCAAGCCAGAGATTTATGATCTGTCCTTTTACTTTCCCCCGCAAAGGCCCCCATGCAACGCAGAACACTCCTCCAGGCTACCGCTGGCTCGGCCTTGCTGCCGGCCTTGGCCCATGCACAAGACAAATACCCCAGCAAGCCGGTGATGTGGGTCTGCCCCTACGCTGCTGGGGGCAATGCCGACAGCCGTTCACGCCAAGTGGCCAAGGCCATGAGCGCGGTACTGGGTCAGCCGATCATTGTGGACAACAAAGCAGGTGCAGGCGGCAACATCGGCACCGAAGCCATCGCGCGCGGCAAGCCTGACGGCTACACCTTGGGCATGGGCAACTTTGCCCCCCTGGCGGTCAACCAAACCCTGTTCAAAAAACTCAACTTCGATCCGCTCAACGACATCGTGCCGATCTGCCTGATCGAAAAAGGTCCGCTCATCTTGATGGTGCGTCAGGACTCGCCCTACAAGTCCGTCAAAGACATCGTGGCCGCAGCCAAAGCGGCCCCCGGCAAACTCAGCTACGCCTCTGGCGGCATTGGTGGCTCGCACCACTTGAGCGGCGCGCTGTTTGAGCACGTGGCAGGCATTGACATGATCCATGCGCCCTACAAAAGTGGCTCCGCTGGCGCCACCGACTTGATGGGCGGCCAAGTCCACATGATGTTCGAACAAATGTATGCCGCCATGCCTTCCATCAAAGGCGCTCGCATGCGTGCCCTGGCCATCACCAGCAAAGTTCGCTCCCCCTTGTTGCCCGACGTGCCCACCATGGGCGAACAAGGCTACCCCGCCCTCGAAGTACAAAACTGGCAAGGCTTGGTGGGCCCCAAAGGCATGCCTGCGGAGCTGGTCAAACAGCTCAATGCGGCTTGTAACCAGGCACTGCAAAGCGCCGAAGTCAAAGAGAAAATTCTGAGCCAAGGCAACGAGTTGGGAGGCGGCACCCCCGAACAATTTGCCGCCCTCATCAAGGCCGAAGCACCGCGCTGGGCCAAGGTCGTACGCGACGCCAAAATGGAAGTTGAATAAGCCATGACCACCCTCAAAGCCCCTGAGCTGCTGCTGCCCGCAGGCTCGCTCGAAAAAATGCGCGCCGCCTATGACTTTGGCGCTGACGCCGTGTACGCAGGTCAGCCCCGCTACAGCTTGCGCGCCCGCAACAACGAGTTCCGCTTGGAGCAAATTGGCATCGGCATTGCCGAAGCGCACCAACGGGGCAAGAAGTTTTTTGTCACCAGCAACCTGCTGCCGCACAACGACAAGGTGCGCACCTACCTGCGCGACATCGAGCCCGTGATTGCCATGAAACCTGACGGTTTGATCATGGCCGACCCAGGGCTCATCACCATGGTGCGCGAAAAATGGCCCGAGGTGCCGATCCATCTGTCGGTACAAGCCAACACCGTGAACTGGGCGAGCGTGAAGTTTTGGCAAAAGATCGGGCTCACACGCATCATCTTGTCGCGCGAACTCAGCCTCGACGAAATTGAAAAAATTCGCCAAGAATGCCCCGACATGGAGCTGGAGGTGTTTGTGCACGGCGCACTGTGCATTGCCTACTCGGGTCGCTGTTTGCTGTCGGGCTACTTCAACCGCCGCGACCCCAACCAAGGCACCTGCACCAATGCCTGCCGCTGGGGCTACAGCACACAAGCCAGTGCCTCCGACCCCAACACCGGCGAAGCCATGGCCGTGCCGATGGAAGGCGACTTTGACTTTGCCACCGCTCAGCAAGAAGCCGAATCCACCTTCTCGTCCTGTGGCGATGGTCAACGCCACCCAGCGGCTGACCAAATTTATTTATTGGAAGAAAAAGGCCGCCCCGGCCAGCTGATGCCCATCATGGAAGACGAGCACGGCACCTACATCATGAACAGCAAAGACCTGCGTGCGGTGGAATATGTCGAACGCCTGACCCAAATCGGCGTTGACTCGCTCAAGATCGAAGGCCGCACCAAGTCGCTCTACTACGTGTCTCGCACGGCGCAGGTGTATCGCCGCGCCATTGACGATGCCGTGGCCGGACGCCCCTTCAACCCCGAACTCATCACCGAGTTGGAAGGTTTGGCCAACCGTGGCTACACCGCAGGTCTGATGGACCGTCGCCCCGCCAACGACTACCAAAACTACGAAACAGGTCACTCAGTGGCCCACCGCAGCCAATTTGTGGGCGAGGTCAAAGCCAGCGCCGACGGCTGGGCCGAGGTGGAAACCAAGAACAAGTTCTCTGTCGGCGATCGGCTGGAAATCATCCACCCCAGTGGCAACCAAACGATTGAACTCACGGCCATGAAAAACGCCAGCGGTGAAGCCATCGAGGTCGCAGTGGGCAACCCGGTGCGGGTGTGGATTCCCCTGCCAGCCAACCGCAACGGCGCGCTGCTAGCACGCTTGCTGTGAGTCGCCTCGCTCGCAGTTGGATGTCGGCCCCTGTGTGATGGCACCTCCTGCCTGCGTCCTGTCCGACTTGCTGCAACGGGACTGGCTGCGCACAGCCCACACGCCCCTGACTGGGCTGGACACCGCGTTTGCCAATTTCTTGCACAGCCAGCAAGCCAGCGCCGACCCACGCCACCTCTGGCTTGCGGCCCTCACCAGCCACCAATGGAGCCGAGGGCACGCCTGCTTGGACCTGGCATCCTTGCACAGCCAGGCGGCGCTCTTGCTGGGTTGGTCTGGCGAGCAAACCGCTGGGTTGCCGCAAGACTTGTGCGCTGCCGCCGCCTCACTGCCCTGGGCCGAAGTACACCCACCGAACAGCAGCCATGCCCACACCCCCGATCTGTTTGACTCGCTCAGCGGCACCCAACCCTTGGTGTTACACATCACCCCCCAGCACCCGCAGGGCAAGCTCTATTTGCGTCGAGCTTGGACGGCAGAACAAACCATTCGTCAACAACTCTCGGCCCGCTTGGCGCAGCCCAGCGATGTGCCCGCCGACTTGGCGCAGCGGCTGGACACTTTGTTCCCTGCGCTGGCGGACCCCACGCAGACCGACATGCAACGCCGGGCCTGTGAGGTGGCGGCGGCGCACCGCGTCACCCTCATCACTGGGGGGCCTGGCACTGGCAAAACCACCACCGTGGTGCGCTTGCTCAGCACCTTGGTCGGTGCAGCACTCGGCGAAAAACCCTTGCGCATTCACTTGGCAGCGCCCACCGGCAAAGCGGCGGCGCGTTTGACAGAGTCCATCGCCCAAGCCTTGGACAACATGCCCCAAGAACTGCGTGGCCGTATTTCACCCCAAGCACACACCTTGCACCGTTTGCTGCATCTCACTGGCAGCCCCGGACAGAGTCAAGCTGCGCATCAACTCGCCACCGATGTGGTGGTGGTGGACGAAGCCTCGATGGTCGATTTGGAAATGATGGCCCGTTTGCTCCAAGCGGTGCCCTCGCACGCACGTTTGGTCTTGCTGGGTGACAAAGACCAGTTGGCCTCGGTGGAAGCAGGGGCGGTAATGTCGCAACTGTGCACCGGCTCGCTGATGCGCGAGTGCACCGTCACCCTGACCCACAGCCACCGCTTTGACGCCCGCAGTGGCATTGGCCAGTGGGCCCAGGCCGTCAACCGCGGCGACGCACACAGCCAAGCCGAACTCAAAGCCCTGTGGCAAGCCGCCCCCGATGCCTGCGACAGCTTGGGCGACGCGCCTGATGTGACCCGCTTGCAACTCACCCACGCCGCAGACCCCCGCTTGGGCGCCGTCGTGCGCCAAGGTTGGCGCGAATGGCTGGCCCTGCTGGCCGCGCACCGCGACGGTCAGCCTTGCAGCGACGCACAAGCGCTGGCCCTTTTGCACAGCCTGACGCGGTTTTGTGTGCTGTGCGCTGTGCGTGAAGGCCCTCTGGGCGTGACACAGCTCAATGCCCACCTCGAGCGCGCGCTGGGACTGGGACAAGGGGCCCAACCCTGGTACATCGGTCGCCCGGTGATGGTGACGCGCAACGACTACACCCTGGGCCTGATGAACGGCGACATCGGTGTGTGCCTGCCCGACCCAAACGGCGTGGTGCGGGTGGCCTTTGTCGCCTCGGCCAACGACGCCCGCCAGACAGGCGCAGTGCGCTGGGTGGCCCCTTCGCGGCTGGACGCGGTCGACACCGTGTTGGCCATGACCGTGCACAAATCGCAAGGTTCAGAGTTTGAGCATGTGCTGTTGGTGCTGCCGGCCCTAGATGCGCCGGTGTTGTCGCGTGAGTTGGTGTACACCGGCCTCACGCGCGCGCGCCACCGCCTGACCGTTTGGGCACCCAACACCCAGGTGCTGTGGCAAGCCTGCGCACGCCGCGTGCTGCGCAGTGGGGGCCTGGGCGACTGAGCGCCCTAGCGCCTGGCGCTAGGGAAAATACCCTCAAGCGCAAGAGGGACGGCATGGTCTGATCTTGACCATGAACTCACGCCGCAACTTCCTCAAAAACACTGTCTTTTCGGGCATCACGTTTTGCTCGTGCAGCATGCTCGACAACGCCTTGGCACAAGGTGCGCCCACAGGCCCAGACAACAACGACTGGGGCAACCAACCGGCCTTGAACTACCGCCACCCCAAGATGGGCAGCAAACATGCGCCCGTGGTGATCGACGGCCAGCGTGTGCGCGTGATCGACGTGCACGCCCACTGCTTCTTCCCTGAAGCCGTGGCGCTCGCAGGCAAAGGTGTGAGTGTGAACGGCGCCGTCAAAGGCGGGCCCCAGCACTACATCCCAGTGACCGACAAAGACGCGGTACAAGTGCGCCTCGACAGCATGGACGCCATGGGCGTGGACATGCAAGTGCTCTCCAGCAATGTGTTTTGGTACGGCAAAGACGCTGCCTTAGCCGAAGAGATTTGCCGCATCAACAACGACAACTTGGCCAAGCTGTGTGCGGCCCACCCGACCCGCTTTTCGGCCTTTGCGTCCATCGCCTTGCAACACCCCGACCTGGCGGTGCAGCAGTTGGAAGCGGTCATGAAACGCCCGGGGTTTCGCGGCGCCGCCATTCAGGCCAATGTGCAGGGCTTGGAGTTTTCCAACCCCAAGTTCGACCCTGTGTGGGCCAAGGCACAAGAGCTGGGTGCGGTGTTGTTCATCCATCCACAAAGCACGCCCGAATTGGCCAAGCGCTTCAAAGGCAACGGTTGGCTGGGCAACACCATTGGCAACCCGCTGGACACCACCATCGCCTTGCAACATTTGATTTTTGACGGCACCTTGGACAAGTTTCCCAAACTCAAAATTCTCTCGGCTCACGGAGGCGGCTTCTTGGGCTCTTATGCGCCTCGCATGGACCACGGTTGCTTTGTCTCACCCAGCAACTGCGACCCCACGGTGGTGCTCAAGAAAAAACCCACTGAATACCTCAACCAGATGTATTTCGACTCGCTGGTGTTCACCCCCGAGGCCTTGCGCCACTTGGTGGCCCAAGTCGGCGCCAGCCAAGTGATGGTGGGCACCGACCAGCCCATTCCTTGGAACGAAGCGCCGATCGAACATGTGCTGGCCACCCCCTTGTCCAACCCAGACAAAGTCGCCATCTTGGGTCGCACCGCCGCGCAGGTGTTGAACATTCCCAACTTCTGACGTGACTCGTCGGGGCAGCGGCTGGAATTGCGGACAATAGCCGCATGTCCCTGAACCCCTACCTGGCCCAGCTGCAACAGCTGGCCGTCCCCCTGGCCATTGCCGCTGTCATTGTTGTTTTCTCGCTGGTGAGCTTTGGCGTCTGGGCGCGACGCATACGCCATGTGGGTGCCGCCATCCAACAACTCCAGCACAGCTTGGCAAGCAACACCCGCAACAGCCGCTCGGCCTTGCAACAAGCCCAAGCCGACACGCGCGACCCAGAGCTGAAGTTTTTATTGCGCGAAACTGAGGCCGGCTTGATCGACCTGCCCGACACGCAAGGGGACCTGAAAAGTTACAGCTTTCGCAGCCACGCCGATACATGGGACGTGCGCAGCGTCTTGGGCGCGCGGCTGAACCTGGCTTTGTTTGAGACCATGCCCAATTTGCTGATTGGCTTTGGCCTGATGTGCACCTTCATCTTTTTGGCGGTGGCCTTGCAGCAAGCGGGCTTGGCCTTGAATGCGCTGGACGTGTCAGCACGCCAACAAGACCAGGCCTTGCAGTCGCTCATTGCCACGGCAGGCGGCAAGTTCATCACCTCGATTGCAGGGCTGCTGTGCTCACTGCTGTGGAACTGGCGGGCCAAGGTGGCGCTAGAAAACCTGCAAGCCAACATCGATGCCTTGTGCCACGCCCTGCGCAGCCAAGTGCCCGACAACGCGGCCGAGGCCAGCGTGCGGCTGCAACTCAACTTGTTCCAAGACATGCTGGAACAAAACCGAGCCCAAGTCAGTCAATTGCGCCGTTTTGAAGGTGACTTTGCCAATGCCATTGGCGAGGCCATGTCGCGCCACATGCAGCCCACCTTTGACAAGCTCAGCGGCTTGGCCGACAGCATCCAAACCTCCAGCCAAAGCTTTGGCCAGGCAGGCAGTCAAGCCGCCGACGAGTTGGGCAAAGCCGGCGCCTTGATGTCCCAGGGCATCGAAAACGGTTTGGCCAGCTTCCAAGACGCCGTGGCCACCCTGAGCCACACCATCCTGACCACCCGCAGCACCGTGGCCGAACTGGACGCGGCCCTGACGCGCGCCAGCACAGCGGGCGCCCAAGGCAGCGCGCAACTCACCGCCTTGTTGGACAGCTTTGGCCACACGCTGACGCAAGTGCAAGGCGTCAGCGGCGAGTTGCACACCACCCTGGGCTTGATACGCAACACCGCAGACAGCTTCAAAGACAGTGCGCTGGCCGTCGAAAGCTCCGTCACGCTGCAACGCGCTGCGGCCAACGACTTCAAAGACACCTTGCTGCCCATGAACCAAGCCTTGGGGCAAACCGTGTCCACCCTCCAAGCAAGTGCCCACGCCGCCGAAACCGCCCTTGGCCACGTGCGCACCCATTTGCAAGAAGCGCAACAAGCGCTCAGCGGCACGGTGGAGGCGCTCACACAAGGCGTGTCGGGCTACAGCGGCCAAATTGCCGAACTGCACACCAAAATGGACCAGCACCTGGCCAGTGCCGTCAACCAACTCAGCGGCAGCATCACCAACTTGGAAGAAGTGTTGGACGAGTTCATCGAACACCTGCCCCACAAGCCCTAAGTCATGATGCTGATCCCACGCCGTCGCGCCACGGCCACGCACGAACAGGTCGAAGAATCGGGTTACATGGCCTCGGCCAGTGACCTGATGATTGGCCTGTTGTTCATCTTCATCGTGATGGTGATGGTGCTGTTGGCCCGCAAGCCCGAGCCGCCCAACGCTGCGCCACCCGACCCGCTGGCCGCCGTGGTGCAAGCCATTGGCAGCCGCTTGCAAAGCGCGGGTGTGCCCGTCACCATCAACCAAGCCTCGGGTGTGATCACCCTGCCCGCAGACACCTTGTTTGCCCTGGGCCAGCCTGACTTGCAAGCGGTGGGCGTGCAAACCCTGCGCCAATCGGCCCTGCAACTGCAACAGGTGTTGCCCTGCTACATCTATTCGCAACGCCGCCAACTGCCCAGCGACTGTCCGCCCAACCCACAGCAGGTGGAGATTGAAACCATTCTGATCGAGGGCCACACCGACTCGGCCCCCCTCAAACGCGGCGACTACAGCAACTGGCACTTGGGCCTCGACCGCGCCCGTGCGGTCTACAAAGTGCTCAACGCAGGGGGCTTGCAAGACTTTCGCAACGAGCGTGAGCAACCCGTCTTTGGCATCAGCTCCTACGCCGACGAGCGCCCCAGCGACAAAGACGATGCCGCCAAAAACCGCCGCGTCGAATTGCGCTTTGTGCTGGCTTTTCAGGCCAGCGACAACCCTGCTGCCCAAGGCCCCAGCAGCACCTTGAAACGCATGCAAGAAACGGTGCGCTGAGAGCATGAACGCCAGCACCGATTTCTTCAAACCGCTGCCACCTGACTTTGACCAACTGGCGCATGCAGCCCGCATGCGGCGGGGCACGGGCTTGGCCCCCGAGCCCGATCTGCGCAATGTCGGCGAGCGCACCTTCAGCGCGTTTGAGGCCGTGGCCTTCTCACCCCAGCCCCCCGCAGAGGCTCGCCAAGCGCCGCGCCCACGGGACTGGCGCCACCTGCCCTATGCCTTGTGGCTCCAAGGCAAGCGGGGCCTGCACGGGCACGCCGAACTGACGCAGTATTTTTGGCACACCACCCTGCCCCAGGCCTTGACGACACGCCGCCCGCTCAAATGGGCGCGCCCTTTGCTGCACACCTACTTGCAGCACTTCGCACCAGACGACGCGGTGTTTGTGCAACTGGCTCTCAGTGCGCGCCATTTCTTTGCCGATGAACGGGTCATGCAGCCGCTGGCCAGCACCGAGGCGTTTGGCCTGCAACGCCTGATCGAACACCTGCAACTGCTCGACCCCCAGCAAGGCCCTGCGCAGGTGGCACGCGACATCATGGCGCTGCCGCGCGAAACCCGCTTGACCGACTGGCAGGCGCAACATGCCTTGACCTCTGGCTTTTGGCTCAACCCCTTTGCACAACAGGCATTTCTTGTCGCGCTGAACGCCCCCGAAGAGGTGCGTTGCACCTTGCCTTACATCGAGCGCATGTGCGAATGGGCACTGCACGCGCCGGGCACAGCCCAACAGCGCTTTCGCTATCCGATTTGCCGCGACGAGTTTGCCCACAGCTTGCTCTCGCCGTGGTTTGAACGCACGCCACCGCCAGAGGTCGAACACTATTTAATGTCGGCCTTGCTGCGCACCTTGGGGGACCCCCGCCACGACCACGCTGGCTGGTTGGGCGTTCGCCAACAAGCCATGGCCACGGTGAGTCGCTGGCTGACCGCGCGCACGCTGGACGCGTTTTTTGACATCCTGCGGCACACCGACGACGACATTGGCCCCTACCGCCGCCGATTCTGGGAAGCGTATTTCCACGCCGGCCATATCTTGGAAGCCTGGGTGGCTTTGGGCGAAGAGGCCTCGGCGGCCTTGCGCGCCATCGACCCTGCTGGCGAGCTGGCCCATGGCAAAATTTTGGGCAAGATCGCACCCAAGCAATGCGTGTTGATGGTCCGCATGGGCCATTTGCTGTTTTGCGACTGGAGCCATGACGGCCGCTTGCGCGCCATCGATGTGCACAGCCGACAAGCACCCAAGTTGTACCAAGCCGAATACGCTTTGCATGAGTTGCGGTTTGCGACCCCCCTCAACTTCAACCAAGGCCTGTCCGACGATCCGGGTTTACGCCACCTGCACTCCCACCTCGCGGGCTGGCAAACTCTCGCCCGTGACTTCATGGCGCAACATTTGGGATTTGAAATTCCCGTTCAAGATTTGATGCCCACCGAACCCATTTAAACCACCAACCTCCAGGAGAAAAAAATGAGCGAAATGCCAGAAACCGAACTGCCAGAGCACGGCAACAACGACCCCTTCCGCACCCGCTGCGCCATGCTGGTGTCCACCTTGGCCATGGTGTTGGCCATTGCCAGCTTGGGTGGCAACAACGCCGCCAAAGAAACCATGGTGCACAACGTGTTGGCGGCCAATGCCTTTGCGTTCTACCAAGCCAAGAACATCCGCCAGACCGATTACAAAATTGCCGCCGACGACATCCAAGTGCAACTGGCCCAGGACAAGATCAGCCCCGCCGCCAAAGAGCTGCTGGAGAAAAAACTGGCCGACTACCAAAAGAACATCTCACGTTACGAGTCTGAGCCCGAAACCGGTGACGGTAAAAAAGAGTTGATGGCCAAAGCCAAAGAGCATGAACACGAACGCGACCACGCCATGGCCCAAGACCCGTGGTTTGACTATGCCGAAGCACTGCTTCAAATCGCCATTGTGTTGACCTCGGTGGCCATTCTGACGGGCGTGCGGGTCTTGTTTTGGGTGCCCTGCGGCTTGGGGTTGCTGGGCATCTTGTCCACCCTCAACGGCTTCATGATGTGGATTTGACCTAACGCAAACAAGCCCCGGGTGGTGGTGCGCGCCGTCACCTCGTCAGACCCTTGTAAGAGCGCCCCGCCACAGTTGCGGGGTTCCACGCCAGTGCCGTCTAAAAATGAGGAGACCGTTTCCATGAGCGCCATCACCATCCACCAGCCTTCGGCTGAGTTTGTCAAAAATGCCACCATCTCTGGCATGCCCGCCTACGAGGCGCTGTGCAAAAAAGCAGACACCGACTACGAAGGTTTCTGGGCCGAGCAAGCCCGCGACTTGCTGAGCTGGAAAACCCCTTTCACCAAAACGCTCGATGAGAGCAACGCCCCCTTCTTCAAGTGGTTCGAAGACGGCACGCTGAATGCTTCGTACAACTGCCTCGACCGCAACGTCGACAAAGGCCTGGGCGACAAAACCGCCATCATTTTTGAAGCCGATGGCGGCGAAGTCACCCAGATCACCTACAGCCAACTGCTCACCAAGACCTGCCAAATCGCCAATGGCCTGAAGTCCATCGGCGTGAAAAAAGGCGACCGCGTGATGATCTACATCTCGATGTCGATCGACGGTGTGGCCGCCATGCAAGCCTGTGCCCGCATTGGCGCCACCCACTCGGTGGTGTTTGGCGGTTTCTCGGCCCAGTCGCTGCGTGACCGCATTGAAGACACCGGTGCCGTGGCCGTGATCACCGCCGACCAACAAGTGCGCGGCGGCAAACACCTGCCCCTCAAAGCCATCGTCGACGAAGCCATCGCCTTGGGCGGTTGCGGCTCGGTGAAGAACGTGTTGGTGGTCAAGCGCACCGGTGCTGACATTGCCATGACCGCAGGCCGCGACCAATGGTTGGCCGAGTTGGCTGACAAGCAAGCCACCACCTGCGAACCCGAATGGGTGGGTGCTGAGCACCCCTTGTTCTTGCTCTACACCTCGGGCTCGACCGGCAAACCCAAAGGCGTGCAACACAGCACCGGCGGTTACTTGCTGCATGCCGCACTGACCACCAAGTGGACCTTCGACCTGAAAGACAACGACGTGTTCTGGTGTACCGCTGACATCGGCTGGGTCACGGGCCACACTTACATCACCTACGGCCCCTTGGCTTTGGGCGGCACCGAAATCGTGTTTGAAGGCGTGCCCACCTACCCCGATGCCGGGCGCTTTTGGAAGATGATTCAAGACCACAAGGTTTCCATCTTCTACACCGCACCCACCGCCATTCGCTCGCTCATCAAGGCCGCTGAAGCCAACGATGCCGTGCACCCCAAGAGCTTTGACTTGTCCAGCCTGCGCTTGCTGGGTTCGGTGGGCGAGCCCATCAACCCCGCCGCCTGGGAGTGGTACTACAAGCACGTGGGCGGCAGCCGCTGCCCGATCGTGGACACCTTCTGGCAAACCGAAACCGGTGGCCACATGATCACGCCGCTGCCGGGTGTGACGCCCATGGTGCCCGGCTCATGCACCCTGCCCTTCCCCGGCATTCAAGCGGCCGTGGTGGACGAAGCAGGCCACGACATGCCCAACGGCCAAGGCGGCATCTTGGTGGTCAAGCGCCCCTGGCCGTCGATGATTCGCACCATTTGGGGCGACCCCGAGCGCTTTGTGAAGAGCTACTACCCCGAAGAGTTCAAGGGCAAGTACTACCTGGCGGGCGACGGTGCCATCCGCGACGAGAAGACCGGTTACTTCACCATCACCGGACGCATCGACGACGTGTTGAACGTGTCGGGCCACCGCATGGGCACGATGGAAATTGAATCGGCCTTGGTGAGCTGCACCGAGCTGGTGGCCGAAGCTGCGGTGGTGGGTCGTCCTGACGACACCACCGGTGAAGCCATCTGCGCGTTTGTGGTGTTGAAGCGCCCCCGTCCGGTGGGCGACGAAGCCAAAGCGATTGCCAAAATCTTGCGCGACCACGTGGGCAAAGAAATTGGCCCCATCGCCAAGCCCAAAGACATCCGCTTCGGTGACAACCTGCCCAAGACACGCTCGGGCAAGATCATGCGCCGCCTGCTGCGCAGCTTGGCCAAGAACGAGGCGATCACCCAAGACACCTCCACCTTGGAAAACCCAGCTATTCTTGACCAGTTGACCGACAACCACTGATCGGTTTGAGGCTCTGACGGCTTGTGCCAAGAGACTGCAAAAAACCCGCCACGGTCTGATGACTTTGGCGGTTTTTTTTGGGGTGTGTGAAATGTAGATGGCTATTGCCAACGTCTGTTTGTGCTTTTTTCAAGAACTTGTGGGGCATGTAACGTCTATCCGAACTACTGCAATACAGCGATACCGGACGTTCGTAGCCAAATCCGGAAATTGATCGATTTCTCCGAAGGGGGCATTAGTGGTTTCGGCTCAATTGCGCATTGGCCGCAAATCAATGCGATTTGCAGTCAACACTACTGCAATCATGCAGCTCTTTGTTAGCCAGAAACACCGGTTTGAACCTTTGCAAATTCAATGTCCCAATCATCAACCTCCGGGAGGTCAGAGATTTTCGAAAATGGTGGCTTAACAAGAATGGAGAGAGACGCCGCCGTATCGTAAAAGGAAACACCAGCTGCTTTCATTGGGCCAAACTTTTTAAGAACCGAGAAGTTTGTCTCTTCGCGATGTTTGGAAACGTACATTCAGACTCCGAGTTGTGCTTGAATGGACTGCAAAATATGGCAACAGGCAATTCATTGAGAACTATAGTTCATATAAAAACAATCCCGACTGACTGGTCCCGAGATTCGGGTATCAAAAGGTCTAAGGGTCGGCTTACAGCCTGAAGCCGTCATGACATTCCCAAACAACATGCAACGGCATTCGCAGCCTATCTCGCATACCCATACCCCGCCTCCCAAGCCTGGGCCATTTGCGTCTGCAGTGTCTTGGGCACACGCGGGTCGCCTTTGGCTTTATCCATGGTGCTGTGCATGGCTTGGGCAATGCGCTCTAGGGTGCGGGCTGGCTGGGTGACGCCGCACACGCGGTGGCCAAAATTTTCCAGTTCCTCTTTCGTGGGATAGGCCTTGCTGTGGTGCTTGCCTGCAAACAGCTTGAGTGCCAGGGTTCGGTCCTCCAGCTCGGGGCCTCCTGCGTATTGGGTGTAGGTGTAGATACTGGTGGTCACCACATCGAACATGGGAGCCAACCAAACCTGTTCTGGTGAGCGGTAGAGCAGGCCAAAGTTTTTGAGGTGCGCGTCACCGTTGCGCACCATGATGGAAAACGCCACTTGTTCAAAAAACCGATGCAGGTTGTCGCTGGGCAATTGCAACTGACGCAACAACTCTGCGATGCGCTGGTAGCTGCCTTGGTATTTGCGGTCAGACAAGATGTCGCGCACCCGCAGCCCTGCCAGGGCCGCGATGTCCTCAAACCCCAGGCGCTCGAAGCGACCATCGTGATGCACCACAAAATCAAAGCGGTCCAGCACCAGCATTTCTCCATCGTTAGACAGCGCAAACGCAGGGGTGTCGATGCCCGCTTCTTGGGCGGCTGTTAGACAGAGGAATTCGTTGGCTGCCAAGCCTGGATATGCAGGGCTGGCGGCCTTGACGATGAGTGAGGGGATGGGCACGGTCGACCGGTCAGGCACCATGATCTTGGGCTGCATGCCAGCAATGCCTGCGCCTGTGCTCAAGTAAGCGGCTACCAGGTCATTGAATACCTCGGGGGTGTAGGCCGTTGCCAGCAACTCGCTTTTGCTCAGCGTTCGGGGCATGGGTGCGGGTGAGTGGTTTGGCAAGCTGTAGCCCAGCCGTCCAATGCCATTACGCCCCACCAACGCCAGCATGTGCATGGGCGTCATGGGCTGCTTCGGGAAGAGTTCCCGAATCTTCATGTACAAATCGCCTTCGGGCAGGTTCTGGTCCATTGGCGGAAACAGGTCGCCGTCCTGCCATGTGGGTTGCTGCGCGGGCGGCATCAGCAAGGCCACACAGGCTTGCTGGGTGTCGGGCTGCAGATAGCGGAATTCGTAGGTGGACGCTCGGATCAACTGGCCCGCGTTGTCGGTGTCACCGATCGAGACGTTCAGCAGGCGAATTTTTTCAGGGAGCATCGTCGTCCTCATACCGGAATCTGGCGGCGACTTCGCTGGCTGTTGGCAGGCCTGCGCGTTCGACACGCATCACCAGCCCCAATGCCCCCATGACCGCCAAGAGCGAGGACACGGTGGACTCATCTCCCGCCTCCAGCCGATAAATGACTTCACGCACTTTGCCTGACTTTTCGGCCAATGCCGACTTGCTCAAGCCCAGCGCTAAACGGCGGGCTTGTAATTGGCGGCCCAATTCATCAGGGAGTCGAATATTGTCAGTCATGGCTTACATATTATCTCTGGAATCATACTTTTGCAAGCCATGACTTTCATTTTCAAAGTCGAACATGCGCCGGCTGGCCAAGAGCGAGGCGATCACCCAAGACACCTCCACCTTGGAAAACCCAGCTATTCTTGACCAGTTGACCGACAACCACTGATCGGTTTGAGGCTCTGACAGCTTCTGCCAAGAGGCTGCAAAAAACCCGCCACGGTCTGATGACTTTGGCGGGATTTTTTTTGGGGTGTGAAATGTTGATGGCTATTGCCAACGTATGTTTGTGCTTTTTTCAAGAGCTTGTGGGGTACGTCACGTCTAGCGGAACTACTGCAATGCAGCGAAAGCAGTCACTGCGGTGTACTGCAGACAACGGCAGTTCTCAGCCTGAGATCTGTCGGCGTGGCAATCACGTCAAAGGTCAGCTGCTGGCCCGCCGCAGCCATCGCGGCAAACTTGGCGTGGCAGTCGACGCACTTTTGTGCGGCTGATGCACGACAACTCGTAAATTACTGCGCTGTGTGGACCCAGTTCTCTGCTTCCAGCGCAGGCACGCGTGCGAACTCCCCCATGTTGTTTGTCACCAGCACGAGGCCTTCGCTGCGGGCGTGCGCTGCAATGTGCATGTCGTTCACACCGATAGGCTGGCCGAGTTTTTCGAAG
>CAITHK010000292.1 GCA_903892175.1 uncultured Burkholderiales bacterium | reverse complement strand
CTCAGCTCCGAAGACTGAAGCAGGTCGGCAGCGCGTAGCTGCGGCGCATACGAAGTCGGGTAAATACACCAAAGCTGCTAAGTTGGAAATGTCTAAGAGCTCGGCGCATTTGTCCCAACTCGAAGATGCGATGCACTTGCTTGGCATGACGTCGGCAACCCGAACCCGTGGGCGTAGGTCCAACCTTTATGTCCCAGTGACCAGTGTCAAAGACGTATGTCAGTTGTTTCTTGACATTGAATTACATCAAGCTAGGGCCTCGTCCGAAGGCTGAAAAAAATTAAAACAATCACCCCCTTGGACCGTAAGAGCAGCAATGGGGCTTTCGTAGGTTTTGTAGGTACCCCCCAATACATTTTTTCACTTCTTTCTAGTCTTAATTTTTGATAACAAGGAGGGGGGTAACCATCAAAACCTACAAAAGGGTGGTTGATGCTTGCGGGTTCAGTGCGTATTTCACTGTTGGTCGCCCACCGCTTCGGATTTCGGTCTCGATCAACCAGTCATACTCAACCAACGCGTCAACGGCTGCTTGAGCTTGTTCTTTAGTTGCAAGTCCTGCCCATCCTTTTAGGGTGAGTGTTCGACATGTAAACCCATCAGGCAGTTGGCCGCTTAACAGTCTCTCAGCCAGCATACGCACAGCAGCATGGTCGTGTCCGGAGACCGATGCATAAATTCGATCGGCGTGTTTCTTTATGTAATCGGCAAATGCCACTGCACGGTTCAGGCAGTCATCGCAGACTGGCCCAGTGTGACCATCAAGCAGATGAAAAAGCAAAGCTAAAGCGGGGATGAGACTTCGATACTTGGCAAAGTGACTTTGACGGGCAGGGTCTAGACCACCAGACGCAAGCAGCGTTTCGTTTTGAACAAACCATGCATTGAATGCCTGCTGGGCTTTTGGTGAAAAGTGCAGAAGTTGAGAGCCATTTGGAAGTCGTCTAGCGCCTTGCAATGACTGCTGGTCCAATTTGGGCAGATTCAGCACTGCTTGGTTGTACTTGGCAATAGCTTTTTGGTTTGGTACTCGGTCGACAAATTTGAAGTTGCCAATCGGGTCAGGCCAGACAAGCAATTGAAAGCGTTGCAGCAAGCCGTCGTTTTTAGAATTGCCACGCTGTGAAAATTGGACGTAAGCTTTGATCCGGTCCGGTTGAAAGCCACCAAAGACACTCAGGCAATATCGGTCCAAGGTGATTGATCCACGACCTACACGATCAAACGAATAGCCACCAGTTCCGCTCCAGCCCGTAAGGTAAAAACCTCGGGCAGACTCTTGACCAGCAGTGTCTAACCCTTGAAGAAGCCCAGACAACTCATCTGCCAGCGCAAGCACACCTCGGGGGTTGTCCGCCAAGATAACGCCAAGTGCCTGGTATGTCGAATCATGGACAACGTAGCGTTCACGTTTTGGTTCGACGGGTGCAGTCGGTTTGAGGTTCGTGCTTTTACTTGTACTCCACGCCTTGAGGGCTTGTTCGAACTGTGCTTTAGCTTGCTCGTAGATCGATATGTCTTGAGCGTACTTTTGAGAAGCAAGTTCCTCTAGGCGCTGAAGCGGCTTATGCGCGTGAAGAAGCGATGGTGATTTTTTGCTGCCGGGGTCACCCACAATGCCACCCCAAAGGGCAGGGTAGACCTCCCAGCTTTCATCGTTGGCATAAGGGAAGATGCCGACTGTGTTCCCAACGACGGCACCGGCAGCAGACAACATGGCTACAGCCAAATAATCTGGGGGACATTGCAAACGGTCAGCCAAATCAATCAGTGCATCTCTGATCGCATCAGGCAAATTATTTGAGTTCAGCGCGTGTACTGTCCGAAGCGCAGGCGGAAGATTTTGGGGGTGTCCGTGTTCAGTCACCTCAACTGTCTCAGTACCAATACCCAGAAATTCCTTTAACTCAAGGATGTGAAACAGCGACCCATGAGAGTGGTGGCACTTGAAACCTCCGGTTGGGTATTTCTGATTAGGCTCGAAATACGCAGCACCGTTGTCGGCTGCGTCAGTATGTCCATTCACCCACGGGCATGTAATGTCATGCTTGCCTGAGCCAAGAGCAGATTTGTAGAGCCCCTTGGTCTGAAGGGCCTCAATCACCGAAGCAGCATCATCACTCAGTTGTGTTTGTCCGGTCGGTCCATTGACAGCTTTTGTTGTTGAGTTATTTGAAGTTGCGACTTGGTCTTGCTGCAACCCAAATGCTGAGTACAGCTGATCAACCGTGTACTTCAATTCTGGACGCCATTGAACAATTCGAGGTCGGCAAATTTACTGTGAAGATTTACCAGGATGAGGACACACAAAACCCGCGGAAAGAATGGGACAATTTCGGCAAGATGGTTTGTGCTCATCGGCGTTATGATCTTGG
>CAITHK010000291.1 GCA_903892175.1 uncultured Burkholderiales bacterium | reverse complement strand
GGCCAAGTGCGTGTGCAGCCGCACCTTGTAGGCGCGGGCCAACTCGGCCGAGGCGCGCATCAAGTCCTGGCTCACGCTGAAGGGCGAGCACGGTGCCACGGCCACGTGCGTCATGGCGCCAAAGCTGGCGTCGTGCCAGGTTTCAATCAGGCGTTGGGTTTCTTTCAGAATGAAAGGCTCTTCTTCCACCACGCGGTCGGGCGGCAGCCCGCCTTGCGATTGGCCCACGCTCATGCTGCCTCGTGTGGCGGTAAAGCGCATGCCCATGGTGTGGGCGGCTTCAATGCTGTCGTCCAGCCGCACCCCGTTGGGGTAGATGTACAGGTGGTCGCTGCTGGTGGTGCAGCCACTCAGCAGCAACTCGGCCATGGCCACTTGGGAGGAGACCTTCACCATCTCTGGCGTGAGCCCCGCCCAAATGGGGTACAGCCCTTGCAGCCAACTGAACAGCTCGGCGTTTTGCACCTGTGGCACGGCCCGCGTGAGCGACTGGTACATGTGGTGATGCGTGTTGATCAAGCCAGGCACCACCACGTGCTGGCGCGCGTCAATCACTTCATCCACCGAACCGGGGGCCAGCCAGGCGTCCACCGGTTCGTCGGACTTGAAGATGCGGTCAATGCGCCCATCGCGTATCAGCAGCGAGGCGTGGTGAAGTTCGGTGTTGGCATCGTCAAGTAACGCGATGCAGCGGGCGCGGTGAATCAGCAGGGTGGTCATGCGCAAACTTTAACCGCACCGTGTCTGGGTGTAGGTGAAAACACGGGTGCCTGTGAGCGGCACAATCTGCGCCATGCATGCCACCTCTACACCTGTTCGCGATCCCCAAGTTTTCCTGCGCCAACTCTTTGAGGCCGCCGTGCAGCGTGCCTTGCCCTTGCACAACACCGCCGCATGGTTGCCCCCACCGCCCAAAGGCCGCACCCTGGTGTTGGGCGCAGGCAAAGCCGGTGGGGCCATGGCCCAGGCGGTGGAAGCCTTGTGGCCCGCAGACCAGCCGCTCTCGGGCTTGGTGATCACGCGCTATCACCACACGCCGCCGCGCCCAGCGGGTTTGCCCGCACGCATCGAGGTGGTGGAGGCTGCGCACCCGGTGCCCGATGCCGCAGGCTTGGCCGCCTCCGAGCGTATCTTGGCCTTGTCCCAGGGGTTGACGAAAGACGATTTGGTGCTGTGCCTGATCTCGGGCGGCGGCTCGTCTTTGTTGACCTTGCCTGCGGAGGGGGTGAGCCTGCAGGACAAGCAGCGCATCAACCGCGACTTGCTGCACAGCGGCGCCAACATCACCGAGATGAACTGTGTGCGCAAGCACCTCTCGCGCATCAAGGGCGGGCGCTTGGCCGCTGCGTGTGCGCCAGCCCAAGTGGTGACGCTCACCATCAGCGACGTGCCGGGCGACGACCCCTCGGTCATTGCCAGTGGCCCCACGGTGTGCGACCACACCACCTGCGCCGACGCGCTGGCCATTTTGCAGCGCTACCGCATTGCGGTGTCGCCTGAGGTGGAAGCGGCCTTGTTGTCTGGCGCGCTGGAAACCCCCAAGCTCGGCATTGCCTGGCATGAACAACCGGTGCACCTGATTGCCACTCCGCAACAGTCGCTCGAAGCGGCGGCGCAGGTGGCGCGTGCGGCGGGTTTGAATGCCTATGTGTTGAGTGACGAAATCGAAGGCGAGTCGCGCGAAGTGGGTAAGGTGCATGCGGCGCTGGCCCGTGCGTCGGCGCGCGGTGTGGGGCCGTTTCAAAAGCCGTGTGTGATCTTGAGTGGCGGCGAGACCACGGTGACGGTGCGTGCCCAACCCCCTGGCACGCCCAAAGGCGGAGGCGATGATCAGCAAGCCCGCCCCGGGCGGGGCGGGCGGGCCGGTGAGTTTTGTTTGGGGTTGGCCGAGGCTTTGCAGGCACAGCCGGGTGTGTGGGCCTTGGCCGCCGACACCGATGGCATTGACGGCAGCGAAGACAACGCCGGTGCCCGCGTGGCCCCCGACACCTTGGCGCGTGCCACAGCGCTGGG
>CAITHK010000290.1 GCA_903892175.1 uncultured Burkholderiales bacterium | reverse complement strand
GGCTTCATCACCGCATCGAGCTGTTTGAAGACGGCTTCTTTGACGCCCATCTCTTCAAACACGGCTTCAATCACCAGGTCGGCATCTTTCAAATCGCTGTAGCTGAGTGTGGTGCTGAGCAAGGCCATGCGCTGGGCGTATTTGTCCTCTTTGAGCTTGCCTTTTTTGACCTGCGCTTCGTAATTTTTTTGGATCGTGGCGATGCCACGGTCCAAAGCCTCTTGTTTGGTTTCTAGCAGCTTGACTGGCAAACCCGCATTGAGGAAGTTCATGGCGATGCCACCGCCCATGGTGCCCGCACCAATGATGGCGACTGATTGGATGTTGCGCACCGGCGTGGTCTCGGGCACATCGGCAATTTTGGAGGCGGCACGTTGAGAAGTGAATAAATGGCGCAAGGCGCGGCACTCGGGTGTCCACATCAGGTTGATGAACAACTCGCGCTCAAAGCTCATGCCATCGGCAAATTTTTTCTGGGTGGCGGCTTGCACTGCGTCCACACACTTCGGGGGTGCGGGGTAGTTTTTGGCCATGCCTTTGACCATGTTGCGTGCGAACTGAAAGTAGGCATCGCCTTGCGGGTGCTTGCAGGGCAAGTCGCGCACTTTGGGCAAGGGGCGAACGTCAGCCATTTGACGCGCCAGACTCAAGGCTTCGTCCATCAACGATTCAGGGGATGCAGCCATTTGGTCAAACAGTTTTTGACCAGGCAGCATGGCCAGCATCTCGCTCTTGATGGCTTCGCCACTGACGATCATGTTCAACGCGGGCTCCACGCCCAATGCGCGAGGCAAACGTTGGGTGCCGCCTGCACCAGGAATCAAACCGATCTTGACCTCTGGCAAGGCAATGCTCGCGCCAGGCGCTGCGATGCGGTAATGGCAACCCAAGGCCAGCTCCAAGCCGCCGCCCATGGCCACGCTGTGCACAGCGGCCACCACGGGTTTGTTGCTGTTCTCGATCACTGAAATGACGCTCAGTAAATTGGGTTCTTGAATCGCCTTGGGTGTGCCGAATTCGCGAATGTCCGCACCGCCTGAAAATGCCTTGCCGTGCCCCGTGATCACCAAGGCTTTCACACTTGGATCCGCCAAAGCCTGCTCTACACCTGCCACGATGGCCTGGCGCGTCGACAGCCCCAAGCCGTTGACGGGCGGGTTGTTGAGCGTGATCACGGCCACGTCGCCATGTACTTTGTAGTCTGCACTCATGCGATTTCCTTGTTGGAGCAATGAAAGGACAATAAAAAGAACGATCGTTCTTTTTTGATTCTAGATCAAACTTCTAACCATTCTCTGCGGGTGTGGACGTCACGCCGCAAGTCATCCGGGGAGCCTGAAAAAACAATGCTGCCATGCCCCATGACCAGCACGCGGTCAGAGATGTCCATGGCAATGGTGAGCTTTTGCTCGATCAACAAGATTGAAA
Organism: uncultured Burkholderiales bacterium; assembly: GCA_903892175.1. Taxonomy (GTDB): domain Bacteria; phylum Pseudomonadota; class Gammaproteobacteria; order Burkholderiales; family Burkholderiaceae_C; genus Limnohabitans. The sequence continues at coordinate 7,608 of CAITHK010000290.1, read as the reverse complement.
TTCCGCGTGCCTTGAGGGTTTTCAAATACTGCCCGACCAACTCCACAATTTTGGGGGCGAGGCCCTCGGTGGGTTCATCGATGATGATCAGATCGGGGTCACCCATGAGGGTGCGGCACAGCGTGAGCATTTGTTGTTCGCCTCCTGAGAGCACGCCGGCTTCGGTGTGCTCGCGCTCTTTGAGACGGGGGAACATGGCATACATGTCGTCAAATGACCATCGACTGCCCACGCCTTTGCCTTTTTGCCCCAAAAGCAAATTTTGATGGACCGTGAGCCTGGGAAAAATATCGCGGTTTTCGGGCACGTAGCCAATCCCAAGGTGGGCAATCTGGAAGGGTTTTTTGTGGGCAATGGATTGACCTTGCCACAGCAAACTGCCTTTGCAATCGACCAGCCCCATGATGGCTCGTGCCGTGGTCGAGCGACCCGAACCGTTGCGCCCCAGCAAAGCGACGATCTCACCGGCTTTCACGTCAAAAGACACACCATGCAGCACATGGCTCTTGCCGTAATACGCGTGAAGGTGGTCGACTTGCAGCATCCTGGTTTCTCGCTTTTTTTTCAAGCAGCCGCTTGGTGTTCAGCCACCACAGAACCTAAATAGGCTTCTTGCACCTGAGCATTGGCTCGAACGGCTTGTGGTGTGTCGAAAGCAATCAGCTCGCCATACACGACCACCGCAATTTTGTCGGCCAGACCGAACACCACCCCCATGTCGTGCTCGACCGTGAGCAGGGTTTTGTCCGTCGTGACCTCGCGAATCAGTTGAATGAATCGTTGGGTTTCGCTTTGGCTCATCCCGGCTGTGGGTTCGTCGAGCAAGATGACCTGTGCCCCACCCGCAATGGTGATGCCGATCTCCAGTGCACGTTGCTCGGCGTAGGTCAGGTTCATCGCCACCACGTCTCGTTTATGGTCGAGGTGGATCTGCGCCATCAGTTGCTGAGCGCGTTCGTTGGCATCGTCGAGGTCCGCCAAAAACTTCAAGAACGTGTACTTGTAGCCCATGGACCACAGCACTGCACAGCGCAGGTTTTCGAACACACTGAGGTTGGGAAAAATGTTCGTGATCTGAAAGCTGCGTGACAAACCCAGGCGGTTGATTTCAAAGGGTTGCTTGCCATCGATGCGGTGGGGTCCTAACCAAATCTCACCGCTGGTGGGCTCGATGCGTCCGCTGATGAGGTTGAACAAGGTAGATTTGCCCGCGCCATTGGGTCCAATGATGGCCACGCGCTCGCCTGCCTGAACTTCAAGGCTGATGCCACGGATGATCTCGGTCTTGCCAAAATTCTTGCGCACATCTTTCAGCTGTAAGGCAATCACTGGGCCTCCCGTTTTTTTATTTCTTTTTCAATGACAGCTTGTGACACGCCCCAATCGCGCATGAATTGGCGGCGCGCTGTTTCGAACAAGCCCACACCCGTGAGAAAGACAAAAACCGCACCAAACCAACTTTCTCCGGAGGTGACATCGAACATCACACCGGCAAAGCGCAGTGCATGGCCCTGCGACATATTGAGTTGCAAGTGGTAGACCATCTCGATCATGGCCGCGGCTCCGATGGCACCAAGCAAAGCTGTGACCCCCAGGCCCACGTAAGCCACCCAGAGCATCCGCAGTTGCCCAAAACTTGCCATCCGCAGGTTCTTCATGATCAAGCTGGCAATGCCCCCTGGCGCGTACATGACCATGAACAAAAACGTCAACCCAAGGTAGAGCAACCAAGCTTTGGTGAACTCTGACAACAACACATGGGCCAGCACCATCAACACCGCGCCAATGATCGGTCCAAAGAAAGCTGAAGCGCCGCCTAAAAATGTGAACAACAAATACGCCCCTGAGCGGCCTGCGCCCACCACCTCGGCGGTGACAATTTCAAAATTCAACGACGCCAACCCGCCTGCAACGCCAGCAAAAAAACCCGCGATGATGAACGAGAAATAACGCACATACTGGGTGTTGTAGCCAATGAACGCGACCCTTTCTGGGTTGTCGCGCACCGCATTCAACATGCGTCCCAAAGGGGTGCGTGTGAAGGCATACATCAATGCCACACAGACAAACGTGTAGGCCGCCGTCAAGTAATAGACCTGAACGGCGGGTCCATAGGTGATGCCCCACACCGCTTGTCCCACCACGCGGTTACCTGCCACGCCGGCTTCACCACCAAAAAATTCAGAAAACATCAGCGACATGGCAAACACCAACTCGGCCAACCCCAAGGTGATCATCGCAAAGGTGGTGCCTGACTTGCGGGTGGTGACAAAGCCAAACAGCACAGCAAAAAACAATCCGCCCAAGCCGCCCACCACAGGCACCAAGCTCACAGGGATGGCCCATGTGCCTGAGCTTGCAGCGTTGAGCGCATGCATGGCGGTGTAGGCACCCAAACCAGAATAGACCGCGTGTCCGAAACTCAACATGCCGCCTTGACCGAGCAGCATGTTGTAAGACAAACAAACCACCATCGCAATGCCGATCTGCGACAGCAAGTTGACCGCCAAATTGCTTGAAAACACACGCGGTGCCAGCAGCAAGATCAAGGCGAAGCCGCCCCAAACAAGCCAACGTGTCAGATTGAAAGTGTGTCGTTCCGCTCTTGGGGTGAATCGTTGCAACATTCAACCCTCCCTTGTGCCCAACAGCCCTTTGGGGCGAAAGATCAAAACCAACACCAAAAACAAATACGGCAAGATGGGGGCAACCTGTGACAAGGTGAGTTTCAGCACGGAGTGTTCTTGCATCGCGGCACTCACCTGCAATCCCAAGCTTTGCAGCAGCAACAACATGGAATAGTCAAACGCAACGGCAAAGGTTTGCACCACGCCGATCAAGAGGGATGCCAAAAAAGCGCCCGCCAACGACCCCATCCCTCCGACCACCACCACGACAAAAATCACAGATCCCACGGTGGCGGCCATGGCAGGTTCGGTGACAAAGGTGCTGCCACCAATCACACCGGCCAAACCCGCCAAGCCCGTGCCCACACCAAACACCAGCATGAAAATTCTTGGCACGTTGTGCCCCAAGGACTCGACCGTCTCCGGGTGTGTGAGGGCCGCCTGGATGACCAGCCCCACACGGGTTCGGGTGAGCAAGGCCCACAAGCCCACCATCATCAACAAAGCCACCAGCATCATGAAGCCGCGGGTGGCTGGAAAAGGCGAACACACCACGCGCACCGCGGCATTGGCTGCGCTGCACATCTCAGGGGCGGCTCCACCCCACACCAGCGACAAGCCGTGGGCAGAGTTTTGAATGAGCGTGAAGGCGGGGCCTTGCAGTTGGGGTGGTGGCGCAAACTCCAATGCCGTGCGACCCCACAGAAGTTGCACCAACTCCAGCACGATGTAGGACAAGCCAAATGTCACCAACAACTCGGGCACATGGCCAAACTTGTGCACGCGTCGCAAGCTCAGACGTTCAAAGCCTGCACCCAAGGCACCCGTCAACAAGGGCGCGATCAGCAAGGCGGCCCAAAACCCTAGCAAGCCATTGAGCGAATAACCCAAATAAGCACCCAGCATGTAAAAGCTGGCATGTGCGAAATTGAGAACACCCATCATGCTGAAGATCAAAGTCAACCCGGAGCTGAGCATGAACAGCAACAGTCCGTAGCTCACCCCATTGAGCATGGAGATCAAGAAAAACTCCATCACACACCTTGTACTTGCAAAACACCCAAATAAAAAGCGGTGTGTCGCAGGCACACCGCTCACGAAAGACACCCTGCTTAACTGGGGCGCTTCATCTGGCAGCTGGTGGGCGTGCTGGCCACGTAAGGCTCAAAGGTTTTGACCGGTGCCAGGGTCATGCCGGTGTTTTCAGGACTGTAAGGGTATTTTTTATCGGCCTTTTGCCACACTGTCAAAAACAGGGTTTGTTGAATTTGATGGTCGGTCTTGCGCAATTCAATTTCCCCGTTGAAGCTGTTGGTCTTCAACCCCTCCAGGGCCGCAGCTACTTTGACGGGGTCAGTCGATTTGGCGTTTTTCATGGCGATCGACAAGGTGGTGAAGATGTGAGGCACCGAGCCGGTGAACATGTCGTCGTTGTAACGTTTCTTGAACTCTGCCATCCACTTCTCCATAGGCCCCCCCATGTTGTAGTGTTGGTAGGCGATTTGGTACACGCGTCCTGCACCGCCGGTACTCAAGGCAGTGGGGGTGCCTGTGACACCGGTGTAGTAGGTGTAGAACTTGCCGTTGTAGCCGCCTTCGTTGGCTGCTTTGACCAACAGGGCCAAATCGGACCCCCAGTTGCCCGTGATCACGGTGTCGGCCCCCGAGGCTTTGATCTTGGCAATGTAGGGCGAGAAGTCACGCACCTGCGCCAAGGGATGGAGATCTTCGCCAACGATTTGAACATCCGCACGTTTGCGGGCCAAGTTTTCTTTGGCAAACTTGGCCACTTGTTGACCATGCGAATAATTTTGATTGAGCAGGTAAACCTTCTTGATGTCCGGCTGGTCTTTCATGAAGGTGGTCATGGCCTCCATCTTCATCGACGTGTCGGCGTCAAAGCGAAAGTGCCAATAGCTGCACTTGCTGTTGGTGAAGTCAGGATCCACCGCTGCGTAGTTCAAAAACAGCACCTCTTTGCCTGGGTTGCGCTCGTTATGCTTGTTGACCGCATCGATCAAAGCACCCGCCACCGAGGATCCGTTGCCTTGCGTGATGTAACGAATGCCCTGGTCCATGGCTGCTTTGAGCGCATTCAGACTCTCTGCTGGGCTGAGTTTGTTGTCAAAGCCCACCACCTCGTACTTCACACCCGCCACATTGCTTTTGGTGAAGGCATCGGCAAAGAATTGAAAACTTCGGAGTTGGTTCATGCCCAAAGGACCCATGAGGCCGCTTTGTGGATCGATCAAGGCAATCTTGACCGTGTCCCCGCTTTGGGCAAAGGCTGAGTTGGCCAAGGCGCCAAGAATTGCCAAACTCACCAGGTGTCGTTTCAGGGTCATGCTTGTCTCCAATAGATTTTTTATTGACATCCAAGCGTAACGTCTTTGTACAAGCCCACGTTCAGGGATTGCCCTTAACGCCGAGTGTCTGTGAGACTGACTTCACGCACCGGGCAAAACATAAGCTGCGAGTTGTTCACGCAATTTGGTTTTGAGCATCTTGCCGGTGGCACCGAGCGGAATGCTGTCGACAAACACCACGTCGTCTGGAATTTGCCATTTCGCCGTTTTGCCCTCATAAAACTTCAGCAATTCTTCGCGGCTGACATCTCCCCCGGGCTTTTTGACCACGACCACAATGGGGCGCTCGTCCCACTTGGGATGGGTGACGCCAATGCAAGCGGCCATGGCCACCGCAGGATGCGCCACAGCAATGTTTTCGATGTCGATCGAGCTGATCCATTCGCCGCCTGATTTGATGACGTCCTTGCTGCGGTCAGTGATTTGCATGTAGCCATCGGGGTCGATCGTGGCCACGTCGCCTGTAGGAAACCATCCCACGCCGTTGGCGTCCTTGATCAGGGGGCTGCCACCCTCACCTTTGAAGTAATCCGACACCACCCATGGGCCTTTGACCAACAAATCGCCGTAGGCTTTGCCATCGTGGGGTTGTTCGTTCCCCGCTTCGTCGACGATCTTCATGTCGACGCCAAAAATCGCACGTCCTTGTTTGAGACGAATCTTCATTTGCTCTTGAGCAGGCAGGTCCAGGTGCTTGTTCTTCAACGTGCACAAGGTCCCCAAGGGGCTGAGCTCGGTCATGCCCCAGGCATGCAAGACCTCGACGTTGTAGTCGTCGCGGAAGGCATCGATCATGGCCGGAGGACAAGCCGACCCCCCAATCACGGTTCGTTTCAAGGTCGAGAAACGCAAGCCCGCAGGCTTCATGTGGGTGAGCAGCATTTGCCACACCGTGGGCACACCCGCGGCGTAGGTCACGCGTTCACTTTCAATCAATTCGTAAACGGATTTGCCATCCATGCCCGGGCCCGGAAACACCAACTTGGCGCCTGTCATCGCCGCGCTGTATGGAATCCCCCAGGCGTTGACGTGGAACATGGGCACCACCGGCAAGATGGCGTCGCGTGCTGAGATGCACATCACATCGGGCAAAGCCGCTGCATAGGCATGCAAGATGGTAGAGCGGTGGCTGTACAGCGCCGCCTTCGGGTTGCCCGTGGTGCCGCTGGTGTAACACATGCTCGACGCCGTGTTTTCGTCCATGGACGGCCAGCTGTAGTGGCTCGATTGCTGAGCGATCCAGGCTTCATAACTGATCAGGTTGGGGATGCCACTGTCTGCGGGCAATTTGTCCGCATCGCACAGGGCCACCCAATGCTGAATGGTGGTGCACTTGGCATGCACCGCTTGGATGATGGGCAAGAAGCTCATGTCAAAGCACAAGACTTGATCTTCTGCATGGTTGGCAATCCACGCAATTTGCTCAGGGTGCAAACGGGGGTTGATGGTGTGAAGCACCCGGCCGCTTCCGCTGACGCCAAAGTAGAGCTCCAAGTGGCGATAGCCGTTCCATGCCAATGTGGCCACGCGGTCACCCAGGGCGAGTTGGAGGCCATCCAGCGCATTGGCGACCTGCCGCGCGCGTTGCGCCACTTGCGCCCAACTGGAGCGATGGATGTCCCCTTCTACGCGGCGCGATACGACCTCACCGTCCCCATGGTGGTGTTCGGCAAAGTCGATCAGGTGTGAGATCAACAAGGGTTGGTTTTGCATCAAGCCCAGCATGGCATCTCCTGTGTGTTTTTTCTTTTGGCACGGTCGTGCGAAATCTCCTAAACCATTGTGCCAACAAGTTGGGGGGGATGGACGATGTCCCCAGAAAAACAGGCCTATGGATTTCCCCAGACAATCTCGATCCATGAACACCACCGTCCAATCAGCGCCGACACAAGTCACATGGCCTTGGCAACCGAGTTTTGGGTCCATGGGCCCCCCCTTTCACAGCCACTGCCCACCGACGCCACTGGCGCCCGCCCACTGGGTGGCTTGCAATCCAAGCTTGGCTGCTGAGATTGGCCTGCCCACTGACGTGTGGAATTCACCACAGGTCTTGGAGGCACTCAGCGGTAACGCCCTGCTGCCAGGCAGTCATCCGTGTGCCAGTGTTTACAGCGGTCATCAATTTGGACAGTGGGCAGGTCAATTGGGTGATGGACGGGCCATCAGCTTGGGAGAAATCAGCACGCCTGTGGGTGTGCGAGACATCCAACTCAAAGGGGCTGGGCCCACACCCTATTCGCGTCGTGGCGATGGCCGTGCGGTGTTGCGCTCCAGCATTCGTGAGTTCTTGGCCAGTGAAGCCATGCATGGCCTGGGCATTCCCACCACACGGGCCCTGTGCGTCACGGGTTCACCCACGCCGGTATACCGTGAAGAACCTGAGACCGCAGCCGTTGTGACCCGCGTGGCACCGAGCTTTATCCGCTTTGGCCACTTTGAACATTTTGGCTCCACCGGACAAACCCAAGAACTCAAGGCACTGGCCGACCATGTGGTGCATGCCCACTTTCACCAGCTGGTGCAACTGCATGACGCAGCCCGCTACACCGCCTTGTTGCAAGAAATCACACGCCGCACCGCTGAACTGATGGCCCAATGGCAGGCGGTGGGTTTTT
>CAITHK010000289.1 GCA_903892175.1 uncultured Burkholderiales bacterium | reverse complement strand
TTCAGGGTTGGGTTTTTTGTTCATACTGTTTCACCTCTCGTTTGTTCGCCTTGCGCAGGCTGATGACGTGCACCTTGCCAGCGCGGGGTGTGAACACCACGGCGTAGAGTCGGTCACCGTTAAAGCCAAGTACTCGGTACCGTTTACTCGCCGAACTCCTTGCGTTCATCAACTTCGATCACCGTGCCAGACCAATCTAGCTGTCCAACCAAAGAGAACGTTAGTCCACGCTCGCGTTCGTTGCGCTCACTCTTGGCAGAATCAAAGCTAATATTCACTATTTATTGTACTCACAAAAAATAGCCTGTCAAACGTTAGCTCTAGCATGTCAGTAAAAAGGGAGTTGTCCGTTTGATGAGCTAAATTAAAGAATAACCGTGTAACAACCTGGCTTTTTCAATATTTGCGCAAAAGTAGGGAAGGTCGGCAGGCTTTACCGGAATGGATTGCTGGTTACCCCGTTTGGAAGTCAAACTTCCCCAGGTTTTAACCAAAACCAGATCAAAGAGGTCGTTTTGGACCCAGTACTGGTAATACTTGGTTTTTGTGGTGAAACGACGGCGGTTTTGATAGCCTAGTAGGGACTCCAATTAACCCCCCTTTCCACATCTGTTATACGATAATCATTATTATCGTATAACAAATTAATCTTAAATTATTAGGTGGATTCAACTGCGAAACACTCAAAAAAATTTTTGAGGAAGCCAAAAATTCTTTTTGATATCCGAGAACTAAATTGGCAGAACACATTATTTGGGTCGTTCAACTGCCGTTGGCATGCATTTGTTCTTTGTCCATGGTGAACCGCACTTGATCCAGGCGGTCCTGAGCCATCGCCAATGTTTTTACCTCTTGCGTACTGGTCATGAAAGTGGTCTATGAAAAAGTGGATTGGATCAAAAAGATTTGATCTTAGTGGTTGCTGACCCAGTTTTCAACACGCAGTCCGGCGTAGCTTACAAAGTCTGCTTCGTTGTTGGTGACCAGCGTCACCCCTAAAGCGACCGCGTGCGAGGCAATGAGTTTGTCAAGGGCATCGCGGTTGCGATCTTTGTAGGCAGCGCGGATGGGGCCAAAGGACTTGGCAGCTTGTGCATCAAAAGGCGCAACCATGATGTCGTCGAGCAAGCTCTCCAGTGCCAACCGGTTGGATTCTTGTGCCGCAGTGCTTGAGCACGCGATACCAAATTCAAGCTCAGCCAAAGTCACCGCAGAAATTACCACGTCCCCCACAAAGCACTGGGCGAATCGCTCGCGCACCTCTGGCGGCTGGTGCTTCATGAGGTAGATGCAGATGTTGGTGTCGAGCATGTACTTTGGATTCATAAAGCCTCACGTTCGCCCTCGACGTTTTCGCCTCGGCCCTGGGCCATGAAGTCGGGTGAGAACTTTGCAAGTTTGCCCAGCACATCTCCCATGCGGCGCTGGGCCGGGCGGATGCGCAACTCGTCTCCTTGGCGCTCGATGACCAGATCAAGGTCCCACGTGCTGTAGGCAAGTTCGGCAGGGATGCGAACGGCCTGCGAGTTGCCGTTCTTGAAAAGTTTGGTATTGGCCATGGTGAATCCCTTTTGGATGTATGTGTACATCTTAACCCAAGAAGAAATGAATGTAAACACATGGATGTACAGGGTCAAGGTCGGCAGCAAAGCTACGCAGCAGTCGCCCGTCAGTATGCGCAGGCAGTCGTTGCCGGTGAAATCCTGACCTGCAAATGGTTCAGCGTGCATGCCAACGGCAGTTGAACGATCTGGCTGCATATTCGTGGTTCGCACTCAGCCGTGCAGATCAGGCCGAAGCCCTTGAAGTGGCGGCAGGCCGGACTGGGCGGCCCGCCCATCTGATGGCAAAAGATATCTGGTTTGCCTTCCAACCGTAAGTCAAGTTTTGAAGGAGCTTTGATCTTTTTCTCGCATTCAAACAGACAATGCTAAAGCACTTAATTCACTTGTTGCATTTACTGCACTTGGTGTATCATGGACAGATGAGAAAGCAAGCCCAATTTGCTTCATTGTTACGACAAGAGAGGACATGACATGCGTACCGTCGATCGTATTCGCGAGGTAGCACCGCTACCGTTAAATGCCAAAGACAAGGAGATGGTCCGCGTTGCGCAGCGCTGCATCATGGCTTCGCTCGACCACTCCCGGGCAGCGGTCATCACGCTGACCACTGATACGGGGGAACATCCGACGGTTGAGGTGCCACCTTCAGCACTGAAGCTGATTGGTCAGTTGCTGGGGGCAATGAGCGAGGGCCGACCCATTGTGTTGATGCCGACGGAGCAGGAGTTCTCCACTGTAGAAGCCGCCAACTTTCTGAACGTTTCCCGTCCATTTGTCATCAAAGAGATGGATTCCGGCCGTTTGCCTCACAGAAAAGTGGGGTCACACCGGCGTATCGCGCTTGAAGATTTATTGGCCTATGCTCAAAAAATGCGAGCCACTCAGGCCAGCGCTTTAGATCGTATGGCTGAAAACGCACACGAGTTGGGATTGGATTATTGATGGCTGGCCACGCCCGGTACACGGCCTTGTTGGACGCGTGCGTTCTCTATCCGGTTGCAATGACCGACGCGTTATTGAGCTTGGCCACAGCGGGATTTTTTGCCGCTAAATGGACCACCTTGATTGAAACTGAGTGGACACGGTCTTTGGAGCGTCAGCGGCCAGACCTTGTCGGGAAACTCGATGTTCGGCGTGACAGCATGCGTGAGGCAGTTCCAGATTGGGAGGTTCATGAGTCTGCATGGAGTGCGTTGGTAGCGGGCCTGGATTTGCCAGACCCAGACGATCGCCATGTTTTGGCGGCTGCAATCGCAGGCCATGCAGACTGCATCGTGACTTCAAACCTGAAGGATTTCCCGGCTGCCGTGTTGCTTGAATACGGTATTGAAGCCGTTGACCCCGACACTTTCATCATCAACCAGTGGGAGCTAGATCCGGTCAGTGCCATCGCTGCGTTCAAACGTATGCGGTCCCGTCGCAGGAAGCCCCAGTCTAGCCCTGATGACTTTGCATATGCATTGGAGGTTGGAGGATTGCCGACAACAGCGGAAAGGCTGCGGTCCGCTTCTGAGTTAATTTGAACATATAT
>CAITHK010000288.1 GCA_903892175.1 uncultured Burkholderiales bacterium | reverse complement strand
GGCATCGGTGCAGGCAAAGGCGATCAGCAAGATGGCAAAGTCCACCGCCATTTGCACGTTGCCAGCACGCCAGCCGCGCGACTTTTGCAAGTAGACCGCCATGATGGTCACGCCGCCCAGGCTGGCACCGTGGCGAATCAAAATCAAAATGCCCGTGCCGGCCAGCAACCCCGCCATGATGGCGGCAAACACGGGGTTGAGGTGTTCAAACCCAATCCAGCGCGGCAGCAACTCCACATAGCCTGACAACAAGCCCACGGCTGCAAAAGTTTTGAGGGTGAAGAGGTGGCCCAGCTTGCGCCAGCCAAACACATAAAACGGCAGGTTGATGACAAACAACACGCCGCCCAGCGAATAGCCCAACAGGTAGTGCGCCAAAAACGCCACGCCCGTGGTGCCGCCCGTGAACAAGCCTGCTTCGCGAAACAAACACACGCCCAAGGCCACAAACAAGCAGCCCGTCAAAAGGCCTTGTGCGTCTTCCCACCCGCTGTGGGGCGCGGGGGCGGGCGTGAGAGGGTCGTTCATGGCGGGGCTTTGGGACTGGGTAAAACTTCACTTTACTTGCACTGCGTAGAGAAGCCGAAAACGTTTGCTTTTGCAAGAAAGAAAAGCGTATCTACAATGTAGACACATACAGGAGGTCGCCATGGAAGCCGTGATTCGCAAATGGGGCAACAGCCCAGCCCTGCGCCTGCCAAGCGCAGTGATGAAATCAGCAGCGCTAGAGCTGGAGCAACACGTCATCATCACCGCCACCAAAGGGCGTATCGTCATCGAGCCCGCCACGCAACCCCATTACAAGCTGGAAGAACTGCTGGCCGGCATCACACCCGACAACGCGCATGATGAAGTGGACTTTGGCGGCCCTATCGGGCAGGAAGTCCTTTGATGGCCACGCGCACCTTCGTGCCCGAGGCGGGTGACATCGTCTGGCTGCAATTCGACCCCCAAGCCGGTCATGAACAGGCCGGGCACCGACCTGCATTGGTGCTCAGCCCTGCGGCCTACAACGTCAAAAAGGGGTTGATGGTCTGCTGCCCGCTGACCACCAAGGTCAAGGGCTACCCTTTTGAAGTGTTGGCAGACTTGGGGGACCAAGCGGGCGCAGTGTTGGCTGATCAGGTCAAGTCACTGGACTGGCGGATACGCAAAGCCAAACGAAAAGGCGCTGTGTCTGAGGATGTGCTCCAAGATGTGCGCGCGAAGATCAAGGCGCTGTTGCACATTCAATGAATCAAAGCTCAGATGCGTCAAGCTTGGTGCAACTCAACCCAGCTTTTTGTTGAGCATTTCGTTGACTTGCGCCGGATTGGCTTTGCCTTTGCTGGCCTTCATGATTTGACCCACCAAACCGTTCAAAGCTTTGGCGTTGCCGGCTTTGAACTCTTCCACGTTTTTGGGGTTGGCGGCCAGAACCTCGTCGACGATGGCTTCTAAGGCGCCACTGTCGTTCATCTGTTTGAGGCCTTTGGCTTCGATGATGGCGTCCACACGTGAAGCCCCAGCCGTCGCGTCATGCCCGTCTTCGCTGCCTTCAGACCAAAGCGCTTCAAACACCTGTTTGGCCGCGTTGTTGCTGATGGTGTTGTCGCTGATGCGGGTGATGAGCGCGGCGAGTTGGGCGCTGCTCACAGGCAAGTTGTCAAAGGTCACGTCACCCGTGTTCAGGCGGCGTGACACTTCGCCCATGATCCAGTTGCTGACTAGTTTTGGCTGACCACAGGCTTGGGAGGTGGATTCAAAGTAGGCGGCCGCGGCCTTGCTTTGCGTGAGCAAGGTGGCGTCGTAGTCGGGCAAGCCGTACTGCGTGACAAAGCGCTCGGCCATGACACGGGGCAGCTCGGCCATCTCAGCTTTGACGCGTTCGACCCAGTCACGACCAATCAACAGCGGGGGCAGGTCGGGGTCGGGGAAGTAGCGGTAGTCGGCCGCATCTTCCTTGGTGCGCATGGAGCGGGTTTCGCCCGTGTCGGGGTCGAACAGCACGGTGGCTTGCTCAATCGCATGGCCGTCTTCCAGTTGGTCGATTTGCCAGCGCACTTCGTAGTCGATGGCTTGCTGCATGAACTTGAAGCTGTTCAAGTTTTTGATCTCGCGGCGTGTGCCCAACTCGCCGCCGGGTTTGCGCACCGACACGTTGGCGTCGCAACGAAAGCTGCCCTCTTGCATGTTGCCGTCGCAAATGCCAATCCAAGTCACAATTTTGTGCAGCTCTTTGGCGTAGGCCACGGCTTCGTCGCTGCTGCGCATGTCGGGTTCGGTGACGATTTCCAACAAGGGTGTGCCCGCACGGTTCAAGTCGATGCCGCTTTGGCCCACGAAATCTTCGTGCAGCGATTTGCCGGCATCTTCTTCCAAGTGCGCACGCACCAAGCGCACGGTTTTGTGAACGGTTTCTTTGCCTTCTTCCATGAAGAAGGACACCTCGCCGCCTTGCACCACCGGGATTTCAAATTGGCTGATTTGGTAGCCCTTGGGCAGGTCGGGGTAGAAGTAGTTTTTGCGCGCAAAGATGCTGCGCTCGGCGATGTGCGAGTTAACGGCCAAGCCAAACTCAATGGCCCGCTCTACCGCGCCCACGTTCATCACGGGCAAGGTGCCGGGCAGAGCCATGTCCACGGCGCAGGCCTGCGTGTTGGGCTCGGCGCCAAAGGCCGTGGGGGCACGGCTGAAAATTTTGCTTTGGGTGGAGAGTTGGGTGTGGGTTTCAAAGCCGATGACGACTTCGTAGCCTTGGACGAGTTTGCTCATAAGTCTTAAACCCCCGCTGGTTGTTGGAGGTGGAAATCGGTGTTCAGCTGGTACTGGTGTGCCACGTTGAGCAACTGGGCTTCTTGCAGGTAGTTGCCAATCAGTTGCAGGCCCACGGGCATACCGGCTTGGCCAAACCCCACCGGCAAGCTCATGCCCGGCAAGCCCGCCAGCGAGGCGGGCAGGGTGAAGATGTCGGCCAGGTAGTCGGCCAGCGGATCGTTGGCGTTGTTGCCCAATGCCCAGGCCACGGTGGGGGCTACGGGCCCGGCGATGACGTCGCATTCGCCAAAGGCGCGTTGAAAGTCGTCGGCAATCATGCGGCGAATTTTTTGCGCTTGCAGGTAGTAGGCGTCGTAATAGCCGTGTGACAACACATAAGCGCCCGTCATGATGCGGCGCTTGACCTCTTCGCCAAAGCCTTCGGCGCGGGTCTTTTTGTACATGCTTACCAAGTCGGTGTAGTCCTGGGTGCGGTGGCCAAACTTCACGCCGTCAAAGCGGCTGAGGTTGGAGCTGGCTTCAGCGGGGGCAATGATGTAGTAAACCGGAATCGACAGCTCGGTGCGCGGCAAGCTGATGGGCACCAGCTTGGCACCCAGGGCTTGCAGTTGGGCGAGTGCTGCATCGATGGCCGTGCGCACATCAGTGGCCAAGCCATCGCCGAAAAACTCTTTGGGAATGCCCACACGCACGCCTTTCAAGCTGTTGCCCAGCTTGGCCGAGAAGTTTTCAGCTGGCACATCGAGCGAGGTGGAGTCACGGTCCAGGTCGGGCCCGCACATGGCGCTCAGCAGCAGGGCGCAGTCTTCGGCGCTGCGGGCCATGGGGCCGGCTTGGTCCAGGCTGGAGGCGTAGGCGATCATGCCGTAACGCGAGGCGCGCCCATAGGTGGGTTTGATGCCGGTGATGCCGCAAAACGCAGCGGGCTGGCGGATGGAGCCACCGGTGTCGGTGCCGGTGGCCGCTGGGGCCAGGCCTGCGGCGACCGCAGCGGCGCTGCCGCCCGATGAGCCGCCGGGTACGCGAGTGACGTCCCACGGGTTGGTGACCGCGCCGTAGGCCGAGTTTTCGTTGCTCGATCCCATGGCGAATTCGTCGCAATTGAGTTTGCCCAAGCTCACCATGCCGGCTGAGCGCAGGCGCTGCACCACGGTGGCGTCAAAGGGCGAGCGGTAGCCGCTCAGGATTTTGGAGCCCGCTGTGGTGGCGAATTCACGCGTCACAAAGACGTCTTTGTGGGCGACAGGCACGCCTTCGAGTGGCCCAGCGGTGCCGTTCGCCAGTTTGGCGTCTGAGGCGCGGGCTTGGGCCAAGGTGACTTCGCTGTCAATGTCCAAAAAGGCGTTGTGCGGATTGCCGCCGGTGCGCGCCAAGAAACGGGTCGCTACCTCCACGGCACTGACTTGTTTGCTGTGCAAGCGCTCAGCGAGCGCTTTGACGCTCAGGGTGTGCAAATCGCTCATGGTTTATTCAATAACTTTCGGGACCAAAAACAAGCCGCGTTCCACGGCCGGGGCGCTGCGTTGGTTGGCCTCACGCTGGTTGGACTCGCTGGCCATGTCAGGGCGCAGGCGCAACGCGATCTCGCCCGAGTGGGCCATGGCGTCAACCGGGTGGGCCATGGGCACCACGCCCGTGGTGTCGACGGCGCTGATTTGCGCCACGATGCCGAAAAAATCGTTGATTTTGTTCAGCATGCGCTGTTGTTCATCTGGCTGGAGTTCAAGCCGGGCCAAATTGGCGATGCGGCTGATGTCTTGGTCGGTCAGGGACATACGTGTGAAATTCAGGTTTATGGCTTGGGCAGACGGCCCGCTTGCAACAGGCGTCCGCCCGAGAAAAACCCGTGTTTTATGGGGGATGCGGTATTATCTCGCCTTTGTGTCCGCGCCCGCGGGCACCACGAACAATGTGGTGATGCGCCAGCGGCGCGTCTCCTGAGAGGACAGTGATGTTTGGATCTTTTCGTCGGTACTTTTCTACCGACTTGGCGATTGACTTGGGTACCGCCAACACCCTGATTTACGTGCGCGACAAAGGCATTGTGTTGGACGAGCCCTCGGTGGTGTCGATTCGCCACGAAGGCGGCCCGCAAGGCAAAAAAACCATCCAAGCCGTGGGCCACGAAGCCAAGGCCATGTTGGGCAAAGTGCCTGGCAACATCGAAGCCATTCGCCCCATGAAAGACGGCGTGATCGCCGACTTCACGGTGACTGAGCAAATGCTCAAGCAGTTCATCAAAATGGTGCATCCCCGCTCGGTCTTAAAGCCCAGCCCCCGCATCATCATTTGCGTGCCTTGTGGCTCGACCCAAGTGGAGCGCCGCGCCATTCGCGAATCCGCCTTGGGTGCAGGGGCTTCTGAGGTGTACCTGATCGAAGAGCCCATGGCAGCCGCCATTGGCGCTGGCCTGCCTGTGTCGGACGCTTCCGGCTCGATGGTGGTCGACATTGGCGGGGGCACCACCGAGGTGGGCGTGATTTCACTCGGCGGCATGGTCTACAAAGGCAGTGTGCGCGTGGGTGGTGACAAGTTTGACGAGGCCATCATCAACTACATCCGCCGCAACTACGGCATGTTGATTGGCGAGCCCACGGCTGAAGCGATCAAAAAGAAAATCGGTTCGGCTTTCCCTGGCTCTGAAGTCAAGGAAATGGAAGTCAAGGGCCGCAACCTGTCTGAAGGCGTGCCACGCTCGTTCACCATTTCGTCCAACGAAATTTTGGAAGCGCTGACCGACCCGCTCAACAACATCGTGTCTGCGGTCAAGAACGCGTTAGAGCAAACGCCCCCTGAGCTGGGTGCCGACATTGCCGAGCGCGGCATGATGTTGACCGGTGGCGGTGCTTTGTTGCGTGACTTGGACCGCTTGTTGGCCGAAGAAACCGGCTTGCCCGTGTTGGTTGCCGAAGACCCGTTGACCTGTGTGGTGCGTGGTTGTGGTTTGGCCTTGGAGCGCATGGAGCGCTTGGGCTCTATCTTCACCAGCGAATAAGCTGGCCGATCAACACCCTTTAGAACTCGGCACCTCATGCCACTAGGCACGCTGGACAGATCGCCACCGGCCTTTTTCAAACAAGGCCCTTCGGCCATCTCCAAACTGTTGTTGTTCAGCGCGCTCTCGGTGCTGCTGATGGTGGCCGATGTGCGTTTCGGCGTGACCCAACCCATCCGCGCCGCTTTGTCGGTGGCCTTGTACCCGGTTCAATGGTTGGCCTTGCGCCCTCAGCAGGTGGTGGAGTTCAGCAGCGATTACATGCAGGCCCGCGATGATGCGCAAACTGCGGAGCGACAGGCCCGCCAGCAGTTGTTGGTGCAGGCGCAACGCACGGGCCAAGTGGAACAGTTGGCGCTTGAAAACAAGCAGTTGCGTGAACTGCTGGGCTTGCGGGAACGCTTGAGCACGACAGGCGTCATGGCCGAGGTGCTGTACGACGCGGCCGATCCCTACACCCGTAAATTGATTGTGGACAAGGGAATGACCCACGGCATCAAGCCGAGTTCGCCGGTGATGGATGAGCATGGGGTGTTGGGTCAAGTGACCCGTGTGTTGCCTCTGGTGAGTGAGGTGACGCTGGTCACAGACCGCGAACACTCTATTCCTGTGCTCAACACCCGAACGGGCGCGCGCGGTGTGGCGTTTGGCGAAGCAGGAGGGGCCCCGCTGTTGGAGCTGCGATTCATGGCCACCAACGCAGACATTGACGTGGGCGATTTGCTCTCCACCAGTGGCGTCGATGGCGTGTACCCCCCCGGTATCCCCGTGGCCAAGGTGACCAAGGTGGAGCGCCGTGCTGAAACGGCGTTTGCCCGCATCTTGTGCGAGCCTGTGGGGCATGTGCAGGGCGCCCGCCATGTGATGATCCTGGAGCCCTTGGCGGACAAGTTGCCTGCACGGCCTCAGATTGACAAGCCTCAACCCTTGGGCAACCTCAAAGGAGGTCGCCGATGATCATGCCGCGCGGCCACCAGTTGCTGTTGCCTGCCAGCCCTTGGTTCATTGGCGGCAGTTTGTTGATGGCCTTGCTGGTGAATATGCTGGTCAACATGAGCCTGATCGGCAATGCGGCCTGGATGCCTGACTTTCTGGCCTTGGTGCTGGTTTTTTGGTGTGTCCATCAACCGCGTTTGGTGGGCATCGGTGTGGCATTTTTATTTGGTGTCATCACCGACGTGCATCAATCGGCTTTGTTGGGGCAGCATGCCTTGACTTACACCACCTTAGGCTTCTTGGCGGTCATGGTGCATCGCCGTTTGCTGTGGTTTACCGTGCCGTCTCAAGCCATGCAGGTGCTGCCTTTGTTTGTGGCTGCCCGCGCCCTGGAGTTGCTGGTGCGCATGGTGTCGGGTTCGGTGTTTCCAAGTTGGTGGACGGTGCTGGCCCCGTTGCTGGAGGCCTTGTTGTGGCCCTTGGTCAGCGTGTTCTTGCTGGCGCCGCAAAGGCGCGCGCCAGATCCTGATGTGACGCGACCCCTATGAGGGTGATTCGCAACATTGAAGGTGACCTGCGTCGCTTTCGTTCGCGCATGGTGGTGATCACGGCTGCCATTTTGGTGGCGTTTTTGGTGTTGGTGCTGCGCTTGTTTTACTTGCAGGTCATCCGTTATGACGACCTGAATGAGCAGGCAGAAAACAACCGAACCGCCATCGTGCCCATCGTGCCCAACCGCGGTGTCATCATGGATCGCAACGGTGTGGTGTTGGCCACCAATTACTCGGCCTACACCTTGGAGATCACGCCTTCTAAGCTGGTGGCGCCTCTGGAAGAAGTGATCGACCAACTCGCCTCGGTGGTGGAGATCCAAAGCCGCGACAAACGCCGTTTTAAAAAGCAATTGGACGAGTCCAAGAGCTTTGAGTCGGTGCCCATTCGCAACCGATTGAGCGATGAGGAAGTGGCGCGCTTTGCGGCTCAGCGCTATCGCTTTGCTGGTGTCGAGATCAAGGCGCGGTTGTTTCGCAATTACCCCTACAACGAGTTGGCCAGCCATGTGATTGGCTACATCGGACGCATCAACCAAGCGGAGAAAGCCAAGATCGAAGAGTCGGAAGATTCGGGCAATTACCGTGGCACGGATTACATCGGCAAGCTCGGCGTTGAACAAAGTTATGAGGCCCAATTGCATGGAACAACCGGCGTGCAGCAGATGGAAACGTCGGCCGGGGGACGCGCGGTGCGCCGCCTCAACAGCAGCCAAGCAGTGCCGGGCAACAGTGTGGTGTTGTCGATCGACATCAAGTTGCAGAAGTTGGTCGAAGACTTGTATGGCAAACGGCGTGGCGCCTTGGTGGCGCTAGACCCCAAGACGGGCGAGATCTTGGCGTTTGTGAGCAAGCCCACGTTCGACCCCAATTTGTTTGTCGACGGCATTGATTTTGAAAATTGGCAGGCCCTCAACGAGTCGCCCGATAAGCCCTTGCTCAACCGAGCGCTGCGCGGCACCTACCCACCGGGGTCCACCTACAAGCCTTTCATGGCCCTGGCTGCATTGCAAACGGGCAAGCGGTCTGAGAAAACTTTGATCCCTGACCCGGGTTATTTCATGTTCGGCAACCACCGGTTCCGGGACGACAAAGAGGGTGGGCACGGCATGGTGGACATGTACAAGTCGATCGTCGAGTCGTGTGACACCTACTACTACACCTTGGCGCGGGACATGGGCGTGGACTTGATGTACGAGCAAATGAAGCCGCTGGGCTTTGGCCAACTCACAGGCATCGATATTTTGGGTGAGTCGCGTGGGGTGTTGCCGTCGACCGAGTGGAAGCGCAACACGTATAAAAAACCCGAGCAGCAGCGCTGGTACTCGGGGGAGACCATTTCTCTGGGCATCGGGCAGGGCTACAACAGTTTCACCATGTTGCAAATTGCCCATGCCACCGGCACCCTGGCCAACAACGGCTTGAAGATGGCGCCCCACTTGGTGCGTGAAGTGGTCGACGTTGAAACCAAAGTGGCCTCTTTGGTGGCCAAAGAACCCATTGGTCAGCTCCCTTTGAGTCCAGAAAATTTGGAGGTCATCAAACGCGGGATGGTGGGTGTGAACATCGAGGGCACGTCGGCCAGCAGCTTTGTGGGCGCCCAGTATGTGAGTGCCGGCAAGACCGGGACAGCCCAGGTCTACACGATCAAGCAAAACGAAAAGTACAACGCCTCAAGCGTTGATGAGCGCATGCGTGACCACGCTTTGTTCATTGCATATGCCCCGGCAGATGACCCCAAGGTGGCCTTGGCCATGGTGGTGGAAAACGCGGGCTTTGGTGCCCAAAATGCTGCGCCCATTGCGCGCCGGGTGTTTGATTTTGTGATCATGGGGCAATACCCAGCGGTGGAAGACATCGAGGCGGTGCAAAAAGGTCAAGCCACCCGTCCCATTGGCAAACCCCGGGCGGTGGCCAGCGTGACCTGGCCGCCCAAGGCGGCTGATGTGCCTGAAGTCACACCAGACAAACTGACCGTTGACCCCAAGCCCAAGGCAGGTGTGCCCGCGCTGTGATGTGTGGCGGTATTCGTCCTGAGGATCAGCCCACAAAGGCGTTGTAGCCGGTTTTGCAAATCAGCGCACTCACCACCACCAAGAACACCCCGCGCACAAAGCCTGTGCCGTGCTTGAGGGCCATGCGGGTACCCAGCAAGCTGCCCACCACGTTGGCCATGGCCAAGGGCAGCGCCAAGTGCCACCAGACATGGCCGGTCCAAGTAAACAGCGCCAAGGCGGCAGCATTGCTCGAGAGGTTGAGCACTTTGGCGGTCACCGACGCATTCAAAAAGTCGTAGCCGAGCCAGCGCACCAACAAAAAGACAAAGAAACTGCCTGTGCCAGGACCGAAAAACCCGTCGTAAAACCCCACCGACACACCGACCGCGCAGGTGGCCCAAATTTCGGCACGCCCTTCAAAGCGAGGTTGGTGATGCCGCCCCATGTCTTTGCGAGCCAAGGTGTAGAGCAGCACAGCACACAGCACCACAGGCAAGAGGCGTCGCAAAAATTCGGGTGAAACGAGGGTGACCCACCACGCCCCTGCAAACGACCCTGCCATGGCAAGTGCGGCCGCAGGCAACGCGCTGCGCCAGCGCATGGAGACCCGCCGGCTGTATTGCCACGCGGCAAAGCTGGTGCCCCAGACGGAAGCGCTTTTGTTGGTTCCCAACAAGGCAGCAGGCGGGGCAGTCGGGTACACGGCAAACAGGGCGGGCAGCAAAATCAAACCGCCACCGCCGACGATCGAGTCCACAAAACCAGCCAGCGCAGAGGCGAGGGTGGCGATCAAAAGTTCCATGGGGGGATTGTGGTCTGAGATCAAGGGCGCACGGCGATCACACAAAGCAAAAGGCACCGGTTGTGCCGGTGCCTTTTCCATCAACGCCCTGTGAGCAGGGCTGTTTGCTTGTCTCCTCAGACCCTCTGTCAACGGCGCATGGCCTGTTGTGAGTCAACAGAATGTACGGTCTCTGTCACGGCCCGACGCTCGGGAGTTTCCCTTGCGGGCTTACCCGGTGGGCGTCAACCCTGAACCGCTTCGTGGGCCAGCCATTGCGCAGCTTTTTCAGCCAGCATCAAGGTGGGGCTGTTGGTGTTGCCGCTGGTGATGGTGGGCATCACACTGGCATCGACCACACGCAGACCTCGCACCACACCCCCTCGCCCATCGCGCACGCGCAACTCGGTGTCGACCACGGCCAAGGGGTCGTCGGTGCGGCCCATGCGCGCGGTGCCTACCGGGTGGAAGATGGTGGTGGCAATGTCGCCAGCCAAACGCGCCAAGTCGTCGTCGCTTTGGTATTGCACGCCCGGCTTCCACTCCACAGGTTGGTACTTGGCGAGTGCGGGCTGGGCGGCAATGCGCCGTGTCACACGCAGCGAATCGGCGGCCACTTGGCGGTCTTCGGGCGTGCTGAGGTAGTTGGGCGCGATGTGGGGGGCATCGGCAAAGTTTGGACTTTGAATGCTCACCGTGCCCCGGCTTGTGGGGTTGAGGTTGCACACGCTGGCCGTGAAAGCCGGAAAGTTGTGCAGCGGCTCACCAAACGCATCTAGGCTGAGGGGTTGCACGTGGTATTCGATGTTGGGGTAAGGCTGGCTGGGGTCACTGCGCGTGAAGGCACCCAGTTGCGAAGGCGCCATGCTCATGGGGCCGCTTTGTTTGAACAAGTATTCCATGCCAATCTTGGCTTTGCCCCACCAGCTGTTGGCCAAGGTGTTGAGGGTGGTCACGCCTTGCACTTTGAAGACTGAGCGAATTTGCAAATGGTCTTGCAGGTTGGCCCCAACACCAGGCAAGTCGATGACGGGCTCGATGCCATGTTGTTTCAGCAAGCCTGCGGGGCCCAGACCCGAGAGTTGCAAGATCTGCGGTGTGCCGATGCTGCCGGCACTCAAGACCACGGCTTGTTTGGCGGTCACGGTGACATGGCCGTGGCCAGTCCACACCTGTGCGCCAGTGCAACGCGCTTGGCCGTCGGCATCGGTGGTCATGAGCAATTTGACGACCTGGGCCGAGGTCCAGAGTTCAAAGTTGGGCCGTGCGTAACAAGCGGGGCGAACAAAGGCCTTGGGCGTGTTCCAGCGCCAGCCATTTTTTTGGTTGACTTCGAAATAGCCCACGCCCTCGTTGTCGCCGCGGTTGAAGTCGTCGGTGGCAGGGATGCCCGCTTGCACGGCGGCTTGGGCAAAAGCGTCGAGCACGTCCCAGCGCAGGCGCTGGCGCTCCACGCGCCACTCACCCCCCGCGACGTGGTGGCGCAAGGTTTCGCCATACACCGTGCGGTCGTTGATCAACACCTCGCTGCGCGCGCCCTTGGCGCCGTGCAGGGCATCTGGCCCGCCGTGGTGGTCTTCGTGCAGTTTGAAATATGGCAAGCAGCTGTCCCAGCGCCAACGTGTGTCACCCGTCAGCTCGGCCCATTGGTTGTAGTCACGCGCTTGGCCACGCATGTAAATCATGCCGTTGATGCTGGAGCAACCGCCCAACACCTTGCCGCGTGGGTAGCGCAAACTCCGGCCATTCAGCCCAGCCTCTGCTGCGGTGTTGTAAAGCCAGTCGGTGCGCGGGTTACCAATGCAGTAAAGATAACCGACAGGGATGTGGACCCAGTGGTAATCGTCACGGCGACCTGCCTCGATCAACAGCACCCGCTTGCTGGCGTTGGCGCTCAGGCGGTTGGCCAGCAAGCAGCCGGCGGTTCCGGCGCCGACGATGATGTAGTCAAACTGGGTGTCGCTCATGGGGTGATCCTGAGGTCAGAAAGCATGTAGCCATGGGGCGGGTGTGGCGGCTTGGGGGTTGGCGACTTTCTGGCGCGAAGCGAGTGAGGAGCCAAAGCCCAAGTTGCCGCGCCCGCCCCATGGCGGGATCGACGAGCGAAGCGCTATTTAGACGTTGGCATGGCGAACTCAGCACCTTTGCCAATGCTGTCGGGCCAGCGCTGCATCACGCTCTTTTGCTTGGTGTAAAAACGCACACCTTCTTCGCCGTAGGCGTGCATGTCGCCAAATAAACTCTTCTTCCAACCGCCAAAACCGTGCCACGCCATCGGCACAGGAATCGGCACGTTGATGCCCACCATGCCGACTTGGATGCGACGCGCAAACTCACGTGCCACCCCGCCGTCACGGGTGAAGCAGCTCACGCCATTGCCAAACTCGTGGGCGTTGATCAGCGCCACGGCTTGTGCAAAGTCGGCCACGCGCACGCAGCTCAAGACGGGACCAAAAATTTCTTCTTTGTAGATGCGCATCTCGGACGTGACGTGGTCAAACAAGGTGCCACCCATCCAAAAGCCGTTGTCGCAACCTTCGCCTGCTTTTTTGCCGTCAAACACACGGCCATCGACCAACAGCTGGGCGCCTTCTTTGGCCCCTTGTTCGATGTAGCCGGTGATGCGCTTGTGGGCAATGTCTGTCACGATCGGGCCCATTTCGGCGGCCAAGTTGGTGCCGTTGAGGACTTTCAGGGTCTTTGTGCGCTCGATCAGCTTGGGCATGATGCGGTCCCCCACATCGCCCACCAACACCGCCACGCTGATGGCCATGCAGCGTTCGCCAGCAGAGCCATACGCAGCTCCAATCAGGGCATCGACCGCTTGGTCGATGTCGGCATCGGGCATCACCACCATGTGGTTTTTTGCGCCGCCCAGGGCTTGCACGCGTTTGCCGTGGTGGGCACCGGTTTCGTAGATGTAGTTGGCAATTGGGGTGGAGCCGACAAAACTGATGGCCTTGACGTCAGGGTGGACCAGCAGAGCATCGACCGCTTCTTTGTCGCCCTGCACTACGTTGAACACGCCGTCGGGCAGGCCCGCTTGTTGGAGCAAGTCGGCCATGAAGAGTGCAGGCGTGGGGTCAATCGGGCTGGGCTTCAAGACAAAGGTGTTGCCAGCAGCAATGGCCACCGGGAACATCCACATGGGCACCATCACCGGAAAGTTGAAAGGCGTGATGCCTGCCACCACACCCAGCGGCTGGCGCATGGTCCAGTTGTCGATGCCGGTGGAGACCTGTTCGGTGTAGTCGCCCTTGAGGAGTTGCGCAATGCCGGTGGCGAACTCAACGATTTCGATGCCTCGGGTCACTTCGCCTTGTGCGTCGGTGAACACCTTGCCGTGTTCAGCGGTGATCATGCGGGCCAGCTCGTCTTTGTGCTGGTTGAGCAATTCCAAGAACTTGAACATCACGCGTGCGCGGCGCAGCGGTGAGGTGTCGGCCCAGGAGGGAAACGCCTTTTGTGCGGCTGCGACTGCGGTGTTGACATCGTCGCTGCTGGCCAGAGAGACGTTGGCGGTGACCGCACCGGTGGCGGGGTTGTACACCGGTTGGGTGCGGGTGCTCACGCCAGCGGCGTGTTGGCCTGCGATGAAGTGTTCAAGAGAGGCAATGGTCATGAAAATTCCTAGGTGTCTCGGTTGTCTGGTGTCGGACGTTGGTCGTTGGTCGTTAGGCGCGCGTGCTCAGCGACCGCCGCTCACATCAATGCAGGTGCCGGTGATGTAACTGGACGCGTCGCTGAGCAGCCAGACGATGGTTTGTGCCACTTCTTGCGCTGTGCCTGCGCGTTGCAGGGGGACAAGGGGGCCCAGTTCTTTGGCCCGGTTGGGCAAGCCGCCGCTGCCATGGATGTCGGTGTCGATCACGCCGGGGCGCACGGCATTGACGCGAATGCCTTCAGCCGCCACTTCTTTGGAGACGCCCAACGTCAGGGTGTCGATGGCGGCTTTGCTGGCGGCGTAGTCAACGTACTGGCCCGAGGCGCCCAAGCGTGCGGCGGCGCTGCTGAGGTTGACGATCACGCCGCCTTCTCCGCCATGGCGGGTGCTCATGCGACGAACCGCTTCACGGGTGCAGGCAAATGAGCCCAGCACGTTGATGCGCATCATGCGTTCAACCCGGGCCCAACTCATTTCGTCCACGCGGCTGGTCATGTCCACAATGCCTGCGCTGTTGACCAAGCCACGGATGCGACCCAGTTTGGCATCGACTTGCGCAAACATGGCCAAGATTTGGTCTTCATGACCCACGTCACCTTGAACGCTGATGGCGGTGCCGCCGGCTTGCTGAATTTGCCCCACCACATCGGCGGCGGCTTTGGCATTTTGGGTGTAATTGACAGCGATGGCCCAACCATTTTGGGCGGCCAAGACGGCGGTGGCGGCACCAATGCCACGGCTCGCGCCGGTGATCAAAAGAACGGGTTTCAAGCAGGTCTCCTCAGGATGGGCGGATCGGTATTTCTCTAGCGCGTCACGATAGCATGTAGGTTTTTAAAACCGAGTAACCTGACGGACATTCTGTCGTTTTGACATTTTTGAAAGCTAAACCATGACAACTGTGCATTTGACTTCTTCGGACGGATTCGGCTTTTCTGCCTATGTGTCGCAGCCCAGTGGCCACCCCAAAGGTGCCATCGTGGTGGTGCAAGAGATTTTTGGCGTCAACGCCCACATTCGCGAGGTGGCCGATGGCTACGCTGGCGCAGGCTATTTGGCGATAGCGCCTGCCACGTTTGACCGCGTCAAGCCCGCTGTGCAGATGGGCTACACCCCCGACGACATGCAAGCGGGCATTGCGCTCAAGGCAGCGGTGGAGGCCTTGCCTGAACCGGGTGTGCTGCGTGACATCCAAGCGGCTGTGGATTACGCCGCCAAGACATCGGGTGGCAAAGTGGGCATCGTGGGTTACTGCTGGGGTGGCTTGTTGGCTTGGCGTGCGGCTTCAGGGGTCAAGGGATTGAGTGCGGCTGTGCCTTATTACGGAGGCGGCACGACCACCGATGCAGAACGCGCGCGCCAGCCACATTGCCCCGTGCTGGCGCATTACGCGGAGCAAGATCACTGGATTCCTTTGGACACCGTGGAGGCCTTCAAAAAGGCACAACCGGGCGTGGAGGTCCATGTGTATGCCGCCGACCATGGCTTCAATTGCAACCACCGTGGGGCCTGGCATGAGCCCTCAGCCAAGCTGGCCTTGGAGCGCACGCTGGCGTTTTTTGCCAAGCATTTGGCTTGACGCGTTATTTTTTCAAATAACGCGCCGCTTCCAGCGCAAAGTAGGTCAACACGCCGTCTGCGCCGGCGCGTTTGAATGCCAACAGGCTCTCCATCATCACGGCATCATGGTCCAGCCAGCCGTTTTGTGCGGCGGCCTTGAGCATGGCGTACTCACCCGAGACTTGGTAGGCAAAGGTGGGGACTTGAAAGGTGTCTTTGACACGTCGCACGATGTCCAAATAGGGCATGCCGGGCTTGACCATCACCATGTCGGCGCCTTCGGCGATGTCAAGCGCCACTTCGCGCAAGGCTTCGTCACTGTTGCCGGGGTCCATTTGGTAGACCTTTTTGTCGCTTTTTCCTAAGTTACCTGCGGATCCAACAGCGTCGCGGAAAGGGCCGTAAAAAGCGCTGGCGTATTTCGCGCTGTAGGCCATGATGCGGGTGTGGATGAGTCCTTGGGCTTCAAGTGCTGTGCGAATGGCGCCGATTCGCCCGTCCATCATGTCGCTGGGGGCCACGATGTCCACGCCTGCTTCGGCTTGGGTCAAGGCTTGCTGGGTCAGCACCGTCACGGTGGCGTCGTTGAGGATGTAGCCGGTTTCGTCCAGCAAGCCGTCTTGGCCGTGGCTGGTGTAGGGGTCAAGGGCCACATCGGTCATCACGCCCAGTTGTGGGAAATGTTTTTTCAGCTCACGCACCACCTGGGGCACCAGGCCTTGTGGGTTGGTGGCCTCTTGCCCGTCTGGGCTTTTGAGGTGGCTGCTGATGACCGGAAAAAGAGCCATCACCGGGATCCCCAAACTCACGCATTGTTCGGCCACAGGAAGCAGCAGATCGAGGCTCATGCGTTCTACGCCAGGCATGGAGGCCACGGGTTCGCGTCGGTTTTCGCCTTCCAGCACGAATACCGGGTAGATCAGGTCGTTGGGGCTGAGGGCGTGTTCACGCACCAAACGACGGGTGAAGTCGTCACGACGCAGGCGGCGTGGGCGATTGGCAGGGTAAGAGGCCAAAACAGAGGTGAAGGCGTAGGTCATGGGCAAAATTGTGCCTGATGCCCGCTGAGGCCCCCTGGTGGTGCGACAAATGCCTTGTCAAATAAGAAGACGAGCAGCTGGCTGTTCCCCGCTACCGCCCCTGAGCGTGGTCTTTTGTCTCGCAACATGTGGCATTCAAACCCGGCCCAGTCGAGCCATTGGGTTGGCCTTTTTTTCGACACGGCTAAACTGCTTGCATGTTATGGGTCAAATCTTTTCACATTGTTTTCGTGGCCAGCTGGTTTGCCGGCTTGTTTTATTTGCCGCGTATTTTTGTCAATTTGGCGCAGGTTCCGCCTGATTCTGTGGCTGAAGAGCAGCGCTTGTTGTTGATGGCGCGCAAGCTCATGCGCTTTACAACGCTGCTGATGGTGCCTGCGATTGGCCTTGGGTTGTGGCTGTGGTTGGGCTATGGCATTGGCTGGGGGCCTGGCAACGGATGGATGCACGCCAAGCTCACGGTGGTGTTGTTGGCGATGGGTTATCACCATGCCTGCGGCATGTTGCTGCGTAAGTTTGAGGCGCACACCAACCAGCGTGGACATGTCTGGTTTCGTTGGTTCAACGAGGTTCCCGTGGTCTTGTTGCTGATCACTGTGGTCTTGGTGGTGGTGAAACCTTTTTGAGTTGACGGTGGCGGCCCATGCAAAAAACTTCTGCGTGGCCTTTGTCGCAACTGTGCGTGGCCTTGATCGTCTACGCCAGCCTGTACCCGTTTGACCAATGGCGTGACCAGGGCATCGAGTCGTGGGCATTTTTGACAGCACCATGGCCTAAATACTGGACCGGTTTTGACGTTGCCTCCAACGTGTTGGGCTATGCCCCCTTGGGATTTTTTCTCACCCTCAGTGCGATGCGCACGGGGAGGCGCTGGCGCGCAGTCTCTTGGAGCACGGCGGCGGCGGCGCTGTTGTCTTTTTCCATGGAAGCCTTGCAAAGCTATCTGCCTGCTCGCGTGCCATCCCAGACGGATTTTTTGCTCAACACTTTAGGTGCTTGGTTAGGGGCTTGTGTGGCCAGCGCCTTGGAGCAGATGGGCGGTTTATACCGCTGGAGTCAGTTCAAATCGCGCTGGTTTGTGCGCGATGCGCACATGGGCTTGGTGTTGATTGCGTTGTGGCCTGTGGCCTTGTTGTTTCCGGTCGCGGTGCCTTTGGGTTTGGGCCAAGTCTGGGAGCGGGTCGAGGACACCTTAACCAGTGCATTTGAGGCGTCGCCCTTTGAGGACTGGATCCCATTGCGTGGTTTTGAGTTGGAGCCTTTGTTGCCGGGCGCAGAGTTGTTGTGTGTGGTGTTGGGGTTTTTAATTCCGTCCTTGTTGGGTTTTGCGGTGATTCGCCAGCGCTGGCAGCGGGTGGCGTATTTGATGCTGGTGGGTGTTTTTGCCTTGGCCATGAGCGCGTTGTCGGCAGCCTTGAGTTATGGACCTAGCCATGCGTGGACCTGGTTGGACTTGCCTGTGATGTTGGGTTTGGGGGTGGGGGCGGCGCTGGCTCTGGGTTTTGTGCTGGCGTCTGGACGTCTGTGCTTGGCGTTTTTGATGCTGGCCTTGTTGGTGCAGCAAAGTGTGTTGAACCAGTCACCCGAGAGCGCCTACTTTGCACAGACGCTGCAAACCTGGGAGCAAGGGCGATTCATTCGTTTCCACGGTTTGGTGCAATGGCTCGGATGGCTTTGGCCTTATGCCGCGCTGGTGTTTGCTTTGACGCGCCTGGGCCGAGAGCGGCAAAGCGAGCGTTGACGTGGGGCAACCTAAAATTGCCGACATGACGCAAGACACTTATTACAAGCACCACATCTTTTTTTGTTTGAATCAGCGCGACAACGGCCAATCCTGTTGCGCCCCGCAGGGTGCGCAAGATGCCTTTGACCACTGCAAAACACAAGTCAAAAGTGCTGGGTTGGCGGGGCCAGGGGGCGTGCGAGTGAACAAGGCGGGATGTTTAGACCGTTGCGCGGCAGGGCCTGTCGCGGTCGTTTACCCCGAAGCAGTTTGGTACACCTTTGTCGACAAGGCTGATATTGACGAGATCGTGGAGAGTCACCTCAAAAACGGCAAGCGTGTTGAGCGCTTGTTGGTTCCGGCGCACGTAGGCCGTTGAAAAAGGAGGTGTCATGAATTCACAGACGCAACGCTTGGTTTTGCAAGGTGAAGCCGGAGACATCGAGGCCTTGCAAGACGCGCCTGTTGGCGTCTCCCGCGGGGTGGCGGTTGTGGCCCATCCCCATCCTCTTTTTGGCGGCACCATGGACAACAAGGTGGTGCAGACTTTGGCGCGTGCTTTTGTGCAATGCGGCTGGCGCGTGGTGCGGTTTAATTTTCGAGGTGTGGGTGCCTCTGCAGGCGTGCACGACGCAGGGCAAGGTGAGGCGAAGGATTTTTTAAGCGTTGTGGCGCAAGTCGCGCCGCAAGGGCCGCTGGCTTTGGCTGGGTTTTCTTTTGGTTCATTTGTGGCGAGTCACGCATTGGCCGCCTTGTGGCACCAGCGCGATATTGAGAAGGTGGTGTTTGTGGGGACTGCCGCATCCCGCTTTACGGTGGCTGATGTGCCACCAGATGCACATGAACGTGCCTTGGTGGTACATGGCGAGCAAGACGACACCGTGCCCCTGTCTGCGGTGATGGATTGGGCGCGACCACAAAGCTTGCCTGTGACGGTGGTGCCTGGTGGGGGCCATTTCTTTCATGGACAATTGCCTCTTCTCAAGAGCTTGGTGGTCCGCCACTTGAGTGTTTGACTGCCTCCGGCAGCGCCTCAGCTCTTTTTTCTTTTGAATTGAAGATGGCCATGATCCAAACCTTGCGTGCAGCTCTTATTGGTTTTGGGTTGTTAGGGGCGTTTCTGTCGCCCGCGCAAGCGCAAATCCCACAGCCTCCCGAAATTGCCGCCCGCGCTTATTTGCTGGTTGACGTCACCGCTAACCAGGTGCTGGCCGAGTTGGATGCAGACAAGCCCATCGAGCCGGCATCTTTGACCAAATTGATGAGCGCTTATTTGGTGTTTGATGCGCTCAAATCCAAAAAAATCAGTTTGCAACAAACCTTTTCTGTGAGCGAGCGGGCTTGGAAGATGCCGGGCTCGCGCATGTTCATCGACCCGAAGATGAAGGTGCCGGTTGAGGACTTGGTCAAAGGCATGATCGTGCAATCGGGCAATGACGCCACCATGGCTTTGGCAGAAGGGGTGGGCGGGACGGCAGAGCATTTTGTGCAGATGATGAATTCTCAAGCCAAGGTGCTGGGCATGAGGTCAACCGGTTACAAAAACCCTGAGGGTTTGACCGAGCCTGGGCACACCACCACTGCGCGGGATCTGAGTATCTTGGCCAGTCGATTGGTGCAAGATTTCCCCGATTACGTGGGCTATTACGCGCTCAAAAAGTACCGATACCCAGGCACACCAGCCGCCAATGAGAACAACCGAAATTTGCTGTTGTTTCGTGACCCAAGCGTCGACGGGTTAAAAACCGGGCATACCGATGCGGCGGGTTATTGCCTGATCGCAACGGCCAGGCGCGATGCGCCAGGTGTTGGGCCGCGCCGCTTGCTGTCCATCGTGTTGGGTGCCTCCAGCGAAAATGCGCGCGCAGTGGAGTCTCAAAAGCTACTCAACTGGGGATACACCGCTTTTGATGCGATCAAGTTGTTCGAAGCCAACCAGGCCGTGGTCTCGCCGAGTGTTTGGAAGGGCCGTGCCAGCGTGGTCAAACTTGGGCGAGCTCAACCAATTGTGGTGGCGGTTCCATCCGGTACAGCCAATCGCATTCAAACCCAAGTGGCCCGTCCCGAGCCCTTGGTTGCGCCTTTGGCGCGCGGCCAAGTCGTCGGGGCATTGAAAGTCACCATGGACCAGCAACCCCTTGCCGACATACCGCTGACGGTCTTAGAAACGGTGGAGCAGGCGGGCGTGCTCGGGCGTGCTTGGGATGCAGTGCGCTTGTGGGTGAAGTGACATGATTGAGTTATTTAGGACTAGGTTTGCCAGGTAGGGCAATGCTGATACACTAGAAGGCTTTTCGGAATTTCCGAAGGGTTTCACGTTTTCTTTTTTTATCAAACGTTTAGGGACGTTTTTCAATGCCAACCATCAATCAACTGGTGCGTCAGGGGCGCGAGGTCGAACAGACCAAGTCAAAAAGCCCTGCGATGCAAAACTCGCCGCAGCGTCGCGGTGTGTGCACCCGCGTGTACACAACGACGCCTAAAAAACCTAACTCTGCTCTGCGTAAAGTCGCCAAAGTGCGTCTGACCAATGGGTTTGAGGTTATCTCGTACATCGGTGGTGAAGGCCACAACCTGCAAGAACACTCGGTGGTTCTGGTGCGCGGCGGTCGTGTCAAAGACTTGCCCGGTGTGCGTTATCACATTGTCCGTGGCTCACTCGATTTGCAGGGCGTGAAAGATCGCAAGCAGTCGCGCTCCAAGTACGGCGCCAAGCGTCCGAAGAAGGCTTAATTGCCGCCAGCCCGGCGAGGCTTAATTCGTCAAACGGTGTTTGGGTTGTCGGGCAGACAACGCCAAACGAAGTGACCCGAAGCATTCAATGGTGAATGTGGGTCGAGTAAGTGGAAGTCATGATGACTTTCGCGGTGTCCGAAAGGATGCCAACTGAAGCAATAGAGGTGATCAAATGCCACGTCGTCGCGAAGTCCCTAAACGTGAAATCCTGCCGGATCCTAAGTACGGCAATGTCGAGCTGTCTAAATTCATGAACGTGATCATGGAAGGCGGTAAAAAAGCGGTTGCCGAACGCATCATTTACGGTGCTTTGGAGCAAATTGAACAGAAGTCGGGCAAAGATCCGCTCGAGCTGTTCTCTGTCGCCATCAACAACGTCAAGCCCATGGTCGAGGTCAAGTCTCGCCGTGTTGGTGGCGCTAACTACCAAGTGCCTGTCGAGGTGCGTCCTGTGCGTCGCTTGGCTCTGTCGATGCGTTGGCTCAAAGAAGCTGCGCGCAAGCGTGGCGAAAAGTCCATGGCATTGCGCCTGGCCAACGAACTGCTGGAAGCCTCTGAAGGCCGTGGCGGCGCCATGAAAAAGCGTGACGAAGTGCACCGTATGGCCGAAGCCAACAAGGCGTTCAGCCACTTCCGCTTCTAAATTCAAAGGTAAACCATCATGGCTCGCAAGACCCCCATTGAGCGCTATCGCAACATTGGTATTTCCGCGCACATCGATGCCGGTAAAACCACAACCACCGAGCGCATTCTTTTTTACACCGGCGTGAACCACAAGATTGGTGAAGTGCATGACGGCGCTGCCACCATGGACTGGATGGAGCAGGAGCAAGAGCGTGGCATCACGATCACTTCGGCTGCGACCACCTGTTTCTGGAAGGGCATGGACGGCTCATTCGAAGATCACCGCATCAACATCATTGACACGCCTGGCCACGTGGACTTCACGATTGAAGTTGAACGTTCTATGCGTGTTCTGGACGGCGCTTGCATGGTTTACTGTGCAGTGGGTGGCGTTCAGCCGCAGTCTGAAACGGTATGGCGTCAGGCCAACAAGTACAAAGTGCCACGCTTGGCATTCGTGAATAAGATGGACCGCACGGGCGCCAACTTCTTCAAGGTCGTTGAGCAGATGAAGTTGCGCCTCAAGGCCAACCCTGTGCCAATCGTGATCCCGATTGGCGCCGAAGACAACTTCACTGGCGTGGTTGATTTGCGCAAGATGAAGGCCATCATTTGGGACGAGGCGTCTCAAGGCATGAAGTTCACTTTTGAAGAAATTCCAGCCAATTTGGTGGAGCTTGCCAAAGAGTGGCGCGAGAAAATGGTGGAGGCTGCTGCTGAAGCCTCGGAAGAGTTGATGAACAAGTACCTCGAAGAGGGTGACTTGAGCGAAGAAGAAATCACGCAGGGTCTGCGCATTCGCACCATCAACAGCGAAATTCAACCCATGCTGTGTGGCACTGCGTTTAAGAACAAAGGCGTTCAGCGCATGTTGGATGCAGTGCTCGAATTGATGCCTTCGCCGCTGGACGTGAAAGCCATCAAAGGCTTTGATGAAGCTGAAAAGGAAATCACACGCAAAGCTGACGACGATGAAAAGTTCTCGGCCTTGGCTTTCAAATTGATGACTGATCCGTTTGTGGGTCAGCTGACATTCGTGCGTGTCTACTCTGGCGTTCTGAAGAAGGGCGACACCGTTTACAACTCCGTGCGCGGCAAGAAAGAGCGCATTGGCCGTATCGTGCAGATGCACGCTAATAACCGTGAAGAAGTCGATGAAATCCGTGCGGGCGACATTGCCGCTTGCGTGGGTTTGAAAGACGTCACGACAGGCGAAACCTTGTGCGACCCCAACTCCGTGATCACCTTGGAGCGGATGGTCTTCCCAGACTCCGTGATTCGTCAGGCTGTTGAGCCCAAGACCAAGGCTGACCAAGAGAAAATGGGTATGGCGCTGTCACGATTGGCCGCTGAAGATCCGTCTTTTCGCGTGCAAACCGACGAAGAGTCTGGCCAGACCATCATTGGCGGCCAAGGCGAGTTGCACCTTGAAATTATTGTCGACCGCATGAAGCGTGAATTCGGCGTGGAAGCCAACGTGGGCAAGCCCCAGGTGGCTTACCGCGAAACCATCCGCAAGACGGTGGAAGACGCTGAAGGCAAGTTCGTGCGCCAATCGGGCGGTAAAGGTCAGTACGGCCATGTGGTGCTCAAGGTTGAGCCTCAAGAGGCGGGTAAAGGCTTTGAGTTCGTAGACGCGATCAAAGGCGGCGTGGTTCCTCGTGAATACATCCCTGCGGTTGAGAAGGGCGTGATCGAGGCTTTGGGCCAAGGCGTGCTCGCGGGCTACCCTGTGGTTGACGTGAAAGTCACACTGCATTTCGGTTCGTACCACGATGTCGACTCGAACGAAATGGCCTTCAAAATGGCAGCCATCTTTGGTTTCAAAGAAGGTTGCCGCAAAGCCGGTCCTGTGATTTTGGAGCCGATGATGGCTGTGGAAGTCGAGACGCCTGAAGACTATGCGGGCAGTGTGATGGGCGACTTGTCCTCACGCCGCGGTATGGTTCAAGGCATGGACGACATGGTCGGCGGCGGTAAGGCGATCAAAGCCGAGGTGCCGTTGTCGGAAATGTTTGGTTACTCGACCACATTGCGCTCCATGTCGCAAGGACGTGCTACCTACACCATGGAATTCAAGCACTACTCGGAAGCTCCGCGTAACGTGGCTGAAGCCATTGTGGCTGCTCGCGCCAAGTAAAAAATCCCTTGAGGGCAACCGCGGTTGCCCTCTGTCTGCGACGGTGCGCCGCCCTGTTCCCCGTGCGGGGCGAATCAGCAGCATCGTGCAAACATAAAACCTGTACACGGGCCTGCTCTTTGGAGAAAAGAAAATGGCAAAAGGAAAATTTGAACGTACCAAGCCACACGTCAACGTGGGCACGATTGGCCACGTTGACCATGGCAAGACGACGCTGACTGCGGCGATCACGACGATTTTGTCGGCTAAGTTTGGTGGTGAAGCCAAGGCTTACGACCAAATTGACGCGGCACCGGAAGAAAAGGCGCGTGGTATCACGATC
>CAITHK010000287.1 GCA_903892175.1 uncultured Burkholderiales bacterium | reverse complement strand
TCATCGTTGCCACCGCCCAAACCTGCGCCACGTTGACGACCCACTGCGTCAATCTCGTCGATGAAAATGATGCAAGGCGCATTTTTCTTGGCGTTCTCAAACATATCACGCACACGGGCTGCACCGACACCAACGAACATCTCCACAAAGTCGGAGCCCGAAATGCTGAAGAACGGTACCTTGGCTTCGCCTGCAATGCCCTTGGCCAACAAGGTCTTACCCGTGCCAGGAGGCCCGACCAGCAGCAAGCCACGCGGAATACGGCCTCCGAGCTTTTGGAATTTTTGCGGGTCTTTGAGGAAGTCGACCACTTCCTTGACTTCTTCTTTGGCCTCGTCACAGCCAGCCACATCTGCAAAAGTCACGGTGTTGTTGTTCTCGTCCAGCATGCGCGCTTTGCTTTTGCCAAAGCTGAAAGCTCCGCCTTTACCGCCGCCTTGCATTTGGCGCATGAAGTACACCCACACACCAATCAACAGCAGCATGGGGCCCCAACTGACCAACAAGGTCATGAGCAAGGAGCCTTCTTCACGGGGTTTGACATCGAACTTGACGCCATTGGCAATCAGGTCGCCCACCAAACCTCGGTCCAAGTAAGTCGCTGTGGTGCGTATTTTTCGCTCATCGTTGGTGACGGCAACAATCTCGGTGCCGCCCTGACCTTCTTGAATCGTGGCAGTCTTGATGCGCTTGGCGCGAACTTCCTCGAGAAAGTCTGAATAGCCCATATAGCCAGAGCCTGCGCCTGGACGTGTTTCAAACTGTTTGAACACGGTGAAAAGCACCAGGGCGATCACCAACCAAACAGCGACTTTTGAGAACCATTGATTGTTCAATGTGGGCTCCGAATAGAAAAAGAGTACGGGACGTACACAGATGTGGGCCATTTTAGGCCTTTCAAGCCACCTATCTGTGTTGTTGAAAGGAAACAGCCATCCTCGCTTTAAGGGTTAGTGGAATGACGATGTTTCAAACCGATTCCCACCAAAAAAGTTTCACTTGATTTATCACGGCTGGCTTTGGGTTTGATCGGCTTGACCACGTGAAAGGTGTCTTTGAACAACTTGGTCAGCGGGCCGTAGCTGTTGCCATGAAAGAGTTTGACCACCAAGGCGCCCTGTTCTTTCATATGGTGTTGTGCGAAATCGACCGCCAGCTCGACCAAATGGGTAATACGGGCCGCATCCGCGGACTCAATGCCCGACAAGTTGGGGGCCATGTCAGACACCACCACATCGGCCAAACGGCCTTGCAAGGCTTCCTCCAACTGAGCCAACATCTCTGGCTCGCGAAAGTCACCATTCAAGAACTGGACGCCTTCCACCGGCTCCATGGGCAAAATATCCAAAGCGATGATGGTGCCCTTCAGAGTGCCAACAGCAGCCCCCTCTGGCGATAGGCGACGACGCACATATTGACTCCAAGCGCCGGGGGTAGAGCCCAGGTCAACCACCAGATGACCTGGCTTGATCAAACCCAGTTGTTCGTCTATTTCTTTCAGTTTGAAGGCTGCACGCGCGCGATAACCATCCTTCTTCGCCATCTTGACGTAAGGGTCGTTGACATGGTCATTGAGCCAAGACTTATTGACCTTTTTGCTTTTAGTTTTAACTTTCAATTCATACCTTTGAACGAGCGGGGATAATACCCTCCATGCCCGCAATTCAACTCACCCCCGCACAACGCAAAATCCACCGATCAGAAGCCCACCATCTCGATCCCGTCGTGATGATTGGCAATGATGGTTTGACGCCTGCCGTCCTCAAAGAAGCCGAGATGGCGCTCAACGCCCACGGCCTGATCAAAATTCGCGTCTTGGGCGATGACCGCACCGCGCGCGAAGAGATGTTTGCTGCCTTGGCAGACCAACTCCATGCAGCACCGATTCAACACATTGGCAAATTGCTGGTGCTGTGGCGCCCACAACCGGAAAAAGTCCGAGAAGTGGCCGAAGATCGTTTGCCCGGCCCACGCGACGTCAAAGTACTCAAGTACAGCTCTAGAGGCGGCCAACGCCCCGAAGTCAAAATGCTGCGCGTTTTGGGCAACCAACGTTTGACGTCAGGCGGACAAGTCAAACGTGCCAAGCCGAAGAAAACATCGATCAAAAAACGCACGCTGGGCTGACCAGTTCGCAGTCAGGCTAGCTCAAGCAGTTGGCGCTTGACTGTCCCAGAGCACTTTGGCAGCACACCAACACTGCGCCAGATACAAAGCACTGCCCAGGTTGTGCCAAAGCTTTAAATTGTCACGTGCCACGATGTGTGGTGCCACGACAAACTCTAGCAACAGGGCCATCAACACGCCACCCAACACCCAAGCTGAAGGTGACTGAGCAAGCCCTTGTGCACGGGCTTGGCGCTGCGCCGACACTACCAGCAACATGCCACATGCGAGAGACACCCAGGTTTGCGCTGCAAACAGC
This sequence comes from uncultured Burkholderiales bacterium, assembly GCA_903892175.1. GTDB lineage: Bacteria > Pseudomonadota > Gammaproteobacteria > Burkholderiales > Burkholderiaceae_C > Limnohabitans. The sequence continues at coordinate 15,123 of CAITHK010000287.1, read as the reverse complement.
TTGGCGGCCATCTGCCCCGCCATAGCAGGGGTTTCAGAATGGACAAACAGCAATGGCACCACCATCAAGCCGATGGTCGTCATACTGCCCCACCACAACGCAGCCAAATAAATTTGTAACCGCGCCATCAGGTGATCAGCGGTAAGCCACTGCCACAATTTCGTAACGCTTGATGCCACCAGGGGCCTGTACCTCAGCCACATCGCCCTCTTCCTTGCCAATCAAGGCTCTGGCAATCGGGCTGCTGATGTTGATCAGACCCAGCTTCAAGTCGGCTTCGTCTTCGCCCACGATTTGATAGGTCACGGCGTCACCCGACTCTTCGTCTTCCAAATCGACTGTGGCACCGAACACCACACGACCTCCGGCATCAACAGCAGATGGGTCAATGATTTGTGCGGCAGACAGCTTGCCTTCAATTTCTTGAATGCGTCCTTCGATGAATCCTTGACGGTCTTTGGCTGCGTCGTACTCGGCGTTTTCACTCAAGTCACCTTGGGCGCGTGCCTCGGCAATCGCATTGATGACAGAAGGACGCTCCACAGTTTTGAGCTTGTGCAGCTCTTCTTTGAGTTTTTCAGCGCCGCGCTTGGTGATAGGAATGGTGGTCATAAGCTTTGTGGCCGGGTTAAGCAATCAACTGGGCGTGCATTTCTTGCACAGAAATAACGTCAAGTTTGTCCATGTACTTCATGCCCTCCACCGCCGCTTCAGCACCTGCAATGGTGGTGAAGGTTGTGACACGGTTGAGCAAGGCAGAGGTGCGAATGTGACGCGAGTCCGCAATCGCATTGCGACGTTCTTCGACGGTGTTGATGACCAAGGAAATCTCATTGTTCTTGATCATGTCCACGATGTGAGGGCGACCTTCGGTCACTTTGTTCACCGTGGCACAGGCCACACCCGCGGTGGTGATGGCCAAGGCCGTGCCTTTGGTGGCGATCAACTCAAAGCCTTGCGCCGCCAGCTGACGTGCCACCTCAATAGCGCGAGGTTTGTCATTGTTCTTGACGGAAATGAACACCTTGCCCGAAGACGAGCCATCGGCTTTGTGTGGGCGTGGCAACTTGGTGCCAGCACCCAATTGGCTTTTCACAAAAGCTTCGCCAAAGGTTTTGCCAACGCCCATCACTTCACCCGTGGACTTCATCTCAGGGCCCAAGATGGTGTCAACACCAGGGAACTTGACGAACGGGAATACTGCCTCTTTGACGCTGAAATAAGGTGGCGTCACTTCATGAAGGATGCCTTGTGAAGCCAGCGTCTGACCGGCCATGCAACGCGCAGCCACTTTGGCCAATTGAATGCCAGTGGCCTTGGACACGTAAGGCACCGTGCGTGAAGCGCGTGGGTTGACTTCCAACACATAGATCACGTCTTTGCCGTCCACATGCTGAATGGCGAACTGAACGTTCATCAATCCCACCACATTCAAGGCTGCGGCCATGGCAGCGGATTGGCGTTTGAGTTCGTTGACGGTCTCGGCAGACAGCGAGTACGGCGGCAACGAGCAAGCCGAGTCCCCACTGTGCACCCCGGCTTGTTCGATGTGCTCCATCACGCCACCAATGAAGGTTTTGCCTTCGGGGTCACGCAAACAGTCCACATCACACTCAATGGCATCGTTCAAAAAGCGATCCAGCAACACCGGTGAATCGTGACTTACTTTGACAGCTTCGCGCATATAGCGCTCCAAGTCGCGTTGCTCATGCACGATTTCCATGGCACGTCCGCCCAGCACATAACTGGGGCGCACCACCAGGGGGTAGCCCAAGGCAGCGGCTTTTTCCAAAGCTTCTGGTTCGGTGCGTGCGGTGGCATTGGGCGGCTGACGAAGCCCAAGTTCTTGCAACAACTTCTGAAAACGTTCGCGGTCTTCGGCCGCGTCGATCATATCTGGACTGGTGCCAATGATGGGTACGCCTGCCGCTTCAAGACCCAGGGCCAGTTTCAAAGGGGTTTGGCCACCGTACTGAACAATCACCCCGGTGGGCTTTTCTTTGTCCACGATCTCCAACACGTCTTCCAGCGTCAAGGGTTCGAAATACAGACGGTCCGATGTGTCGTAGTCGGTTGACACGGTTTCGGGGTTGCAGTTGACCATGATGGTCTCGTAACCGTCTTCCCGCATGGCGAGTGCGGCATGGACGCAGCAGTAGTCAAACTCGATGCCTTGACCAATGCGGTTTGGGCCTCCGCCCAACACCATGATCTTTTTGTTCTGCGTGGGCTCAGCCTCACACTCGCCGTCTCCGTTGCCTTCATAGCTGGAGTACATGTAGGCGGTATCGGTGGAGAACTCTGCGGCACAGGTGTCCACGCGTTTGTAAACTGGTCGTACATTCAAGGCGTGGCGCTTGGCGCGAACCACATGCTCGGTGGTTTTGAGCAACTTGGCCAAGCGACGGTCAGAAAAACCTTTTTTCTTCAACGCGCGCAACTCGTCAGCGGTAATGGCATCCAGCGTGGTGGTTTCGAGTTCCAACTCGATTTTCACGATCTCTTCAATTTGCACCAAGAACCAACGGTCGATTTTGGTCAGATCAAACACCTCGTCAACGCTCAGGCCCTGTGCGAACGCATCGCCCACGTACCAAATGCGCTCAGGGCCGGGCTCGCCCAGCTCTTTTTCAAGCACTTCACGGTCTTGGGTCTTCTCGTTCATCCCGTCCACACCAACCTCCAAGCCGCGCAGGGCCTTTTGGAAAGACTCTTGGAAGGTACGACCCATGGCCATGACTTCGCCCACCGACTTCATCTGGGTGGTCAAACGGCTGTCAGCTGTGGGGAATTTTTCAAAGGCAAAACGTGGGATTTTGGTGACCACGTAGTCAATGCTGGGCTCAAAGCTCGCAGGCGTGGCTCCCCCGGTGATGTCGTTGCGCAACTCATCGAGTGTGTAACCGACGGCCAACTTGGCCGCTACCTTGGCAATCGGAAAGCCCGTGGCTTTGGACGCCAAAGCAGATGAGCGCGATACGCGGGGGTTCATCTCGATCACCACCATGCGACCGTCTTTTGGGTTGATCGAAAACTGCACATTCGAACCACCCGTGTCCACACCAATTTCACGCAATACGGCCAACGAGGCGTTGCGCATGATTTGGTATTCCTTGTCGGTCAAGGTTTGGGCGGGTGCCACAGTGATGGAGTCACCGGTGTGCACGCCCATAGGATCGAGGTTCTCGATCGAGCAAATGATGATGCAGTTGTCCGCCTTGTCGCGCACCACTTCCATCTCGTACTCTTTCCAACCCAGCAGTGACTCTTCGATCAACAACTCATTGGTGGGCGAAGCTTCCAGGCCACGCTTGCAAATGACTTCAAACTCTTCGGGGTTGTAGGCAATGCCACCCCCGGTACCGCCCAAGGTGAAGCTGGGACGAATCACAGTTGGAAAATTCACTTGTCGTTGAACTTCCCAGGCTTCTTCCATGCTGTGGGCAATGCCAGAGCGTGCTGAACCCAAACCAATTTTGGTCATCGCATCTTTGAACTTCAAGCGGTCTTCCGCTTTGTCAATCGCCTCGGGCGTGGCACCGATCAATTCGACTTTGTATTTGTCGAGGACACCGTGGTGCCACAAATCCAAAGCGCAGTTCAAAGCAGTCTGCCCCCCCATGGTGGGCAAGATAGCGTCTGGACGCTCTTTGGCAATGATTTTTTCAACCGTTTGCCACGTGATGGGCTCGATGTAGGTGACGTCTGCCGTGGCAGGATCGGTCATGATCGTGGCAGGATTGCTGTTGATCAAAATGACTTTGTATCCCTCTTCACGCAAGGCTTTGCAAGCCTGCACACCAGAGTAGTCAAATTCACACGCCTGCCCAATGATGATGGGGCCAGCGCCAATGATGAGGATGCTTTTTAAGTCGGTGCGCTTAGGCATTTATTTTTTCTCCATCAAGTTGATGAAGCGGTCGAAAAGATAGGTGATGTCATGAGGACCGGGCGATGCCTCGGGGTGTCCCTGAAAACAAAACGCGGGTTTGTCGGTGCGAGCCAAGCCCTGCAAAGTGCCGTCAAACAAAGACACATGAGTGGCTCGCAAATTGGCCGGCAATGTTTTTTCATCCACTGCAAAACCGTGGTTTTGGCTGGTGATTGAGACGCGACCGCTGTCGAGGTCTTTCACCGGATGGTTGGCACCGTGGTGGCCGAATTTCATCTTGAAGGTTTTAGCACCACTGGCCAAGGCCATGATTTGATGACCCAAACAGATGCCGAAAGTCGGGATGCCTGTTTCAATCAACTCGGCAGCTGCGGCAATGGCGTAGTCGCACGGCTCAGGGTCTCCTGGGCCATTGGACAGAAAGATGCCATCTGGCTGGTGCTTGAGCACCTCAGCTGCCGAGGTTTTAGCCGGCACCACAGTTACTTTGCAACCGCGCTCGGCCAACATGCGCAAAATATTTTTCTTCACACCAAAGTCATACGCCACGACGTGAAACTTGGGCGTGGTTTGTTCGCCATAGCCCTTGCCCAGCGCCCATTCGGTTTGTGACCAGGTATAAGGTGCTGTGACGCTGACTTGCTGTGCCAAATCGAGCCCAGCCATGTTGGGCGCACCAAGTGCTGCAGCAATCGCTTGATCTTTCAACACTTGCGTGACTTGCTGACCTGGCAGCAGGGCCAAGATTGCGCCGTTTTGTGCGCCCTTGGTGCGCAAGATGCGTGTCAATTGACGGGTGTCAATGTTGGCAATTGCCACGGTGCCACTGTCGCTCAGATAAGCCGACAAGGTTTGGTGGGAGCGAAAGTTGCTGGCCACCAAAGGAAGGTCTTTGATGATCAGGCCAGCAGCATGGACTTTGTCAGCTTCGATGTCTTCTACGTTGACGCCATAGTTGCCAATGTGCGGATACGTCAAGGTGACAATCTGCTGGCAATAGCTGGGGTCGGTCAGAATTTCTTGGTAGCCAGTGAGCGATGTATTGAACACCACCTCGCCGACAGTGGAGCCAGGGGCTCCGATCGAATTGCCGATAAAGACCGTGCCGTCTGCAAGCGCCAGGATGGCGGGCGGGAAGGTTCCCTGAAGAGACAAAAGCACTGGGTTCTCCGGAGTAGTTCGGGTACGCCTCAGGGCTCATAAGAGAACGGGTCTCTTTGTGGCTGCTTGTTCGAGGGATGGGCCTTGGTTGAGCTGGGGCGTACAGGTTGATGCGGGAAAGCCTCTTATTATATCCGAGGCACTCGTTTACCCTTGCGTTATGTCACGCAACAGGTGGCACTGGCATGCAAACAAATTGCGGCGGCGGCGGCTACGTTCAACGACTCCTCACCGCCCGGTTGCGCAATACGCACCGACAAAGCAGCCTGTTGAGCCAACTGGGGAGAAACGCCCTGCCCTTCATGCCCCATCAGCCAAGCGCATGGCATGGGCAGGGCCTGCTGAGACAGCAACTGGTGCAGGAACGGACCTTGGTGCGAGCTGGTGGCAACCCAAGGCATGTCGAGTACTGCCAATGCCGAAGGCTCTAGCCCCTCCACCAAATGCAATCCAAAATGCGCGCCCATGCCAGCGCGCAACACTTTGGAAGACCACAAGGCAGCAGCACCTTTGATGGCCAACACCTGTTGAAAACCAAAGGCTGACGCGCTGCGCAAAATTGAGCCCACGTTACCCGCGTCTTGCACCCGATCCAGCACCACGGTGGGGGTGTGACGCAAGATCGCGGGTGCCACCGGCACAGTCATTACAAACCCCATCCGCGCAGGGGATTCGAGACCACTCACCTCGGCAAACAGGGCATCGGGCAGCACCGTGTTGCGGGGCGCTGCCACAGTCCATTCCCTTGGAGCTGTATCCCATTGAGACTGGGCAAACACAGCATGTTCAGGCCGAATGCCGCGTGTCAAAGCTGCGCGACACAGATGGTCGCCTTCCAGCCAAACGCGACCTAGTTTGCGATAAGCCGTGCTGTCTTGCGACAGGCGACGCAGCTCTTTGACCAAGGGGTTGTCACGCGAAGTGATCAAGTTCATCGCAAAACCTCAGCAACAGGGGCAAAACTTTGACGGTGCCAAGGCGTAGCTCCGTGCATTCGCAAAGCATTTAAATGCGCTTCTGTGCCGTAGCCCTTGTGACGGTCAAAACCATACGCTGGATATTGGGCATGCAATTGCAAGCACCAGCGGTCTCGATGCACCTTAGCCAAGATAGATGCAGCAGAAATCGCCGGCACCTTGCTGTCTCCTTTGACAATCGCTTCGGCCAACACATCCAGCACAGGTAAACGGTTGCCATCCACCAAGACTTTGTTGGGTTTGAGGCGCAAGCCCTCCACCGCCCGACGCATGGCCAACAACGTAGCCTGCAAAATGTTCAGACGATCAATTTCCTCCACAGACGCCTCAGCGATAGAACAGCACAGAGCTTTGGCGCGAATCTCGTCATACAAACGCTCGCGTTTCAAGGCCGTGAGTTTTTTGGAATCTGCCAAACCCATGATCGGGTTCAGGTCATCCAAGATGACGGCAGCAGCCACGACAGGGCCCGCCAAAGGGCCGCGCCCAGCCTCATCCACGCCTGCAATCAGGCCAGGGGCATCCCAGACCAGTAAAGCTTGTTCAGCGCGCAAGAATTTTTTGGATCGCATGGGCAGCCAATGCAGGGGTGTCGCAGCGCAAACTGTCGTGCAGCGCGGCAAAACGTTGTTGAACAGCGGTCATGGCTTCAGGATGCGCCAACCATTGCAATACTTCACGGGCCATGGCCTCTGGCGTGGCTGCGTCTTGCAGCAATTCAGGGACCACAAACTCTTGGCTCAAAATATTGGGCAACCCCACCCAGGGTTGGAGTTTTTTACGACGCATGATTTGCCAACTGATCCAGTTCATGTTGTAAGCAATGACCATCGGGCGCTTGAACAGCGCTGCCTCCAGCGTGGCGGTACCACTGGCAATCAGAGTCACATCGCAAGCGGCCAAAGCTGCATGCGATTGTCCGGTCAACACCGTCAGCCCGGGCACGCCGCCTACCTCGCGAACCAGCGCATCGATGCGGTCACGTAAGGCGGGCATGGAAGGCAAGACAAAGATCAGCCCTGATTGCTGCTTCGCCATGAGCTGCGCGGCCTGCAAAAAACGATGCGCCAGATATTCAATTTCAGACGGTCGACTGCCAGGCAACAACGCGACCACAGTCGCGTCTTGTGGCAAGCCCAGCGCAACACGTGCCGCAGCACGGTCAACATGTTCGGGAATGGTTTGTGCCAGTGGATGCCCCACGTAGGTGGCAGCAATGCCGTGCGCTTCAAGCAGGGGTTTTTCAAACGGAAAGATGCACAGCACATGGTCTACGCTGCGTCTAATTTTGTCGACTCTGTCAGCGCGCCAAGCCCAAATGGAAGGACATACAAAATGCACCGTCGGAATGCCGCTCGCCTTCAGGTCGTGCTCTAAGTCAAGATTGAAGTCTGGCGCATCCACACCGATGAAGACACTGGGTGGTTGGGCCAACAAACGCGCTTTGAGCTGCTGACGGATAGCCACAATTTCACGGTAGTGCCGGAGCACTTCCACGTAACCACGCACAGCTAATTTTTCGTAGGACCACCAAGCTTCAAACCCTTGTTGCGCCATGCGAGGGCCACCAATGCCGATGCTTCGCATCTCAGGCCATGTTTGGCGCATCCCCTGAAGTAACAGGCCTGCGAGCAAATCACCCGAGGCCTCGCCAGCCACAAGCGAGAAGGTCACAGGCGCCGACATAAGTTCAGCGCACAATGCCACGTTGTGGCGAGGTCTGGTTCAAGAAGTCAAGCATCATCTGCACATCGGGCGCAGACTCAGGTTTAGATTGAACCAGCGCTGCGATGCGCTCTTTGGCTTTGTCGAGCGTCAAATCTTCACGGTACAGAGCCTTGTACATGCCCTTGACGGCACTGATACGCTCAGGCGAAAAACCGCGACGACGCAGCCCTTCGTAATTCATGGAGCGCGCCTCTGCCGGCTGCCCCTGACACATCACAAAAGGCGGCAAATCAGCAAACAGCAACGAATGCATGGCTGTGAAACTGTGTGCGCCAATACGCACGAACTGATGCACCACAGTAAAACCACCCAAGATCACCCAATCGTCCACATGCACGTGGCCGGCCAGTTGCGCACTGTTGGCAAAGATGGTGTGATTGCCCACCACACAGTCGTGCGCCAAATGCACATAGGCCATGATCCAGTTGTCATCGCCCACACGCGTCATACCTGTGTCGCCGGGAGAGCCGATGTTGAAGGTACAGAACTCGCGGATGGTGTTGCGGTCACCGATCACCAATTCGCAGGGTTCCCCCGCGTATTTTTTATCTTGCGGAATCGCACCTAAAGAGTTGAATTGAAAAATACGGTTGTCGCGTCCAATGGTGGTGTGACCTTCGATCACACAATGGGCACCGACTGTGGTGCCCGCACCCATGCGCACATAGGGACCAATGATGGTGTATGGCCCCACTTGTACCGAGCTGTCGAGCTCGGCTTGGGGGTCAACAATCGCCGTAGGATGGATCAGGCTCATCGTCAAGTGGGATTCGTCAGGCAATGGTGCGCATGGTGCACATCAACTCAGCTTCAGTGGCGATTTCATCCCCCACTTTTGCTCGGGCTTTGAATTTGAATATGCCAGCTTTCATACGGTCGAGCTCAACCTCCAAAATCAACTGATCGCCAGGTTCAACCGGACGCTTGAAACGCGCACCATCGATGCCTGCAAAGTAGTACACCGTTTTGTCGTCTGGCGTCACGCCAACAGCATCAAATGCCAGCAAAGCGGCAGCTTGGGCCAAGGCCTCCAGCATCAACACCCCTGGCATCACAGGACGATGGGGAAAGTGGCCTGAAAAATAGGGCTCGTTGATGGAGACATTTTTGAGCGCCTTGATGCGTTTGCCTTTTTCAATCTCCAACACGCGGTCAACCAACAAGATGGGGTAACGATGCGGCAATTGCTTCAAGATTTGATGGATGTCCATGCTCATTTTTTTTGACTTTCTAAAGCTGATTCAAGAGATTTGATGCGATCGCGCAAACGGTGCAATTGACGCAAGGTGGCCGCATTTTTCTCCCACGAAGCATTGTCGTCGATGGGGAAGACGCCGCTGTACTGTCCAGGCTGACGAATAGATCGCATCACGACCGATGCTGCAGAAATGTGCACGCCATCGACCAACTCTAAGTGGCCTAAAACCACGGCTCCACCACCAACCGTGCAATGGGCACCAATCCGTGCACTCCCTGCGATTCCCGCACAACCAGCCATGGCTGTGTGCGCGCCGATGTGAACGTTGTGTCCTATCTGGATCAAGTTATCAAGTTTGACGCCATCTTCGATCACTGTGTCATCCAAAGCGCCACGGTCTATGCAAGTGTTGGCGCCAATCTCGACATCGTTGCCGATGCGAACCGCCCCAAGTTGTTCAATTTTTTCCCAAGCACCATCAAACAAGGCGAAGCCAAAGCCATCAGCACCGACCACCACGCCCGAATGCACGATACAGCGTTGCCCAATCACACAATTCTCGCCAATAGTGACTGACGACTTCAACCAAGTGTTCGCACCAACCTGAGCGCCACGTTCAATCACACACAATGGACCAATTCGCGCGCTGACATCCACTTGGGCAGTGGGATGAACCACAGCACTTGGATGAATTTTGGGCTCATCATCTGGCGCTTGTTGGGCACGCCAAAGTTGGGTCAATCGGGCGAAATAGTGGTAAGGATTCTCTGTCACGATGCAAGCCCCACGGGCTTGAGCTTGATTCGCTAACGCAGGAGACACAATCAAACAACCTGCTCGAGAGGTCGTGACTTGCGATTGGTATTTCGGGTGACTGACGAAGCTCAAGTCATCCGTTTGAGCCGTTTCTATCGGTGCAAGTTTGAGTACCCACTGCTGAGGATCACCAAATAACTGGCCCCCAAGACTGTCGATGATTTGGCCGAGACGCAGTGCCACGGCAAGTTACTTGGCTGAATTGATGACCTTGAGCACTTTGTCGGTGATGTCATGCTTGGGACTGATATAGACCGCCTCTTGCAATACCAAGTCGTACTTTTCGGCTTCGGCAACTTGCTTGATCACCCGGTTAGCACGCTCGAGAACCAATTGAAACTCTTCATTTTTTCGCGCATTGAGCTCTTCTTGAAATTCTCGGCGCTTGCGTTGAAAATCGCGGTCTTGTTCTCCCAACTGTTTTTGACGGCTCAGTCGTTGGGAATCGGACAAGGTAGGCGCTTCTCGCTCAAATTTTTCAACCGCCGACTTCAATGAAGCGCCTGCATCGTTGAGGTCTTTGTCGCGTTTGGAAAACTCCTGCTCCAACTTCAGTTGAGCCTGCTTGGCCGTGTTGGCTTCTTTGAAGATTCGGTCAGTGTTGATGAATCCAATGCGAATTTCATCGGCATGTGCCGACAAGCCTAACAAGCCAAAAGCGATGGCAAATACGAATTGATTTAAAAAAAATTTCATCAGAAAGACGTCCCGATTTGGAATTGCAATCTCTGAATTCTATCGCCTGTGAAAGAACGAGCTGGGAGGGCCCATGCAAATCTCAGCGGCCCCATGGGCGAGACCCAACTCAGCCCAACGCCAAAAGAGCTGCGGAGTTGACTGAGCTCTACTTTGTCGAACTCGCCAAATACGTTGCCCATGTCATAAAAGCCATAGAGCCGCAAGCTGCGGTCATTCCCTGCCCCCGGAAATGGCATCAAAAACTCACTGTTCAAGGTGATCTTTTTGGTACCACCTGACACAATGCCATCGTGTCCGCGGGGGCCTAATGTTCCCTGTTCAAAACCACGCACAGAGCCTAAGCCACCAGAAAAGTAGTTCTTAAAAACGGGAAAGCTCTGCCCTTGCAAGCCCTTGCCCACACCCAGATCGGCGTTGAAGGCAAACGTGTATTGTTTGCTCAAAGCGAAATACTGTTGATACTGACCGCCCAATTTTGCGTAGCGGGTATCACCAGCCGCACCGACTTCTGAGTTGGCGCGAATCAATTTACCCGTGGACGGGTTGAGGTAGCTGTCGCGGCCGTCTCTTGCCCAGCCCAAGGTTACAGGAACTGTTTTGGTTGTGTACCCATGGTTGTAGGCATATGTTTGCCAAGAAGAGGGCAAGTTGGTTCCGGGAACAATCTCTGTTTGCTCAAGTGAAGAACCAATGAAGACGCGGTCTAACTCACTGAATGGAATACCAAAACGGACACCTAAACCTGCAGTGACCAAGCGGTAATCGCCGCCCTGATCAACATAAGGTTTGCTCGAACGGTGGTAGTAGTCAAACGTACGGGATACGCCGTCTTCAGTAAAGTAAGGATCTGTGGTGCTGATGACGTAATACTGATTGAACTTACTGGTACTGACCTGCAATCCCAAGTTCTGGCCTGAACCGAACACGTTTTCTTGCTGAATGCCAAAGGAAAAAGTGACTTTTTCTGCGCTTGAAAAGCCGGCGCCCAAAGTCAGCATGCCTGTGGGTTTTTCTGTCACATTGACGTTCAAGTCCACTTGGTCTTGCGAAGCTGCTACCTCTTGGGTGTCAATGTCGACATCTTTGAAATAGCCCAATCGGTTGATACGGTCGCGTGACAAACGGATTCTCTCGCCGTCATACCAAGAGGACTCCATTTGGCGAAATTCGCGGCGCACGATTTCGTCACGGGTTCGGTTGTTACCAACAATGTTGATACGACGGACATAGGCACGGCGTGCGGGGTCGGCAATCAAAAGCAGTTTGACTCGGTTGGTTAACCTGTCAATTTCAGGGCGCACCTCCGTGCGAGCAAATGCGAATCCAAAATTACCAAAATATTCGTTGAAAGCTTTGGTCGTCTTGGCCACATCATCGGCGTTGTAAGGTTGCCCGGCTTTGATTTCAATCAAAGATTTGAAGTCATCATCTTTGCCTAAGTAATAGCCTTCCAGGGCTACTTCAGACACCACAAAGCGATCACCTTCGGTGATGTTGATGGTGATACTGATGTCTTGCTTATTGGGCGAAATTGCAACCTGGGTTGAGTCAATTCGAAACTCTAAATAACCACGCGATAAATACCAGGCGCGCAAGGTTTCGAGGTCTGCATTCAGTTTTGTGCGCGAATAACGGTCAGACTTGGTGTACCAACTCAACCAATTTCCCGTACCTTGGTCGAATTGATCCAACAGCGTGGATTCTTTGAAGGTTTTGCTGCCAACAACTCGGATTTCTTTGATCTTGGCCAAATCACCTTCAACCACTGTGAAGGACAAATTGACCCGATTGCGATCAATTGGCGTGATAGTTGTGATCACCTCTGCGCCGTACAGGCTGCGACTGACGTACTGACGTTTGAGCTCTTGCTCGGCGCGATCTGCCAAGGCTTTGTCAAAGGGGCGGCCTTCTGCCAAACCAATGTCGCGCAAAGCCTTGCGCAGAACATCTTTGTCAAACTCTTTGGTCCCAATGAATTCAACCGTGGCAATGTTAGGGCGCTCCTCAATGATGAGCACCACGACATCACCGTTCAGCTCAATTCGAACATCCTTGAACAGCCCCAATGCGAACAAACTGCGAATGGCTGCAGCACCTTTGTCGTCGGTGAAGTCTTCGCCCACACGCAAAGGAATCGAAGCAAAAATCGTCCCAGGCTCAACGCGTTGCAACCCCTCTACACGAATATCTCGGACGGTAAAAGAATCAACAGCCCAGGCATTGAAAACCAGTGCTGCGCCCGCGAATAATGCCGCCGCACGGGAGAGCGGAGCTAGGGAAAATCGATGTGGTTGCTTGTTCATGAAGAAAAACTTCAGGCCTGAGGGTAATGGATGAAAGTGATTATTTGAGCCAGCCCAGACGGACCAAGTCATTGAAGAAAGAAAAAGCCATCAGTGCCAACAGCATCAACAACCCAACCTGCTGCAAGGCTTGAATCCATTGTGTTGCAGGAGGACGCCCTGTCAATGCTTCATAAAGATAATACAACAGGTGCCCTCCATCAAGAACAGGCAAAGGCATGAGATTGAACACTCCCAAGCTCAAGCTCAGCAATGCCAGATAAGAGACATAAGCGGTTAAACCCAAACTGGCAGAATGGCCGGCATACTCGGCCACCGCCAATGGACCACTCAAATGGTCTAAGGATGCCCGTCCTGCCAACATGCGTCCAAGCATGTCAAGGGTCAGTGTCATCACGTCGCGGGTACGAGCCCAACCAAGAGCCAGTCCATCCAACAAGTTAGCCTGCACCCAAACTCTTGCAGCAGGCGCGCCAATATATGCCCCGATTTGCCCGATGTATTGACCCCGCTCAAGGACACGGTCGGGTTGCACTTGAAGTGTTAAGCGTTGTTGTCCCCTGCGCTGAACCTCCCAAGTTTGGGGTCCTAATGCCTTGACTCTTGCAGCAGTTCGGATCAATTCTCGCAATTGCTTGGCGTCCTCAATCGGTTGCCCATCAACGCTAACAACGAGATCCCCTGCCATGAGCCCGTCACGCTGGGCTGGACGCCCTGTTTGAGTTCCCGCAATCACAGCGGCACTCCAAGGTTGCCCCAAACCAAAAAGTTCAAGCCCTTTCAACGACTCCGCGCCCTCGTCTTGAAATTCAGGCGCAGTGAGTAAGAGTGTTTGGATGCGGTACGTCTTGCCTGACAAAACCTCTAAGACCAAGGCGTCTTGGTCAAAGTTTTGCCTCAAGGCCCACCACCTGAGGCTTTCCATGGACTCGACATCATGCAAGGCGCCCCCAGAAAGTCCTGCGCGCAAAATCGTATCCCCCGCGCGCAATCCCAACGATTGCGCCACTGAGTTGATTTGCGGGCTTGCCACAATTGGCTTTGATTCGTATTGCCCTATCCAAAAACTGGCGGAATAAAGAAAAAAAGCAAGCAGTATGTTGGCCAAAGGCCCCGCAGCAACAACGGCCGCACGCTTGTACAACGCTTGCCTGTTGAAGGCCAAGCTCACATCGCTGAGAGGAACTTCGCCATCCCGTTCGTCAAGCATCTTGACGAAGCCACCCAGCGGTATCAGACAAATCATAAAACTTGTGGCATGGCCCATGATTGGCTCGCGTGATTGCCAGCGTAACAAGGGTTTGCCAAAACCTACTGAGAAAGTGAGAACTCGAACGCCACAGGCAACAGCCATCCGATAGTGGCCCCACTCATGGACAGTGATCAACAAACCCATGGCGCCCAAAAAGGCCAAAAGCGTCATGTCAAGCGCAACGACTGAACAACTGCTTCGGCGATGCCGCGGGCTTGTGAATCCAATGCCAATAAATCAGACAAATCATGAGGTTGTGAGGGCTGCAACTTCTCCAAGCAACCCAAATTGACCTGGTGAATTTGATCGAACCGAATGCGTCTTTCCAGAAAAGCTGCCACAGCCACTTCATTGGCGGCGTTCAACACCGCAGTGGTTCCGGCAGGTGCGCGCAGGGCTTCCCAAGCTAATTTGAGACCGGCAAAGCGTTTTGAATGTTCTTGATCGTCCAAAGACTCAAAAGTCATTGCAGCCAAATCGCGAAAATCCAGCGCTTGTGCGCCAGATTCGATGCGTTCAGGCCAACTCAAGCCATAAGCAATTGGCCCCCGCATGTCCGGTGTGCCAAGCTGTGCGACCACCGAAGCATCACGAAATTGAACCATGGAATGGATCACGCTTTGGGGGTGAATCACGACTTCAATGCGCTCTGGTGGCAAGCCAAAAAGATAACGTGCTTCAATCACCTCCAAGGCCTTGTTCATCATCGTGGCCGAGTCCACTGAAATTTTTCGCCCCATGACCCAATTGGGGTGCGCGCAGGCTTCCTCAGGGGTGACGTCTTTCAGAGTTTTGACTTCACGCGTGCGAAACGGCCCGCCCGATGCAGTCAGAATGATTTTTTCGACTCTGGAATTCCAAGTCTCTGGGTCTTCAGGTAGTGATTGAAAAATCGCTGAGTGTTCGCTGTCGATAGGCAGCAAAGTCGCGCCGCCTTGCCTGACTGCTGACAAAAAAACCTCAGCGCCAACCACCAAGGCCTCTTTATTCGCCAGCAATAAGCGCTTGCCGCTTCGTGCAGCGGCCAAACAAGGCGCCAAGCCTGCAGCCCCCACAATGGCAGCCATCACAGCATCGACATCCGGGTGAGATGCAAC